>JAJAZD010000319.1 GCA_026785945.1 Pseudonocardia sp. | reverse complement strand
TCTGCGCCATCCGCAGCTACCTCGCCACCGCTGTGAAGCACGGCATCAACTTCTTCGACGCCCTCGTCACCCTCGCCGAGGGCCGCCCCTGGATGCCCGCAGCCGCTTGACCCGCCGATCCGCTCGGGCCTGACCAGTTACTACGGCGTAACCGTGGCGATGCCGCAGGGGTATAGCCGAGTGCCTAACCTGTCGACCGAACAGCAGTGAACGTGGGAACCATCCGTGGCCGGATGGCGGGAGTCCACTGGTGTCGGCTGGTGTCGGCTGGTGTCGGGTGGTGTCGGGGTCGGTGCCGAGGGCGGCGGCGATGTCGTCCCAGCTCACGCCGTCGGCGCGTTCGGCGGTCACCGCTGCGGCGAGCACATGGCCCGGCCACCGCGCGGGAATGATCGTCGAGGATCACGGTGAGCCAGGGCCGGGCGGGTTCCCCGGTCGGGGTGCGGATCCACAGGTCGAGTTTGGTGTGGTCGGCCTGCCATGTCTCGTTCGGCGCGTCCGCTTCGCGGCGGGGCACCAGCTCGAACACCTCGCTGTAGCGCTCGCGCCCGCGGTGCCCAGACACACCAGCGCCGGATCCAGCGCGGCGACAATGTCGCACACGGTGCGGTAGCTCGGGGCCGCCCAACCGCGCCGGTCGGCGAGCTCGCTGACCTGCCGTGGATGACCGCACGGGGTGGGGCAGGGCGGCGCAGGGCCAAGCCCTCGACCAGCTGCGCCAGCTCGGGACGGACCCTGCGGCGCATCGCGGCGTCGCGCTTGTGCTCGTTGACCGCAGCGAGCCCGTCCGGCGACGAGGACGTTTCGGTCACGGCGGGGCCTGGTCGATGCCCGCGGCGGTGAGCGTGTCCGCCGGGCGGGCTGGGAGGTGGCGGTAGAGGCTGGAGCGGGCGATGCCGGTCTTGGCGACGATCTCGGAGATGGTGTCCCCGGCCTCGCGCAGGTGCGCGGCATAGGCGAGCTTGTGTGGATCCACCACCGAAGGCCGCCCAACCTCGCGGCCCTTCGCGGTGGCCACCGAGCGGGCGTACGCGGCGCGCTCCAGGGTGTAGGTAGGTTCCATCTGTCCGAACAACGCCAGCAGCACGACGGCCAGCTGCGCCATCGGATCCTCGGGGTTGGAGGAGTCGATGCGGATCGGGTCGGCGAGGTTGCGCACCCCCACTCCCCGCTGCGCGAGGTCGTGGATCAGGTTGAGGGTGTCGCGCACGGTGCGGCCGAGCCGGTCGAGGGTGTGCATCACGATCACGTCGCCGTCGCGGGCGTAGCCGAGCACCGCGCGCAGCCCGGGCCGGTCGGTGGTCGATCCGGACTTCTTGTCGACATAGATCCGCTCGGCCGGGATCTCGACCTCGGTCAGGGCGTGCAGCTGGCGGTCGACACCCGCGCGTACCCGAGATCCACACCCGGGACCGTACCGATAGTCGTCTCCGTAGCAGCCTTCCGACACGTCGTTGTGGACCTGACTTCCGGGACACCGCGAGCTGCGCCGTCGACGCCGGTCGACTGTCGCTCCCACGGTGTCCCAGTTCCAAGGAAGTGAGACACCGGTCCACTCGGCGAGGATCCCACCCGGGCACGGATCACCGACCTGCATGGTCCGTTGACGGCTCTGCTTAGGGCGCCTGCACGTCGACTGGACGTCGAGCCATGAGCCACAGAAACGACACGATCACGCCGTCACCTTCGTCCTCCTCGACCTCCCACGTTTCGACGTGGAGCCCGGCAGCGATGACGGCGCGGCGTATGGCGTCCTCCCCCATCCCGCCGAAGAACATCGGTACTCCGAGCCAGTCGGGCTCGTGGTGGTCACCGGTCATGAGCGGAGCGCTGGTCAGCAGCAACCCTCCGGGACGCAGCCATGACGCCACCGCCGCGAGCAGCGCCGGCTGAAGTCGGGCAGGGACATGTCCGAGCATGTAGAACGATGCGACCGCATCAACGCTGCCCGGGCGCATGGCGAGTCGAGTGATGTCGGCCTGTACGAGGCCGGCGGCTGGGGCCGCGGTCTGGGCAAGGCGCAGCTGGACGAGCGAGCCGTCGACCCCGAGCACCCGGTGGTGCTCGGCGAGCAGACGAGTAGCAGGCTCCCCGGGTCCGCATCCAAGATCGACGACAACGCTGTCGGGTCCTGATTCGTCGAGTAGCCGGGCTACCCATCGCAGGCGGACCTGGCTGGACCGTGACCAGTCCCGATAGCGGGGTCCGATCTGGTCATAGCCTGCACGGACAACCTCGAAGCCGCTGGACACCGCGCCAGCGTAAGTGCCCGGAGGCTGCCCAGCGGGACAGACGACGCCGACTACCAGTGCCCAGAACTGCGCGATACAGCGCTGTACATCACAGGCCCGGCTGTTCGACGGCGCCGGCCGCCTGTGCGCTCACGCCACCAGCTCCTGCCTGATCTTCCGCCCCGGGACCCGCTGATCGAGGGGGGCGTGTCTCGACGATCGTCGGAGAGCACTCGCGGGCCGACGTTCTCGACGGCCGCCCCGGCATGGCATCGCGACGGGGGTGGCATGGCCTGGTGTCCGACGATCCACCACCGTTCACCCGGAGTTTGATCGAACACTGCATCTCTGTTCCCCCGCATCTTCCGGGACAGACGCTCTCCCGTCCCCGCGCCGGGGCACGATCACGAGAAGGGGCTCCCGTTGGGACCGGTGAACAGGCTCAGGGCCTGGTGGCGCTACCGCGAGATGGCCAGCAGGCTTTCGGAGCTGGACGCGCTGGACAACACGTATGGTCTCGGGGCGGTGCCCGCGCGCCCGCTCACCCGACGGCGCCTCACGCCCAGGCCGCGAACGCAGAGGCGACTGGCGAGCTTGTTCGCACTGTCGATGGTCGGCCTCGTCGTGGTGCTCGGCGGGATGTCACAGCTGCAGTCCAACGGCGAGCAGCCGGCGACCGGCGCAGCGTTGCCCGAGCCACGGTCCGATACTCGATCGGACCGGATGCGGGTGGCCGTGCCGGTCGGCTCGACGGGTGCTCACACCTTCCAGCAGACGCTGCCCTCCGGTCGGCCGGTCTCCTTCGATCCCTGCCGCCCGATCCGCTTCGTGTTCAATCCGGTGGGGATGCCCCGAGGTGGCGCGGAGCAGCTGCGCGCCGCCGTCCGCGAGATCGGCGACGCCACCGGACTCGAGTTCGTCGACGAGGGGGTGACGAGCGAGCAGCTCGTCGAGGGCCGAAGCGCCGTCCAGCCCGACCGGTACGGATCCGATGTGGCGCCGGTGCTCATCGCCTGGGCCGACGAGGCGGAGTTCCCGCTCCTGGGAGGCGATGTCGTCGGCGTCTCGACCAGCATCAGCGCGTCGCAGGGCGACCCGAGCGAGAGCCGGTACGTCACCGGTACCGTCGCGCTGGACCGGACCTGGTTCGAGCAGGCCATGGCCGACCCCGACTCCATGGCGACCGCCCGGGCGGTGCTGCTGCACGAGCTCGGCCACCTGGTCGGGCTCGACCACGTCACCGATCCTGGCGAGCTCATGGCCCAGTCGGGCGACGCGGTCGAGCTCGGCCCCGGCGACCGCGAGGGACTCGCGGCCCTCGGTTCCGGTCCTTGCCTCACCCCCATGTGAGCCCCGACGGGCAGTGGTGCCGTACGAGCGCCCGTCTCCTCCTCCACCACGCGCCGCGCAGGCCCCCTGATCTTCGCCGGGGCGGAGATGGCCGCCGGGCAGTTCCCACGTCCAGCGATCCACGACGAATCGGTGCCGCCAGATCATCAGCACCTGGTCGCCCGCCTCGTGAATAGTCCACCTGTGGCCTGCGGTCTGCCCGTCAGCGGTGCTGACGTCACGGACGCTTCCGGAGTCGTGGTCGGGAGGTCCGGCTGCCGCGCGTACCTTGATCGCGTGCCCCGCGCTCTTGATCCCCAGCAGGTCTCCGAGGAGTTCCGGGCGTTCTGGACGGAGCGGCGGATCGCCACCCTCGTCACGTTGCGCCGCGACGGGAGCCCGCACGTCGTGCCGGTCGGCGTCACCCTCGATCTCGACGCCCGGCTTGCCCGCGTGATCTGCGGCGGAGGCTCGCAGAAGGCCCGCAACGCCGCCGCGAACGGCGTCGCGGTCGTCTCCCAGTTCGACGGCGGGCGCTGGTCCACACTGGAGGGCGAGGCCACCGTCCGCAGTGAGCCCGACGCCGTCGCCGAGGCGGTGCGTCGGTACGCCGCGCGCTACCGCGAGCCGCGGGTCAACCCTGAGCGGGTGGTCATCGAGATCGCTGTGCGGCGCCTGCTGGGCCCCCTCTAGCCGCGTGGGGCACCGCAGGAGGATACTGAAACGGTCAAGAGGGCACTCGGCAGTGGCGCCGCCCCCGTCCGGAAAGCGTCGCAGGAGTCCGCCGTGAGCACAGCGTACGGGCACGAGCACCACGACAACCACGAGCACCACGACAACGTGGTCGAGCTGCCGCGCGTCCAGACCTCGCCCGACCTGGCGATCGCCGCTCTCGGTCCGGCTCGCATCACCTCGCCGATGGCCCCTCTTCTCGACGCCCGCCAGACCACCGAGCACTACGTCGACGAGCACGACCGCGTGCTGCTCGACGACACCCTCGCCGGCATCTCCGCCCGCAACGTGCCGGCGTCCGAGCTGCCCGGGTTCGAGCCGTGCGGGCCGCGCAAGAAGATCTTCTTCGATCCGTCCAAGACCCGCGCCGCTATCGTGACGTGCGGCGGCCTGTGCCCCGGCCTCAACGACGTGATCGCCGGGCTGGTCCGCACGCTCACCCACCACTACCGGGTGCGGCGCGTCGTCGGCATCCGCAACGGCTACCAGGGCTTCATCGCCTCCTACGGCCACGACGTCGTCGAGCTGACCCCCGAGAGCGTCCGGGACATCTCCACCGACGGTGGGACGGTGCTCGGCACCTCGCGCGGCCCGCAGGACCCCGAGGAGATCGTCGACTGCCTCGAGCGGCTGCACGTCAACGTCCTGTTCGTCGTCGGCGGCGACGGGTCGATGCGCGGGGCGATGGGGATCGCCCGCACCGTCGCCGAGCGCGGGCTGCGCCTCGCGGTGGTCGGGATCCCCAAGACGATCGACAACGACATCCCCTACATCGACCAGAGCTTCGGGTTCCAGACCGCCTTCTCCCACGCCGCCGACGCCATCCGCGCCGCCACGGTCGAGGCGAAGTCGACGGCCAACGGGATCGGCATGGTCAAGCTGATGGGCCGGCACTCCGGTTTCATCGCCTGCTACGCCGCCCTGGCCCGCCCCGACGCCGACGTCGTGCTGATTCCCGAGGTCCCCTTCGCCCTCGACGGGGAGGGCGGGCTGCTCGCACACCTGCGCCGGCGCGTCGCCGAACGGGGGCACGCGGTGATCGTGGCGGCCGAGGGTGCCGGTCAGGAGTTGCTGGGCGCACAGGGGGAGGGTGGTGACCACTCCCCGCGGGATGCATCGGGCAACACCCGGTTGCAGGACATCGGCCCCTACCTGCGAAGACGGATCGCCGACCACTTCGCCGACGCCGGCATCGAGACCTCCATCCGCTACATAGACCCCAGCTACGCGATCCGCAGCGTGCCCGCCAACCCCTACGACTCCGTCTACTGCGTCCGGCTCTCCCAGGCCGCCGTGCACGCCGCGATGTCGGGGCGCACCGAGATGGTGGTGGGGCGCTACCGGCGCCGGTTCGTCCACATCCCGATGGGTGTGGCGGTGAGCCGCCGCAACCAGGTCGACCCGCACGGCGACCTCTGGATGGCGGTGCTGGAGTCCTCGGGGCAGCCGGTCCGCTTCGAGTGATGGCGGTCCTTCCCATGGCGACGGTCGGGGGATGCTCGGCGGCGTGACCATGTTCGTGCTGGTGCACGGGGCGTCGCACGGCGGCTGGTGCACGGCTCGGGTGGCGCGGCCGAGCTCCCCGCGTTGGTCGCAGCTTCCTCACGAAATGGATCGAACCGATCGCGTGGGGGATCCGTGTCCGGAGTAACACCGCCCACCGGCCCCCGCCCGGCCGCCGAGCGGTCAGGTGCACTGCCGACGGGAGTGTGGAGCTGAGCGCGCGCATCCTGGTGGTCGACGACGAGGAGAACGTCAGTCACCTCGTCGCGTCGGGCCTCCGGATGGAGGGTTTCGAGGTCACCACCGCGGCGTCGGCCGATGCGGCCCGGGAGGCGATCGGCAGCCACCCACCCGACCTGCTGCTTCTCGACCTCATGCTGGACGGCACGGGGCAGCCCGACGGCCTGGCGCTCCTGCGCGCGCTCCCCGCCGACGCAATGTCGGTGATCGTCCTGACCGGGCACGACTCGGTGCCCGACCGGGTCGAGGCGCTGCGCGCGGGGGCCGACGACTGGGTGCTCAAGCCGTTCCTCCTCGACGAGCTGATCGCCCGGGTGCACGCGGTGCTGCGCCGCTCCCGGTGGGAGCGATCCGGGGGTTCTGCGACACTGCGGGTGGCCGATCTCGTTCTGGACGAGGACAGCCACGAGGTCACCAGAGCCGGGCGGCGGATCGCGCTCACGGCCACGGAGTTCGAGCTGCTGCGCCTGCTCATGCGCAACGTGCATGTCGTGCTGTCCCGGGAGACCATCCTCGATCGGGTGTGGAACCACAGGATCCCCGGACCGACGAAGTCGGTGGAGATCTACATCGGCTACCTGCGCCGCAAGGTCGACTCGGGCGCGCCCGAGCTGATCCACACCGTGCGGGGAGTCGGCTACATGGTGCGCCCACCCCGTCCGGCCGAGGAGGCTCCCCGATGACCGGCCGTGCGGGAGCGCCTCGGCGGGGACGTGCCCACCGCGCGATCGTCGTGGGTGTCGCCGCCGCGGTGGTGATCGGAATGCGGTCGTTCGAGGTCGAGCGGGCGAGCCGGCGTGCCGAGACGAGGCGGCGTCGGCTCGTCGCCGACCTCGCCCACGAGCTGCGTTCGCCGTTGACCTCGCTGCAGGGATACGCGGCTCTGCTCCGCCGCCACGCCGAGCGCCGCGGTGGGCCCGACGCGACGACCTCCGACGCGCTGGCCCGCATCCAGGCCGAGTGCGCGCGGATGTCGCGGATGATCAGCCGGCTCGGTGAGGACGTGGGCGGCGGGACGGGCACGGACGTCGGCGCGGCGCCATGCCCCCGGCAGGTGCCGGTCCGGCTGGACCTCGTGGCGGCCGACGCCGCGGCGGCGCTGCGTGTCCTGCATCCGGACCGGGACGTTGACCTGTGGGCGCCACAACCGTGTGTCGTGACCGGTGATCCCGACCGGCTGCGGCAGGTGCTCGACAACCTGCTCGGCAACGCCGCGGCCCACTCGCTGGCCGGCGGTCCGGTCACGGTCCGGGTCGTGCCGTCGGTGACCGGTGCGACGATCCTCGTCGAGGACACCGGGCCGGCTCCCGCATCCGACGGAACGGGCACCGGCCGCGGACTGGCGATCGTGCGGGCGATCGTCGACGACCACGGTGGCAGGTGGGCGATGACGAGCACGCCTGCCGGGGGCACCACCGTCACGGTCGCCCTGCCGAGGCGGCGTCCGTAACGATGGTTCCTCCACCTCGCGACGGGGTCAGCCGCAGTTGCGGGTGATCTCGTCGGCGGTCATCGGCCGCTGGCGACGTTGTCGGTGCCGTCGGTGAAGCCCTTCACCTTCCGGGCCGGCGAGGTGCCGTCGACCCCGGTGCGGACGGTGTCGTCGAACTGGTCGATGAGGCCGGGCTGCCCGCGGCTGAACACAGCGCCGAGGCCCCGGCCGGGGCCTCGGCGGCTCAGCGCACCAGCGGGTCCCGCGGGAGCCCGAGGATGCGCTCGGCCACCTGGTTGCGGGCGATCTCCGAGGTGCCACCCGCGATCGTGAGGCAGCGCGCCCACAGGTAGGAGCGCATGACCAGGTCGTTCCCGCCGGTCACGGCCGCGGCGCCCGCCAGCCGCACCCCGAGCGCGGCCACCCGCTGTGCGTGCTCGGAGGAGAACAGCTTCGACAGGTTGCCCTCCGGCCCGGGCTCGGTCCCGCCCACAGCGCGGGCGGCCTGCCGCAGCAGCATCAGCCGCATCGTCAGCTCGTCGGTGATCAGGGCGCCGACCTCCCTCTCCGCCGTGTGCCGGTCGGCGGATGCCGCGGCCAGGGGCAGCAGGTCCTGCGCCCGTAGGGGGATCTGCCCGGCGCTGCCGCCACCGATGGAGACACGCTCGTTGCCCAGCGTGGCGCGCGCGACGCGCCAACCCTGGCCGACCTGGCCGACCACGTCCGCGTCGGGGACGAAGACGTCGTCCAGGAACACCTCGTTGAACAGGGCGTCACCGGTGAGCTCGCGCAACGGCCGGACGTCGACGCCCTCGGTGCGCAGGTCGATCGCCATCATCGTGATGCCGGCGTGCTTGGCACCCGACGGGTCGGTGCGAACGGTGGCGAAACCCCGGTCGGACAGGTGCGCGCCGGTCGTCCACACCTTCTGGCCGGTGACGCGCCAACCACCGTCCACCCGCACGCCGCGCGTCGAGATCGCGGCCGCGTCGGATCCCGCTCCCGGCTCGGAGAACAGCTGGCACCACTCGACCTCGCCCAGCAGCGTCGGCGCCACCCAGCGCTCGAGCTGCTCCGGGTCGCCGTGCTGCGCGACGGTCTGGATGACCCAGGCCGTGATGCCGAGGCTCGGCACCTCCACGTCCGAGAACTCCTGCTCGATCACCAGCTGCTCGGCGGCCGAGGCGTCCCGGCCCCATGGCGGCGGCCAGTGCGGCACGAGGTAGCCCGACTCGACGAGAGCCGCTCGGCGGGCGCGGTCGTCCTTCCCGGCGATCGACGCCACGAACGCCCGCGCGGCAGCCCGGTAGCCGTCGGCCTCGGGCGGAAGATCGAGATCGGGCGCGCGCCGCACGCCCGCGCCGACGAGCCGGGCGACGTCGCGCACGGGGTCCCCGGTCCGCGCGACGAACGCGGCGAGCGTCAGGGCCCGGCGCAGGTAGAGGTGTGCGTCGTGCTCCCAGGTGAAGCCGATGCCGCCGTGCAGCTGGATGTTCAGCTCCGCGGCCCGGACCGCGGCCGGCACCGCACGCGCTGCTGCGACCGCTGCCGCCAGCTCCGCCTGGTGCCCGTCGACGGGCGTGCCGCCTGCGCCGCGCGCGCCGTCCCATGCCGCCGCCACGGCCAGCTCGGCGTCGAGCAACAGGTTGGCGCAGTGATGCTTGACGGCCTGGAACGTGCCGATGGCCCGGCCGAACTGCTGCCTCTCCTTGGCGTAGGAGACCGCCATGTCCAGGCAGGCGTGCGCGCTCCCGGCCGCCTCCGCCGCGGCGAGTACGCGGGCCAGGCGGTGGGCCACGGCCGCCGCACCGGGGAGTCGGCCCAGCGCCGCGCCGGCGTCGGTGTGCACGCGAACCGAGCGCCGGGTCGGATCGAGCACCGGGGGTGACTCCCGGACCGTCACCCCCGCCTCGACGACCAGCACGTCGTCCCCGACCACCAGCAGTAGCACGTCGGCGAGCCCGCCGCCGAGCACCAGCTCGTCGCTCACCCGCCCGTCGCCGTCCTGGACGCCCCGCAGGCCGACCGCCCCGACCGTCGAGCCGTCGGTGAGGCCGGGCAGCAACGCCGACCTCAGCTCCGGGGTACCCGCCTCGACCAGTAGCGCCGAGGCCAGCACCGTCGGCAGGAACGGCCCGGGCGCGACCACCCGTCCCAGCTCCTCGAGCACCACGGCCAGCTCGGCGATCCCGGCGCCCTCGCCGCCGTACTCCTCGGGCACGTGGAGCCCGAGCCAGCCCGGCATCGCCTTCCAGAACGCGGGCAGCGGCTCGTCGGCGGCGTCGAGCAGCCCGCGCGCGGCGGAGCGCTGCCCCACGAGGAAGGAGCGCGCCACCTCGGCGAGCGCCCGGTGGTCGTCGGTGATCGCCACGGACACGGTCTTCTCCTGCTCGCCGGAGGTCTGGGACTGGGGCCCCGCGACCGTAGCCCCGGCGGGTGGCTCCGACAGGCCGCAACGACCGACGCACGGGTCAGCCCGCCGCGATGAGGGTCGTCAGGACGGCTCGCGTGCGTTCGTGGAGCCCGGGCGCGGGTGGGGCGAGGTCCAGCAGGCGGGCCAGCCACCACCCGTCCACGGCGAGCCGGACGGCGGTGGCACCCGCCGCGTCGATGCCGTCGTGCTCCAGCCGGCGCTGCCAGCGGCCGTAGAGCTCGCGCAAGGGGGCCAGGGCCTCGGGGTCGATCAGCGCGGCGGCCAGCAGGGCGGCCGTGACCCGGTCGGCACCCGCACCGGCGCCGGTGTGCGCGGGCTCTACGGTGTTGTCGAGGTAGGCGCGGGTGGCGGCGCCCGGTTCGTCTCCCGCCGCCTCCAGCGCGGCGCCGAGCTGTGCGACGAGGCGCTCGACCAGTCCAGCGACCAGCGCCTGCTTGGTGGGGAAGTGGTAGAAGAGGCCACCCTTGCTCACCCGCGCCTCGGCGGCGACGGCGGCGAGGGTGAGCTTGTCGGCGCCGATCGTCAGCGTGACGTGCGTCGCTGCGTCGAGGAGGCGGGTTCGGGTGTTCCTCATGCTCCGAACTGTACCGGTCGACCGGTATATCTTCTGTTCGACTCGCGCCACGTCGCCTGGCCGACGGCAGCCGCCGGGGTGCAGGACACTGGCGGCATGATCGACGACCGCGACGACGACGGGAACAGGGCCACCGGACCGCTGGCCGGGGTGGTGGTCGCCGACTTCTCCCGCATCCTGGCCGGCCCCTACGCCACGATGCTGCTCGGCGACCTCGGTGCCACGGTGATCAAGGTGGAGGGTCCCGGCACCGGCGACGACACCCGCACCTGGGTGCCGCCCACCACGGCCGACGGCGTCGCCACCTACTACCTGGCGATCAACCGCAACAAGCACTCGATCGTCCTCGATCTCGCCGACCCGGCCGACCTCGCGCTCGCCCACCGCCTCGCCGCCCGCGCCGACGTCATGATCGAGAACTTCAAGCCCGGCGGGCTGAGCCGCTTCGGCCTCGACCACGGGTCGGTGGCGGCCGTCAACCCGGGCGTCGTCTACTGCTCGATCAGCGGTTTCGGTTCTGCGGGGGGAGCGTCGCTGCCCGGCTACGACCTGCTCGTGCAGGCGATGTCGGGCCTGATGAGCGTCACGGGCGAGACGGACGGGTCGCCGTTGCGGGCGGGCGTCGCGGTGTTCGACGTGATCACCGGCCTGCACGCGGCCGTCGCGATCCTGGCCGCGCTACGGCACCGCGACGCCACCGGGCAGGGCCAGCGGGTCGAGACGAACCTGCTGTCGGCGGCGCTGTCGGGGCTGGTCAACCAGACCTCGGCGGTTCTCGCGGGCGGGGTGGTGCCGCGCCGGCTCGGCAACGCGCACCCGAGCCTGTTCCCCTACGAGCCGCTGCCCACCGGCGACGGCGACCTGATCGTCATCGCGGCCAACGACAACCAGTTCCGCCGCCTCGCGACCGCGATCGGCGCGGCGGAGCTCCTCGACGACCCGCGCTTCGGTTCGATGGGCGAACGCAACGCCCACCGCGACGCCCTGCGCCCCCTGCTCCTGGAACGGCTCGCCACCCGCACCGCGCATGAGTGGTTCGAGGTGCTCACGGCGGCAGGGGTGCCCTGCGGCCCGATCAACAGCGTCGACGAGGGCATCGCGTTGGCCCAGCGCCTCGGCCTGGACCCGGTGGTGGAGCCGGGCGGCGTACCCGGCCTCCGGAACCCGGTCACCTACTCGGCCACGCCCCCGTCCTACCGCCGCCCGCCCCCCGCCCTGGACGCCGACAGCGCCGCGATCCGGTCCTGGCTCACCCCCTGACCCCGCGAGTCGGGGTTTCCGTGCGCGCGAGTCGGGCTCCCGATGCGCGCGAGTCGGGCTCTCGATGCGCGGGAGTCGGGCTGTGAATGTCGGCGAGTCGCGCGTCGGACGCCCGCAAGCGGGCTGCGACCGGGCTCGTGAAGGCAAGTCGGGTGCGCACGATGAGCCCGACTCGCGCGCACGGAAACCCCGACTCGCGCGCATTCAGGGCCCGACTCGCGGGGTTGGGGGGTGTGATCGCTCAGTTGCCGCCGTTGGGGTTGGTGCCGAACGGGGAGCGGCCGCCGAAGGGGCCGGAGCTCTCCCCGCCGGTGTCGGTGGTGGCGGCACGGTCCGGCTGGCTGCCGAGGGTGACCACGACGGTCCGCCCGTCGGCCAGGGTCAGGGTGACCTCGTCGCCCGGAGCGTTCCCGCCGACGCGGGCGATCAGGTCGGAGAAGTCATCGACCTTCGCGTCACCCACCTTGGTCACGACGTCGCCGGCGGCGAGCCCCGCGGCCGCGGCGGGGGAGCCGCCCTGCACGGAGGCGAGCTGCGCGCCCGACCTTGTCGACGACCTCGGGTCGCCCGCCACGCCGAGCACCGGCTTGGTCGCGGCGCCGGTGGCCATGATCTCCTGCGCGACGCGCCTGGCCTGGTCGACGGGGATCGCGAAACCCAGCCCGATGCTGCCGGTGCTCTGCCCGCCGCTCGTCGCGATGGCGGAGTTGATGCCGACGACCTGGCCGTCGAGGTTCACGAGCGGGCCACCGGAGTTGCCCTGGTTGATCGGGGCGTCGGTCTGTAGCCCGTTGTAGACCACCCCGGAGCCGTCCTGACCCCGCACGGCCACGGTGCGGTCGAAGGCGCTCACGATGCCGGTGGTGACGGTGCCGGTGAGACCCTGCGGCGAGCCGATCGCGACGACCTGCTGGCCGACCCGCACGTCCTCGCCGCGGCCCAGTGTCGCCGGCGTCAGGCCCGAGACCCTCTCGATCCGGAGGACGGCGAGGTCGTAGCTCGGTGAGGTGCCGACGACCGTGGCGGGATGCTCGGAGCCGTCGACGAGGGTGACGGTGATGTCGTTGCCCGAGCCCGCCACGACGTGGTTGTTGGTCAGGACGTCGCCGTCCGCGGTGAGGACGACCCCGCTGCCCTCGGCAGTGCCCTGGCCGGTGGTGACCCGGATGTCGACGGTGCTGGGGGTGGCCTTCGCGGCGGCATCGGCCACGGAGCCGGGCACGGTGCTCGCCGCGTTCGTCACGGAGGGGACCGAGGTCAGCTGCGTCGTCGGGTTGCCGTCGCCCAACAGCGCGTACGCACCGCCGAAGCCGGCCCCCGCACCGACCAGGCCGGCGACCAACGCGGCGGCGACGATCCCGGTCATCGTCCGTCCGCGTCGCTCGGTCACCGTGGCGGCGGGCACCGGATGGGGGTTCACTCCGTACGGGGTGCCCCCGGGCCAGGCGTGCCCCGCCGCGGGACCGGGGTTCGGCTGGTCGGCGCCGAGGTGGGCGCCCGCTCCCGCGTAGGACGGAACGGGGTACTGCCGGTGGGACGCGTCGGTCGGGGCGTACCCCTGCGCGCGCTGCTCCCTCTGCTCGTCGTTCATCACACTCTCCCGCTGTCGCTCGATCGACGCCGCGCCGGTGCGCTGTGACGATGGTTCGGCCACACGGCCCATGGGATCGACACTGCGCCGGGAGTCTGGGAGGCACCTGAGGTGCGCCTGGGAATCAGCTCGCGATCCGGGCACGTCGGGTCTCCCGGACCCGGCATCAGCCCCCTGCGCCAGGAGCAGGTCGAGCGCTACCTCGATCTGGCTCGCCAGCAGGGTTACGACGCAGTGATCACCTTGTCCAACGATCTCGCGCCGGTCGGCGGGCTGCACCCGCTCACCGTCGACGGGCGGAAGCTGCGCAAGGTCGCGCTGCACCACATCGCCTGGTCGGAGGTTCTGCACGAAGCGCAGATGCAGTTGGCGCACCGTGGGGTCGAGGACCGGTTGCAGGCGTGGCTGCTGGCCGAGTTGGTCCGTTACCTGGAACACCCACGCTCCGGTGCGGCCGTGTTCGACGACATGGGTGCGGCGTGGGTTCCGGTCCGGGAGGCTGTTGCGGCGAACACGCTGCGCGCCGCCGACCGCAAGATCGGCGCGGTCACGATGTCCTGGGAGAAGCTGGTTCGGCACCTGTGCCTGCAGATGACCAGCCAGCTCGGTGTCGCAGTCAGCCCTGTCGTCCCACGCCGGCTGGCCAAGGACCAGTTGGCGCGCGCACAGGTTGCCGCGTCGGAGCTGGCGGGGGCGGGAACGTTGTCGGCGGCGCTGCGGGTGCCGGGCGCGGCCGGTCCGGTGACGGTGGTCGCGGGGGGGGGGGCGGGGCCCCCCCCCCCCCCCCCCCCCGGCGGCCCGCGCCCCCCCGGGCGGGCGGCGCGGGGGCGGGGCCCCGGGG
>JAJAZD010000318.1 GCA_026785945.1 Pseudonocardia sp. | reverse complement strand
GTTCTCCCTTGTTGAACGATAAAACAACCATCAGTCCCCGGATTGGTTTCAAATAACCCCGGGTTCCTGCGCGGCCTTTTCGTGGCATCGGAACACCGTGGACGACGACATCGCACCGCACCCGTTCCGGTTGCCGCGCCCGGTTCCCGCTGTTAGAAAATGAGACGACACGACGATTTGCCGGGCCTTCAACGTGTCTTCCACCCCGCTCGCGCGCAGCCGGCCGGCCAGGGCGTCGACCCGGTCGAGGAGCTCGGCGTAGGTGGTCACCGCGCCCGACCCGTCCGCGGCGACGAGCGCCGGGGCGCCGCCGTCCGCGCGCGCCTGCGCCCGGACGAGGTCATGGACGCCCGTCCCGCTCGTCGTTGGCGGCGTGACGACGTCGGCGTGGCTCATCGCGAGCACCTCCCTGGCACGGCTTCCCGCGTTCGACACTAGGGAGGCGGGGGGCGCGCGGGGCGTCACGTGAACGGGCGACGGCCCGTCCGCGGCGGCACCCGTTCCCACTGGTGGGAGGGCCGCTATTGTCGCCGGATGCCCGACGCCGCGACGACAGACTGGCTGCTCGACTCCGACCCCGCTCTGCGCTGGCAGGTGGAGCGGGACCTGCTCGGTGCCCCGGAGCAGGTGTGGGGGGCGACGCGGGCGAAGGTGTCGGCCGAGGGCTTCGGCGCGCGGCTGCTCGCCCGGCAGGACGCCGACGGCCAGTGGGCGGGCGGGGCGTACTTCCCCGCCGACTGGGATTGGGGCGGCCCCGAGGCGCAGCAGGGGTCCCAGCCGTGGACGGCGACGAGCTGGTCGCTCGACGCGCTGCGGGAGTGGGGGGTCGACGCCGCCGAGCTCGGCGACACCGCGGAGCGCCTCGCGGCGAACAGCCGGTGGGACCAGGACGACCGGCCGTACTGGGCCGGCGAGGTCGACTGCTGCGTCAACGCCTCCGTCCTGTCCTGCGGGCTGTGGCTGGAGGCCGACGTGGACGGGCTCGTCGACTGGTTCCTGGAGCACCGCATGCCGGACGGGGGCTGGAACTGCGAGTGGGTGAACGGGTCGGTCGTGTCCTCCTTCCACTCCACGCTCAGCGCGCTGCGGGCCCTGCTCGACTACGAGCGGGCCACCGGCGACCGGAACCGCGTCCGCGACGCCCGTCGCTCGGGCGCGGAGTACCTGCTGGCCAGGCGGCTGCTGCGCCGGGCGTCCACGGGCAAGCTGGTCGGCCCGTGGGCGGTGCACCTGACGTACCCGCACCGCTGGCAGTACAGCGTCCTGGACGCGGCGCACCACCTCCGCGCCGCCGCGCTGCACGACGGCACCCCGCCCGACCCCCGCATGGCCGACGCGTTCGACCTGCTCCGCGCCCGCCGCGGGGCCGACGGCCGCTGGTGCCAGGACGGCCCGTACCCGGGCCGGGTGTGGTTCGACGTCGACGTTCCCGCGGGCGAGCCCTCCCGGTGGCTGACCCTGCGGGCGACGGCGGTGCTCGACTGGTGGGACGGGGAGCGCGCCCCGGGATGACGCCCGGCGGGGTCAGCGCGTGGCGGGGGTGTGCACGACGTGCACGGTGCCGTTGGCGAGCTGCGTCGCCGACGCGAGCGGCAGCGGGAACGACTCGCCGTCCTCGGGGAACAGCCGGGCGCCCTTGCCGACGACGACGGGGTGCACGAGCAGGTGCAGCTCGTCGAGCAGCCCCTCCGCGATGAGCGACCGGATGAGCTTGACGCTGCCGCTCATGCCCAGGTCCGGCCCGTCGCCGGCCTTGATCTCCCGCAGCCGGTCGGCCCAGTCGGCGCCCAGGACGGTCGCGTTGCCCCAGTCGGCCGACCGGAGGGTGGTGGACACAACGAACTTCGGCGGTGCGGCCATCTGGTCGGCGAACTCGTCGCCGGCCAGGGGCCCGAAGTGCTCCGCGAAGCCGACGTAGGTGGTGCGGCCGAGCAGCATGCGCGGCTTCATGAGGTCACCGACGACGGCGCCGACCTCGTCGTCGAAGTAGGGGAAGTGCCAGTCCTGGGGGTCCTCGACGACGCCGTCGACCGAGGTGAACAGGCCAGCGATGATCTTGGTCACGGTGTGCTCCGTGGAGTGGTGTCGCGGGTGGTGTGTCGTCCTGGAGACGACGGCACCCGGCCGGACTCATCGCTCCCCCCGGATCTACTTCCTCGGGCCGTGCGCGCTGCCTGAGGACGGCACGCACTCCGCGGCGCTCCCGCTCCACGCCGAGGGGCCGTCCTGCCCCCGCCGTGACGGAGGCCCGCTGCCGGCGACGGCTATCCGCGGGTGAGCGCAGAGCCCGTCGGATCCCCGCTCGGGCCCCCGGGTGCTCGGCCGCAGCCGCCGCCCCGGGGACCGCTCGTCACGGGGCCGTCGGGACGGCCGCGGGGTCCGGTGTCGAGACGTTCCGGATACGGCCCGATGTCCGCAGCGGTCCGCCACAGGTCCCCGGCGCCCTCCGGCCGACGACGACCGCGCAACTCCCCCCACGCGGGGGACGCGGTCCGCGGTCCGAAGCGGTCACGATCGGCCGGCCCGCACCGCGCGGGGCGGTACCGACAGGGGCGGAACGACTCCTCGTGGTGGATGACAGCTCTCGGACACGGCCGGCCGCGGTGCTCACCGGGCACTTCGACGAGAACGCCGGTGCGATCCTCTACGGCGCGGTCCTCGCCGCCGCGGCGATGACCGTGGTGAGCGTGCAGCCGGACAGGACGGGCGCGATCGCGCTGTCCGTCGTCCTCATGCTGGTCGTGTACTCGCTCGCCCACCTCTACGCCACGGTGCTCGGTTCGCGGATCAGCCGGCCCGGCGACCGGGCCTGGACGCGGGTCAGGGCGAACCTGCCCCACGAGGCAGCCGTGGTCGAGGGCGGGCTGCCCGTCCTGCTGTGCTTCACCGGTCTGCGGGTCGCGGGCGTGGGCGTGGCCTACGCCGCACTGGCCGCGTCCTGGCTCACGGTCGCCCTGATGGCGTTCATCGGGTACCGCATCGGCCGGCTGTCCGACGCCACCGGCCTGCACCTGGCGCTGGAGGTCACCGCGGCGGCCGGGATCGGGGTGCTGCTGATCGTGCTCAAGACGGCGCACCACTGAGGACGTCCTGCGAAGCGGGGATTGCGGCGGGCGGGCACCTCGGCAAGGCTCGGCCGGGGACCACGGAGGGGTGAGTCGTGCGGCTGACCGGGATGACGGGCGGTGCGGTCGACTCACCGATCGGGGCGGCCTACGACCTGCTGGGGAGCGCCACCGGCCTGCTCGACCTCGCCCAGGCGGCGCCGCCGTACCCGCCGGCCCCGGAGATGGTCGAGCACGCCGCGGAGGTCGCCCGCCGCGCCGACGGCGGCACCTACACCGAGGTGCCGGGAATCCCGAAGCTGCGCCGCGCCGTGGCCGACGAGATCGGCCGCGACTACGCGGGCGGGGTCGCCGAGCGGGACGTCGTGGTCACCGCGGGGTGCAACCAGGCGTTCAGCCTCGTCGCGTCCTCGCTGGCCGGGCCCGGCGACGAGGTCGTCCTGCCCCTGCCGTTCTACTTCAACCACGACATGTGGCTGCGCATGGCCGGCATCCGGCCGGTCTACCTGGAACCCGGCCCCGACCTCGTGCCCCGCGCCGCCGACGCCGCGGCGCTCGTCACCTCCCGCACGCGGGCGATCGTGCTGGTCACGCCGAACAACCCGACGGGCGTGACGGTCGAGCCGGGCGAGATCGCCGCGTTCGCCGAGCTGGCCCGCCGCCACGACGTCGCGCTGGTCCTCGACGAGACCTACCGCTCGTTCCGCGACACCACTGGGCCGGCGCACGACCTGTTCGCCGACCCGCAGTGGCGGTCGACGGTGGTGAGCCTGCACTCGTTCTCCAAGGACCTCGCGATCCCCGGCTACCGGGTGGGCGCCGTGGTGGCCGCGCCGGAGCTGAACCGCGAGGTGCTGAAGCTGATGGACTGCGTGGCGATCTGCTCGCCGCGGATCGGGCAGGAGATCGCGTGGGCGGGCCTCGTCCGGGCGGAGGCGTGGCGGGCCGAGCGGGTCCGCGAGATCGCCGGCAAGCGCGCCCGCTTCGCCGACGCGATGGCCGCCCGGCCCGGCGGCTTCGAGCTGCTGTCGTGCGGCGGCTTCTTCGGGTGGGTCCGCCACCCGTTCCCCGGCCGGTCCACCCGGGACGTGGTGCGAGAGCTGGCCGTCGAGCACGGCGTGCTGGTGCTGCCCGGCACGGCGTTCCTGCCCGACGACCGGGGGGCGGTGCGCGTGAGCGTCAGCAACGCCGACGAGGCGGCCACCGCCGTGCTCGTCGAGCGGCTCGCCGCGGCCGGCGCGCGGGGAGCGCCGGTCAGTAGATGACGCGGTCGTCGGGGGCGGGCCGCCAGGCGCGCGAACCGCGCAGGTTGCGGGTGATGTTGAGCCGCTTGAGCCAGCGGTCGGACCCGTTGTACCGCGCCCGGAACGAGCGGCGGCCGTGCACGGCGCGGAAGTTGTCGATGAACACGCAGTCGCCCGGCCGCAGCGCCACGTCCTGCATCGCGGCCTCGATCCGGTCGCACAGGCCCTGGAACGCCACCGTCGAGCGGTCCGACCACCCGTCGGTCTTCATGTGGTAGGGATCGAGCGCCATGTAGGGGTCCTGCCGGTCGCCGAAGAGCACCGGGCGCTCCACCGGGTCGTCGTTCCACGACTGGATCAGCTCGAAGCTGCGCCTGCGCAACCGGTCGACCACGGGGTCGCCGGTGGACTCGGACGCGTTCTCGGGGCGGTGGGAGTTGTCGGGCATCTGCGTGAACGCCGGCTCGAACAGCGCGTCGACGTCCAGGGCGGACCAGTCGACGTCGGCGGCGTCGCACACCGTCGTCGCCACCTCGTCGGGGTTCTTGAGGCACATCAGCGCCACGTAGTCGCCGCGGCACGGGTGGAACGCGTCCTCGGTGTGCCAGGACAGGTGCTGCAGGCTGTTGGAGCCCAGCTCGTAGTGCTCGTGGCCGCGGATCGGCAGCACGTCGTGCATGAGGCGGCCGTCCTGCTGGGTGGCCCAGCCGAACACGTCGCCGAGCACCGAGCCGCACAGCAGGAAGAAGATCTCCTGGGTGAGCGCGGGCGACCCGGTCTGCGAGTCGCGCCAGTGCTCGGGGGTGTCCCCGAGCGCGTCCCCGTCGACGTCCAGGCCCGAGACGACGCACAGCGCCGACGGCTCGGCCAGGCGGAACTCCTCCAGGAACTCCAGCAGGTGGCCCGGCAGCCGCCGGGCCAGCACCGGGGCGCGGCGCACCAGCTGCGGGTCCTCGACGGTGTCGTGGGACGCCGCGAGGTCGGTCAGCACCGGGGCGAGCGCGGCGTTGTCGTCCGGCGTCAGCGCCAGCTGGTGGATCACGGGGGCCTCCTGCCGACGTGGGCGTCCGACCTGCACCGCGATCGTAGGAGCAGTCCCGGGCCCGGGATCGGTCCCCGTTAGCGGGGACAGGTGGTCCCGCACGGGGCGGACCTAGCTTGGAACGTGACGAGACAGCCGGAGCAGCACATCGCGGTGACCGCGGTGCGGGGAGCGAGGTCGATCACCTGTGAGCGAGACGACCAACCTCACCACCATGGAGGTCGACGCCCTGAGCGACGTCGACGGTGGCCTCAACCTCACCGACGGGCACGCCCGCCTGGACCTCACCGCGGAGCAGGCGGCGATCGTCGCCCGCATCCCGGAGATGTTCGCCGTGGCGACCACGCGCCCGTTCCCGATCATCGAGACCGCGGCCCACCGCGCGTTCTTCGCCGCGATCGGCCAGCACGGCGCCCCGGTGGCCAGCGGCCGGATCCTCTCCTGCTACTCCTCGACGCTCGCCACCGACATCGTCGCGAGGGCGCTGCCGGTCGGCGCGACCGTGGCCGTCCTGCACCCGACGTTCGACAACATCGCGGACCTGTTCGTCACCCGCGGGCTGCGGCTCGTGCCGTTCACCGAGGAGCAGCTGCTCGCCCGGGAGTGGCCCGGGGCGCCGGTCGCCGCGGTGGTGCTGACCCTGCCGAACAACCCGACCGGGCTGGTCACGCCGCAGGAGCACCTGCGCTCGCTCGCCGAGCACACGGTGCGCCACGGCCAGACCCTGATCATCGACGCGAGCTTCCGCGGCCAGGTGCGCGACGCCCAGTACGACACGTACGCGGTGCTCGACGACGCGGGTGCGGACTGGATCGTCATCGAGGACACCGGGAAGCTCTGGCCCACTCACGAGCTCAAGATCGGGATGCTCGCCCACAGCGCGCGCACGACGCTGCCGCTGGACCGCGCGTTCTCCGAGTCGCTGCTGGCCGCGTCGCCGGTGGTGCTGCAGCTGGTCGAGGCGCTGTCCGGGGACTGGGTGCGCGGGGGTTACGAGCGGGCCCGCGACCACGTGGAGCGCAACCGCGCCGAGGTCGCCGAGGCCATCGCGACCGTCGGGCTGCGGCTGGCCGACCCGACGTCGCAGATCAGCGTGGCCCGCATCGAGCTGCCCGACGGCGGGCCCGACTCCGCGCTGCTCCACAAGGAGATACTGGCGCGGGGCGTGCACGTGCTGCCGTGCGCGCCGTTCCACTGGGCCGACCCAGCGAGCGGGCTGCGGTTCGTGCGGCTGTCGCTGGCCCGGCCGTTCGAGACGGTGCAGGCCGCGGCGCGCACGCTGGCCCTCGCCTACCGGGAGCTCTCGCCCGCGAGCTGACCGACCCACCGGCGGCGCCCCCGGGCAGGAGCCATGAGGCCCTGCCCGGCGGCACCGCTGCGTCCGGGCCCGTCCACGCGGACACGTCCGGCCCGCCGGTGCGCCGCGGCGCATCCAGTGGGAACGGTCAGCTCGGCGAGGGCAATCAGCTCGGCGAGGCGGGCAGCGCGGCCAGGTCGTGGTCGCCCCGCGCGGTGAGCGGGAGCCGGTCCAGCACGACCACGTGCCCGGGCACGAGGGGCTCGGGCAGGTGCGCGGTCAGGTGCCGGCGCAGCGCGACCAGGTCGACCCCGCCCGCGGGTGCGGCCACGTACGCGGTGTCCGGCCCGGTCACCACGGCGTCGGTGATCCCGGCGACGTCCCGCAGCGCCGCGACCGTCTCCAGCGGGTCGGCCCAGGGCCGCCCGGCCGGTCCGCCGCCCGCGAACTCCAGCAG
>JAJAZD010000317.1 GCA_026785945.1 Pseudonocardia sp. | reverse complement strand
GGCCGTGGTGCCACCAGCCGGCGTGTTGCGCGCGTCGGATGCGGTGCTCCCACCGAGTGAGCCCGGTCCGACCGCGGGACCTGTGTCTGCCTCCAGGTCACGACCAACCGGCGCTGCCACAACCGGCGCAGCCACAACCGGCTCAGCCACAACCGGCTCAGCCACAACCGGCGCAGCCACAACCGGCTCAGCCACAACCGGCTCTGCATTCGCGGCGGTGGCACGGGCTGCTTCATCCGCGGCGGCGGCCGCAGCGTCGGCCATGGTCCGGTTGTGCTGGGTCACTTCCTCGACGATCGTCGCCCCGTCGATCGCCGCCCCGTCGACCTCGGCGGTGGCCACCGTGGTGCCGTCACTCGTCTCGATCACGGCGGTCAAGCTCGGTGTGGCAGCGGACTCGTCCTGCGGTTCCGGTTCGACGGCGCGGTGGCGCGGTCCCGGCGTCACCGCGTCGGAACCCGACGGGGCCTCCGGGTTGAGGCCGGGAGCAGGGTCCTGCCGGGGAGCGGCCACGGTTGAGGAGACGGTGTCCGGCGACTCGGACGGACTCGCCGTGGCGGGCTCCGGGTCGGCGGTCTGCGAGTTGGCCGGCGAACCGTCCGTCGGGGGTTTCACGCTCGCCGACGCCTCGCCGACGCCCAGGGCAGCCGTGAGTCCCGCTGTGAGCAGGCTCGCGATCATCGTCAGGCGTACTAGATCGCTGCGCGACGTGGTGGTTCCGGTGCCGGCGCGAATCACGCAAGGGTCAAGCTGCTGCTCCGAGTCGCGGTACGACCCGATGTCATCGGTCTTCAAGGACACACCTCCCGCGCTGATTGTTCTCCGTCGTCGGGCGAGCCAGCAGTACCCACATCGGCATAGCCGTTGCTGCAACATGATCAGACCGGCACTCGTCGCCGGACCAGCCGCTCCATGGAGGAAACGGCGCGATCACCGCGTCCGACCCACTGTATGACCTGATCCGCAATCGATGACGGCAGCCTCCCCCGCGAGATGGATCACCCGTCGGCGGGTATCTGCAGCTCACCGCGACCGCTTCGACCGGATGGCGTCCCCCGCAGAGCGCCGCGGAGGCGAGACGGCGAACCGCCTGCCGGCGCGGTCGGGTCGACGCCGGCACTCGTCGTGGTCCGTGTAGGCGAGGCTGCGTCGACGTCGACACCCGCGGGCGACCTAGAGTCCGGGTCGTGCGTCTGGAGGTTCGTCATCTCGAGGTGCTGCTGGCGATCGAGGAATGCAGCAGCATCAGTGGCGCCGCGCGGAAACTCGGCGTCGATCAGCCGCACGTCACCCGACAGCTGCGGCGCATCGAGCAACGCCTCGATGTCGCGGTCTTCCTCCGCACGACCAGAGGGGTGACCCCGACGGCTGCGGGACAGCGGGTCCTGAGTCTGGCGAAGCGGGCCCTCGGCGTCATCGACGAACTCGCGACCCCTGAGCAGAGCAGCAGGCCGAGTTCTCAGCGCGAGACGCTGCGCATTCTCTACTACGGGCTGCCGGCCATCGCGATCCTGGACGACCTCGGCGCGGTGTACCCGGAGCTTCAGGTCCGGTTCAGCACCACCACGCCGGCCGAGGCCTACGACAAACTCCAGGCCGGAACCGCCGACATCTTCCTGGGGATCTGGCTCCCGCACGTCGAGTGGCCTAAGCCCGGCCTGCTGGCCGCGGTGCAGATCCTCGCGGATCCCACCTATGTCCATCTCGCAGCCCACCACCGGCTCGCGCCCCGCGCGGAGCTCCGTCTCGCGGATCTCGCCGACGAGAACTGGATCACCGGTGTCGACCCGGACAGCGCGACGATGGTCTCCGAGGAATGCCGCCTCGTGGGCGGTTTCGATTCGGTGCTCGGCCATCGCGTCGGCGACGAGGCCACGGTGTCCACCTTGCTGGCCCGGGGGCAGGGCGTCGTGCTCGGTTCGTCGGTGGCGGCTCGTCGGCCGGGAGTGGTCGGTCGTCCGTACTTCGGCTCGTCACCGGCTCGGTGGATGCAGGTCTACTCGCCGGGCCGGGTCGACCGTGACCTGGTCGCGGCAATCGCCGGACTGCTCCGAAGCCGCCACGCAGCATGGACCGCCGCGCTGCGCGAAGATCCGCCCCCGGTCGACGCGCAGCACCGGGACCGGGACCCGGGCTAGAACTCGAGAGCGGGTGACGCACGCGGGTCCGCCGGCGGCGGCGAAGGCCAGAGGTAGCCGGCGGTCGTGACCTGCTCGGCTGTCTCCTGGGCCACCGACAAGCCCGTCCCGAGCCAGACCTGGGTGTCCGCCGTCACCGAGCCATGGCGGTCGGCGGCCTCGGCGGTGC
This sequence comes from Pseudonocardia sp., assembly GCA_026785945.1. GTDB lineage: Bacteria > Actinomycetota > Actinomycetes > Mycobacteriales > Pseudonocardiaceae > Pseudonocardia. The sequence goes on along the minus strand of JAJAZD010000317.1, from coordinate 2,547 downwards.
CGGGGTCGATCGGGGACGCCGCGATGACGATCACCCCGGCCGCGAGTCCCCAGCGGCCCACCGTGCTGCCACGCAGTTCGATGCCCTCCGGCACCGCCCGGTAGGGGTTGAGGAACTGCGAGGCTTTCGGTGGATCCCTGTCCGCAGGGGTGGTCATCGTCGTCTCCCGTGCTGTCGTTCCCGACGAGCGGGTCCTCGACGTCCACCGAGGACGACGCCGTCGCTCGTGCGGACGCCGGACCTCGAGACGATACCCTCGACGGCCGCGCCTGTCGTGGTCCCGGGACGGCTGACCGTCCCCATCTTCGCCATGCGCCGAGCGTGACCGTTGGCCGGCCGCGAGGGCATGCCCACGTGACAGAGGGGACATGCCATATGCCGCATGCTCGGTGAAGGTGGGATCGGTGCGTAGCCGGGTTTCCCTGCAATCATTTGCGCATGCGCCCCGCGCGGGCCGAACCTCGTGAACCAGCTGAGAACGTGACCACGAACATCTCCAGGTTCGCTGAGCTGGCGGGCGTGTTCACCGCCACGGTCAGCCGTGCGCTGCGCGGGTTGCCGCACGTCTCCGAGACGACCAGGGCCTGCGTCATCAAGGCGGCCCACACGCCGTCGTGCTCGGCGTCGCCGTCGGCTTCGACCCTGCGCAGCGGGCGTACCGGCGCGATCGGCTTCGTCGTGCCGTTCGTCGACCGATGGTACTTCGGCAAGGTCGTCAGCGGCGCGGACCCGGTACTCCGCGCCCTCGACCTCGACGTGATGCTCTACCACCTCGGCGACGAGCGCGGACGCCGTCGCTTCTTCGACGGGCTCCCGCTGCGCCGTCGGGTGGACGGTGTGCTCGTCCTGAGCCTGAACACGACGACCGACGAGGTGGAGGCACTGAGGACGTTGGACATTCCGGTGGCGTTCGTCGGGGTGGAGACCGTCGGGTTCGCCTCCGTGCGGATCGACGACCTGGAGGGCGCCGCCAGGCTGTGCGCCACCTGCTGCACCTCGGTCACCGGGAGATCGGCTTGATCTCGGGCGGACAACACGTTCCCATCGGTCTTCTCACACCGTTGCCGCGCCGCCGCGCCTACTTCGACGTCCTCGACGGCAACGGGATCGAGCACCCCGCCGATCTCGAGGCGGACGGGGAGTTCTCGGTGTCGGGGGGCGAGCGTGCGATGTGTCAGCTGCTCGCGGCCCGAACAACCGACGGCGGTAGTTCTGCGAGTCGGACGAGATGGCGTTCGGGGCGCTCCGGGCAACGCACAAAGCAAGGTTACGGGCTCCGCAGGACATCTCCGTCATCGGATTCGACGATCACGACCTGGCCGAGGCGGTCGACCTGACCACCGTCGCCCAGCCGATCCGGACCTGGTCCGCCGGGGAACCCGGCGCCCGCCCGACGGGCGCGCTGCGCGGACCGGCAGCTCGTACCAGCCCTCGCCGGCGCCGCCTCGCCCTCCGCCCGGTCGGCGCCCAACCCCCGGATTGGGGTCGTTCACCCCTCACGGCGACCGACCCGGTGACGCACGATGACATCCGGACCCCGTCAGCCCTGACGGTCTCGGGGACGCACCGGATCGTCTGCTACGGGGAGGCATTCATGATCGGCTACGGACGCTGCGACACGCGGATCGGGGTCACAGCACGTGGTCGCTGAAGCGATCTTCCTGGTCAGCCGGGTGGTCGTCGGGGGGATGTTCCTCGTCGCGCTCGTGTCGAAGGTGCGCGATCTCCCGTCGTTCCGCTCGGCGCTCCGGGGCTTCCGGGTGGTCCCGCGACGCCTCGAGCGACCGGTGACGTTCGCCGTGCTGGGGGCCGAGGCCGCCACCGTCCTCCTGATGGTCGACCAGACGTCCGCCCCGATCGGACTCGCCGTCGCGGCCGTCCTCCTGGTCGCCTTCGCGGTCGGGATGGTGCGCGTGCTCGCCCGCGGCGAGCGGGTGCCGTGCGGCTGCTTCGGCAGGTCGGCCGCACCGATCAGCCGCGCCCACGTCTGGCGCAACGGGCTGCTCGCCGCCACGGGCGTGGCCGGTCTGGTCGCCGGTCTCACGTCCGGTGCGGGTCCGCTCGACGGTCCGACGCAACTGGTCCTGTCGCTGTTCGCCGTGGCGGTGGTCGCGGTCCTGCTGCTGTCCGACCAACTGCTGGCCGTGCCGGAGCCGCCACGCCGCCCGGAACCGCGCCACCACCGACCGCCGGTCGACAGCCCGTCGACCGGGACAACGAGGAAGAGGTAATGCCCATGGTGAATCGACTCGCCGACCGGATCCTGAACGCGGTGCTCCCGCAGGCGAAAGCCGCGGCGCCGTGCGGGCCCTACGTGTACCGGCTCTGCTTCTGCAGGGGCGGCCTGCGGTACAGCAAGCGGTGCCGTGACTGCACGGGTGACGGCGGGGGTTGCAGCCCCTGCAACATCGTCACCGGGACCTGCTGAGCGCAACCCCCCCGACCTGGGGCGGGCCCCCGGCGGGGCGCCCCCCCCGCGCCCCCCCCCCCCACCGCGGGCGGCGGCCCGCCGCGCCCGCAGAAGGGCCGCCCCACCCGGGGGGGGGG
>JAJAZD010000316.1 GCA_026785945.1 Pseudonocardia sp. | reverse complement strand
GTGTTGCTTCTCCCGCGCGCGGGGGGGGCGCGGGCGTCTCGGCGCGGCCCCCGGGGGCGGCGGGGCGGGCGGGCGGGGGGCGCGGGCCCCCCCCCCCCCCCCCCACCACCGGTGTCAGGCGCTGTTGCGTTCGAGGGCAACGAGGCCCAGCTCGTTGTTGTGAGCCGGTGCCGCCGGATCTGCGGCAGCGATGTCGTGAACGTTCACTCCGTCGAACTCGTTGGGTCCCGGATCGTAGGAGCGGAGTTCCTCCAGGAGCTTCGACTCGCGCCAGATCGTGCCCATCCCGAACTGAAGGACGTTGCCGATCGTCGCGAACCGGGGGTGCCACTGGCGGAGCTTGGCGGACACGTAGGCGTTGCCCAGCGGATCGATGCGCACCCCGCGGGTGCCGCGGCTCGTGAGGTGCAGTTGCTCGGCGACCGGGTTGACCCCCTCCTGGTAGCCGGCGGCAAGGTCGCGCCAGCGGACGTCCGCCGGTGCGATGACGCCCGACCTGATGGCGTGCGCGTACTGGGCGACGGCCGAGTGCCAGAGTTCGTCGGTCACGACGAGGTCGTTCAGCGCCGTGGCCCGACCTGCCGCATACATCGGACCGATGTAGAGGCGGCCGGCTCCCTTCTCAGCGGCCAGGTCGGCGATCGCGCTGACCTCTCCGGCATTGTGGCGGTGGATCGTCGCGCCGACGCTGATCGGGAGGCCTGCTCCGTGGAGGATGTCGAGCTGCCGCAGGAGAGTCTTGAAGCCACCCCGACCGCGTGTGAGGTCGCACGAGGCGGTCGTTGCGCCGTCCAGGCTCGTCTGCACCGCCACCAGGTTGTCGAGTGCGGCGAGCCCTTCGATGTGGCGCTCGTTGAGGATGCTGAGGTCCGAGTTGATCCAGAGCAGCAGCCCGAGCTTGGAGGCGTATTGCAGGAGCTCGATCGCGTCGTGGCGGACGAACGGGTCGCCACCGGTGAACTCCAGCGCCATCACGCCGTCGCGTTCGAGCTCCGACAGCACCTCCATCCACTGCTCGGTGGAGAGCTCGTGTTCCTGCCCGATCCGCGGCGACGGCCCGGACTCGTACGCGCAGTAGGAGCAGTGGCGGAAGCACTTGTTGGTGATCTCGATCTCGACGGAGGCCGGGCTGTGCATCCGCTGGTAGGCAGCGCCGCTGCGCTGCCCGTAGATGCGGGCCCTGCTACCGGCCGACCCTTCCGTGAGCACTCCGTGCGCGAGGCAGGCGGCGAGGAACTGCTCGTCGCGGTCGTCGATGACGAGTCGAGGTCGGTCCTCGATGCCCTCCAGCAGTTCGGCAGCACGGTGGTTGAGCAGGCGCGTGAACGTCCCGACCTGGACGATCGCGCCGAAGTCCTCCCGACGCAGCCGGACCCCGTCGGCCAACCGCAGCGGAATTCCGGCGCGCGGCGGCGCCGTCTGAGTCGTCAGGTCCTGGGACTCCACCGTGCAGTTGTCCCAACCGGCCCGCAGCGGGTTGACCCCGCCGATGACGTCGGGGTCGGCGAACGGGTCGCTCGCCGTTGTGCTCATGACGTTGTGCATCGGAACGTTCCTCTCCTTGGTGACGGATCCTTCATGGAGCATCGGTGATGACGTGGCGTGGTCGAGCTGAGTCGGCCGGTGGTGCAGGCCGAAGCGCGACGCAGCGTCGATATGGTGGGGCTTATGGCAAGAACGTTGTCCGGCATCAAGCCCACCGGCCCGCTGACGCTCGGTCGCTATCTGGGCGCCGTGCGCCACTGGGTGGACGAACAGTCCAGCGGTGAGGCGTTCTACTTCGTCGCCGACCTGCACGCCCTGACAACGGTCCAGGAACCCGGCGAGGTCGCCGCCCGAACCGTGGAGCTGGCCACCCTGCTGGTGGCCGCGGGTGTCGACCCGCAGAGGGGGTCCACCGTCTTCGTGCAGAGCCACGTCCGGCAGCACGCGGAGATGACATTCATGCTGGAATGTGTCACGTCGTTCGGCGAGCTGCGCCGGATGACCCAGTTCAAGGACAAGTCCGGCGAGCAGGACTTCGTGTCCGGCGGCCTGTTGACCTACCCGGTTCTCATGGCGGTGGATATCCTGCTCTACGGCATCGAGCGGGTTCCGGTCGGCGACGACCAGCGTCAGCACCTCGAACTCACGCGGACCATCGCCCAGCGCTTCAACTCCCGCTACGGCGACACGTTCGTCCTGCCGGAGGCGGTCGTGCCGCCGGTCGCCGCACGCATCAAGGACCTGCAGGACCCCACCCGCAAGATGTCCGCGTCGAGCACCGCCGGACCAGGGGTGATCGACATGCTCGACCCGGTGGACGACATCGTCAAGAAGATCCGCCGGGCCACCACCGACACGGTCGGCTCGGTCGCGTACGACGCCGAGAAGCAGCCCGGGGTCTCGAACCTCCTCGACATCCTCGGTGCCTGCACCGACGAGGACCCGGAGAAGCTGGCCGAGCGGTACGACGGGTACGGGCAGCTCAAGGCCGACTGCGCGGACGCCGTGCTCGACGTCGTGCGACCGATCCAGGACCGCTATCGGGAGCTGGAGCGGTCGGGGGCGATGAGTTCGCTGCTCGCGGACGGCGCGAAGCACGCAAGCGGGATCGCCGAGTTGGCGATCCGCCGTGCTCAGGCCAACCGGGGTCTGTGGACGGGGTGAGTCGTGCGACCAGATCATCGAAGTGCCACCTCCGTGACGGCGCGACCAACGGGCTGGGGATCCGGTAGCGGCGGGAAGAGCGCCCGCAGGCCCTGCGGTGCGGAGAACATGCCGTCACCGCAGTGGCCCACGCCCGGCACATGGATGCGCGTGTGCCCTCGAAGTACGTCCCGGCCGTAGTGGCGCCGGAGGTGGTCGACGTAGGCGTTGCCGCGTGCCAGGCGGTGGACGCCCTGGGCCCTCGCGGCGCAGCTCCGATCGAGTTCGGGGTGCTCGGGATCGTCGTCCTCCAGTCCCAGCAGGTACGTCACCCGCCGCTGCCCGTAGCGGTTCCTGATGGTGACCGGACCGATGGCGCTCATGTGCGCGTTGAGTTCGTCCAACCCGTACCTGTATCGGTTGTGGCCCTGGCAGGTCGGCTCCACCCCGTCGCAGCGGTTCCCGGCCAGGGCGCTCCACGGCCGTTCGTCGTCGAGGTATAGGTACGACGACGGGTTCGCCACGACGTAGCGGGTGGTGATCGGCTCGGGGTTCGCCGCCGCGTAGCGGTGGTCGAACTGCCCTCCGGCAGAGTGACCGGCGACGACGGTCAGGCGCAGATCGGGGAACGTGCGCGCGTTGGCCAGGCTCGCCATGATGGCGTCGACGGCGGCGAAGGAGCTGACCGTCATGTACGCGACCCGACCCGGAGCGGGTAGCGAGTGATCGCCCTGCTTCCAGCCACCGGACCAGAACGCGACGTCCCTGCCGGGCGAGTGGGCCCGGACGTCGGGCTCTGCGAGGAACTGGGGCGCCAGTACGATCGTCTCTTCGTCCTTGCCGGCCGCGGCTGCCGCGGCGACAACGCAACTCGCGGCTCCTGCGGCGTCGCGGTGGTGGTCGTGCAGGACGACCACCGCGCGTCGGACTCCGATACAGGTGCTGCCGAGCGATTTGCTGGCTAGGTATGGGATGCCCAGGCCGGTTCTGCCGACGCGGATACGGCCTAGCGGCACGTTGGCGACCGGGGTGTGGTTGCTGGGCCTGCATGCAGATCACATCTCCTCCCCGTGTCGGGAAGCTACAGAGCTGCGCGCGCTGGGAGGCGATTGACGAAGTTCGTCTGAGAACTCCTCACACCGGGTCGATCCGGGCGGTGTCGCCGACAGGGCCGCACTTGGTGGTGTGCAGCGCCGCGTCGGCCGAGCGGCTCGATCGCTCCATGACCTCCGCGGTGGCCGAGGCCGGGATGCCGGGCCGCCAGTAGTGCACGATCGGGATCCCGGCGGCGGCGAGGCGGGGGAAGTTGTCGCGCAGCAGGTCGTCGCGTACGCCGCGCTCGATCGCGTCGTCCAGCCCCGGCAGGCTCAGGTCGTGCACCAGCGGCACGCCCCGCCGCCGCACGGCCACGAGTTCGGCGTGGGCGGACTCGCGCTGCGGCCACGGTTGGCACCTACCGGCTTTCCTCGCCGCCGGAGTGCGGCCCGCCGTCACCCCCGACGGTGGACCGACCAACCCACCCGACCAGCGGCCGCCCGCGTGACCGGTCCCGGCCGTCGGTTGTGGGGCGGCCCGGCGCCGGGCCCGCGGTGCCGTTCCAGCGCCACCAGCCCCTGGTTCAGGGTGTTCGCTCCGGTCGGGGGCGTGTCGGCGGCCATGGTCGATACGTCGAGGGCGACGACCTCGGCACGCTGCTCGGCCGGCCGGTGACTCCACTGGACGAGGCGATCCGCGACGCGCTGCCCCGGTGATCCGGCGGGCTGCGCCCGGAACGCGCCCCGACGGCCTGGGGTGGCGCCGGGGCGCACAAGCCCTCGAGAGCGAGCATCTCGCGGCCTCCGTCGATACGTGACCGGGACTCATGCGGACTCCATGAGACGAGCACGCCACGGCCGGGACCTCCGCGCCCACCATCCCGGGCCGCCGCTGGTGTTCCGCCGTCGTGGCCGGGTGGCCCCGGCCGCTACGGCATCGTGGGCGTCACCAGCGCGGAAGGCGCAGGCGCGACAGCGCCGACCGGGCGCGGCGGTCAGCGACGCCGCGACGACCCGGTGGTCACAGACGGCCGTGAAGACACCGTGACGCTGCTCGACGCCGTCCTCGTGGGCCCGTTCGGTCACCCAGTGGGAGGCACCGTCCACGGCGTCGGTCAGCTCGATGAGCCGGGGCCGGACCTCGTCGGGTGGGCTGGGTCGGCGCCGCACGAGAACCCCCGGACCGATCGGTAGCTGAACGGTGGACGCAGGTCCGGTGAGCGTGGGCTGACGCTCACCGGACCTGCTTGCGACCCACGCTGTCCTGGAACCCCCAACGATGCAACGGTTCATTGTGGAACACTCACCGAGACTGATGCACGGTGCCGTGTGTCACCGAATCGAGACTCGATTCCCCTGTTCCAGGGTGAAACACTGCGGAGGTGACCATGACCGGAGGAGGCTCCGTCGTTGTCCGTCGACAACTGGGCTCCAAGCTCCGGGCACTGCGGTCGGCGGCCGGCAAGGACGTCGTCGACGTGACCGAGGCGGGCTTGGGCAGCAAGGCCAAGATCAGCCGGATCGAGACGGGCAAAGGACCCGTCCGGGTCGCCGACGTGCGCGCGCTGTGCTGGCTCTACGGCGTCGACGCCCCGACGACCGACGCGCTGGCCGCGCTGGCCCCCGGGACGCAGCAGGATGGCTGGCAGGAGGAGTACGGCCCCGCCGTCGTTCCCGACTGGTTCGGGTTGCGGGCCGGGCTGGAGGCCACGGCGTCACGCATCCGCTGCTTTGAGCCCGTCATCGTCCATGGCCTGGTGCAGACCCTGGACTACGCCACAGCGGTCATTCGCACCGACCCGCGGCTGGCGCCGAACGTCGTCGAGCAGCGCGCGCGGTTCCGCATGGAGCGGCAGCGGCGGCTCGCGGCGGGGGACCAGCCCGCGTCGGCGCTCGTGGTCGTCGGCGAGAGCGCACTGCGGATGGTGGCAGGGTCGCCGGCGATCATGGCGGCTCAGGTCGCCTACCTCCGGTCGCCGGACGCGCATCCGCACGTCGACGTCCGCGTGCTGCCGTTCGCGGCCGGGCCCTGGCCGCCTCGGGGCAGTTTCGACCTGCTGGACTTCGTTGACGACGAGGACCCGTCGGTCGCCTACGTCGAGCTGCCCTTCGGGGCGCGCTACTTCGACCGCCCGGAGGACCGGGCCGAGTACGAGTTCGTCTTCGACCTCGTCGCCGCCAAGGCGATCCCGATCAACGATTGGAGCCCAGCATGAACGACACCCCGTGGGTCACGGCGTCCCTCAGCGGCGATCAGGGAAACTGCGTGGAGCAGCGGCGCCACGACGGCATGGTCGAGGTCCGCGACACCAAGAACCGCACCGGGCCGACGCTCCGCTTCACCGACGCCGAGTTCGCAGCCTGGCTCGACGGGGCCAGGCGCGGCGAGTTCGACCACCTGGTGTCCGGTGACTGACCGGCCACTCGTGGCCTGACCGCCCACACCGCAGACGCCGAGGTCGTCCCGGAGCCGACCGAACAGCCGCCGGGCTCGCGCGACCGCGCCTTCGAGACCCGGGTCCCCGCCCACACCCGGTCCGGCGGCGTAGCGGCGAGCGGGCCGTCAGGTCCGCCGGGATCGACGCTCCGCGGGCCCCGCCGCGTCCCGGATGACGTCGAGCAGTCGGTTGGCGGTGAGCTCGACGTCGGGGTCCTCCTACACCCGCGGGGGCGCGCGGGGGCGCCCCGCGGGCCCGCGGGCCCGGGCGGGCCCCCCCCCCCCCCCCCGCGGGGCGCGGGGGGGGGGGCCCGCGGGG
>JAJAZD010000315.1 GCA_026785945.1 Pseudonocardia sp. | reverse complement strand
CCGCCCTGCCGGCCCTGCTCGGCCCCGCTCTGGACGCGCTGGCCGACGGTGTGCACGCCGACCGGGCCCCGCCGCTGCGGGCCGCGCTCCGTCGGATCGCCACCGCGCGCTCACTCGCGGTGGGGCACGACTGGCCGGTGCTGCCCCTGCCGCGCCGGCCCGTCGTCGGGCCGATCACGCCCGTCCCGGTACGCCCGGCCCGGTCACTGCTCACCGGCGCGTTGCACGGGGTGGCGCTGTGGCGGCTCGCGCTGCTGCCGCTGGTGGTGCTCCCGCTGCTCGGCCTCCCGGTGGTCTCCGGGCCCGCGCTGATCCCGCTCGCGGTCGGCGCGGGCGCCGTGGGGCTGGTCGCCGCCGTCCGGTCCAGGCGTGTCGCCCTGGAACGAGCGGCGCTGCGGTGCTGTGTCGAGGAGGTGCTCGCGGCCGCCCGGACCGCGCTCGACACCGACCTCGGCCGCCGCATGCTCGAGCTGGAACGCATGCTCGGCGCCGATCTGGACCGCGCGGTGGCGCGCCGCCGGGCGGTGCTCGCACCCGAGTCGAGAGCCCTCGCCCCCGATGCCGTCCCGGAGGAGTCCCGTGCCCCAACTGCCTGACGATCGATGGAATCCCGCCCGCGTCCCCGATGCCGGCCACACCGGCGCCCGTCCGACCCGCACGGACGGCACCGACGGCACGGACGCCGTCGATACCGACGCCGACGGCCGTCCCGACACGGTCGTCACCGACGACGGTTTCGACCTCGTGCTGCACACCGACCTCGACGGTGACGGCCTGGCCGACCAGGTCCTGCGCATCGGTCCGGACGGCGTCGCGCGGGAGGTCCTGCTCCCGGCGGCGCAGCCGCACCTGGCCTTGCCCGACGGCGCCACGCACGACACCTGAACATCCGTGGCGCGGCCGCCGGCGGCCACTACTAGGTTTGCGTCCATGTCGCTGGACCGCATCGATCCCGAGTTCCGGGCGCTGCCGCTCACCGCGCTGGCGGACGCCGCGCTGAGCCGTGCTCGGGACCTCGGCGCCGAGCACGCCGACCTGCGGGTCGAACGGATCGTCTCCCAGTCGGTCGACCTGCGTGACGGCACCGTCACCGGTGTCTCGGACGCCACCACCGTCGGGCTCGCCGTGCGCGTGATCGTCGACGGGGTCTGGGGGTTCGCCTCCCACGTCGAGCTCACCCCGGAACGCGCGGCGGCCACCGCCGAGCGCGCGGTCACGGTGGCGCGCACGCTCGCGCCCGTCGCGATCGAACGGGTGGAACGCGCCGACGAGCCGGTGCACGCCGATGCGGTCTGGGTGTCGTCGTACGAGGTCGACCCGTTCACGGTGCCTGCCCGCGACAAGGTCGAGCTCCTCGGTGAGTGGTCGCAGCGGCTGCTCGCCGCGGACGGCGTCGACCACGTCCAGGCGGGGGTCGCGCAGGTTCGGGAGAACAAGTTCTACGCCGACCTGGCCGGCACGCGAACCACCCAGCAGCGCGTGCGGATCGCACCGTGGTTCACCGCGACGGCCGTCGACCGCGCGGCGGGCGGCTTCGAGACGATGAGCTCGCTCGCGCCGCCGGCCGGCCGCGGCTGGGAGTACATGACCGGTGGCGGCTGGGACTTCGACGGTGAGATCGCGCTGCTCCCCGAGCTGCTCGCGGAGAAGATGAAGGCCCCCTCGGTCGCCGCCGGCGCCTACGACCTGGTGATCGATCCGACCAACCTGTGGCTGACGATCCACGAGTCCGTCGGGCACGCCACCGAGTACGACCGGGCGATCGGTTACGAGGCCGCGTACGCGGGTACCAGCTTCGCCACGCCCGACAAGCTCGGCACGCTGCGCTACGGCTCCGAACACATGCACGTCACGGGAGACCGGACCGTGCCGCACGGCCTCGCGACGGTCGGTTACGACGACGACGGCGTCCTGACCGGCGCGTGGGACCTGGTACGCGACGGCGTGCTCGTCGGCTACCAGCTCGACCGGACGTTCGCGCCGCGGTTGGGGCTCGACCGGAGCAACGGGTGCGCGTTCGCCGACTCGCCCCACCACGTCCCGATCCAGCGGATGGCGAACGTGTCGCTGCGCCCCGACCCGCGGCGCGACACCACCACCGAGGAGCTGATCGCCGGCGTCGAGCGCGGGATCTACGTCGTCGGCGACAAGTCGTGGTCGATCGACATGCAGCGCTACAACTTCCAGTTCACCGGCCAGCGGTTCTTCAGGATCTCCGGCGGGAAGCTCGCCGGGCAGCTCCGCGACGTCGCCTACCAGGCCACCACCACCGACTTCTGGGGCTCGCTCGACGCGGTCGGCGGCCCGTCGACGTGGGTGCTGCACGGCGCGATGAACTGCGGCAAGGCTCAGCCCGGCCAGGTGGCGGCGGTGAGCCACGGGTGCCCGTCCGCGCGGTTCCGCGGGGTCAACGTCCTGAACACGCAGGAGGAGGGTCGATGAGGGCACAGGACGTGGTCGAGCGGACCCTCGCCGCTGCCGCACACCTGCACGGGTGCGTCGTGCTCGTCCGTGAGTCGAGCGAGGCGGTGCTCCGCTGGGCCAACTCGACGATGACCACCAACGGCCACACGACCTCCGGCCGCGTCACGGTGATCGCGTTCGTCGCGGTCGAGGGCGGCACCGCGGCGGGTGTGGTCAGTTCGAGCGCGGCCGTCACCGGTGCCGCGCAGCTCTCGGCACTGGTCGTCGCGGCCGAGGCGGCCGCCCACGACGCCGGGCCCGCGAAGGACGCGATGGCGCTGCCCGAACCCTCCGGTGACGACCCGAGCTGGGGTGACGGTGCCGTCGAGACCTCGATCGGGGTGTTCGGCGGGTTCGCCGAGGGCCTGGCCGAGGTGCTCGCCGGGCCGCAGCGCCAGTACGGGTTCGCCAGCCACGAGCTGACGACGGTGTGGCTGGGCACCTCGGCCGGTGTGCGCCGGCGATGGGTGCAGCCGACCGGCTCGGTGGAGCTCAACGCCAAGACCCCGGATCTGACCGGTTCGGCGTGGACCGGGGCGTCCACGGTGGACTTCGTCGACATCGACGTCGTCGCGCTCGCCGCCGAGGCCGCGCGGCGCCTGGAGTGGGGCCGGCGCCGTGTCGAGCTGCCCGCCGGGCGCTACGAGACGCTTCTCCCGCCCTCGGCCACCTCCGATCTGATGATCTACCTGGCGTGGTCGATGGACGGCCGTCCCGCGCAGGAGGGCCGCAGTGCCCTCGCCGGCCTGAACGGCCCGCGCGTGGGTGAGCGGCTCACGGAGCTGCCCCTCACGCTGGCCTGCGACCCGGCGGCCCCTGGCCTGGAGTACGAGCCGTTCCTCACGGCCACCCGCTCGGGCGAGGGGATCAGCGTCTTCGACAACGGTGCGCCGACCCGTCGCGCCGAGTGGCTGCGCGACGGCGTCGTGTCCGAGCTCGCCTACTCCCGTGCGGAGGCCGCCGAGTTCGGAACGCGGTTCACCCCGACCGGAGACAATCTGCTGCTGACCGGAGGATCCGGGGCGTCGATCGCGGACATGGTCGCGCGCACCGAGCGCGGCCTCCTGCTGACGTGTCTCTGGTACATCCGCCAGGTCGACCCCACCACCCTGCTGCTCACCGGCCTCACCCGCGACGGGGTCTACCTCGTGGAGGGCGGTGAGGTCGTCGGGGAGGTCGACCACAACTTCCGGTTCAACTACTCCCCGCTCGACGTCGTGCGCCGGGCGACGGAGGTCGGGGCCACCGAGCGCACGCTGCCGCGGGAGTGGAAGGACTGGTTCACCCGCGCCGCCATGCCGCCGGTGCGGGTGCCCGAGTTCAACATGTCCTCGGTGTCGTTGGGCCGCTGAGACGGCATGAAGGCGCGCACGGCACCGCCACCCGGCAGATGTTCATGATCTGAGCGGGGCGACCCGAGTAGCCTGGCGTCATCGTGGCCAACCCGCCAGGCACCTGCACCGTCCCATAAATCGAACATACATTCGATCACTGACAGAATCGTTCAGTCGCGCGCCGTGCGGTGCCGGCGGTGCTCCGATGCCGGCTCGGCCGAGTCCAGCCGACACGGAACGCAGTCGGTCTGCCGTCCACCGCACCCCCGGCGTGTCCGTAGTGGCTCGACCGGGTCTGTGCAGTTGACTGTGCGCAACGCCCGTTGGGCGGAAGGGTGGGGGCCGTGTCGTTCGAGGTGGTCTGCGCGTACACGTTGCTGGTGGGGGATGCGGATGGTCGGCCGTCGGTCAGCGTGTACACCACGGCCGACGATGCATGGCGTGCACTCGACACCGAGGTGCGCCACCGGTGCGGCATGCGTCCCCGGCCCCGTCGCCGGATGGACTCCGACGCCGCCGCGCGGCTGGCCAACGCCTGGCGGGACGCCGACCCGGAGACCCGCTACTGGAACGTGACGGTGCACAGGCTGCCGATCCCGGTGCCGGTGATCGCGCGCGCGGGAACCGGCGTCCTGAGCGACACGACCCGCGCACCCGGCCGGATCCGCACCCTGGCCCAGCGCTGGGCCTGACGGTCGTGGAGCTGCCCCGCAATCTCGCGCGGGACGGTGCAGGGGCCACCCGTTCCGCCCGCTGGCGGACATGTGCGACCTGTGGGCCGACGGGTTCGAACGGGCCGACAGCGCACTCGACCCGGGACTCGCCCGCACCGGCATGGAGCTGTTGCGTGGCCTCCCGCGCGATGGGGTGCCGCAGTCCCTGCTCGTCACCGATCTCCATGCGGGCAACGTCCTGGCCGACCGCCGCGAGCCGTGGTTGATGATCGATCCCAAGCCCCACGTCGGTGACCCGGCGTACGACGTGCTGCAACATCTGCTCAACTGCGAGGAGCGCCTGGTGGCGGATCCGCGTGGCATGGTCCGACGCATGGCGGTCTTCACCGACCTCGACGGCGAGCGCGTCGAGAGGTGGATGTTCGCCCGTGCCGTGCAGGAGTCGGTGCAGCGACCCCGGCTGCGCCGTGTGGCTGCGGCGCTCGCCCCCTGACGTCAGTCGGCCTCCACCGGCAGGTAGCGGCGCATCTGGGCCAGGAGCTTCTCGACGCCCAGGCCCGGGGGGAGCGGCGTGCCGGTGAGCGTGCGCAGGTAGAGCCCGTCCGCGACGAGCTGCGCGAGCCAGGCGAGAACAGGATCGACGAGCTCCTCGCGCAGCGCGGCGTAGGCGTCGGCGTCGACCACGGCGAGCGCGTCACGGATCGCGCGCCCGGCGTCGGTCCCGTCGGCGATCCGCAGCACGGCGAGGTAGGTGCGGGTGACCCCGCCCGGGACGCCACCCCCCGGTGCGGACGTCCGCACGTAGTAGGCGACGGCCCCGTCCGGGGCGGTGCGGATGGCGTTGGCGTCGGCGGCGCTGCGTGTGCGTAGCCGGTCGAGCAGGCCGGTGACCAGCGCATCCTTCGACGCGAAGTGGTAGAGCAGGCCACCCTTGGACACCTCGGCGGCGGAGGCGACTGCGTCGAGCGTGGCGGACGCGGGCCCGTGCTCGATGAGCAGAGTCTCGTACGCGTCCAGTACACGCTCCCGGGCGCTTGCCATCGGCCGAGTCTAGATGGTTGATTCCGTGAAGATCGTGTGAGGGCGTGTCGCGGCCTCGCTGTCACGACGCCGGTCATCGGACAAGGATGCGCTGTCGCGGTGCGCCTGTCGTCGCAGGGACTGGATGGCCGGGGTGTCCGGTCCCGTCCCGTCGGGCCTGCGCCCGTGACCGGGGTGACCTCTGGCATGCCCCCGTTCTCCGGTGGTACTCCCTGCCGCGGGTCGGTGCCCCCGTT
>JAJAZD010000314.1 GCA_026785945.1 Pseudonocardia sp. | reverse complement strand
GCGCCGGAGGTCGGCACCGCGTCGACGAACGGCTCGGCCCCCGCCACCGCCGCACCCACGGCACCCGGCCCCGCCGAGCCGGCCCCGACCGGCGGCCCCTCCGCCCCGACTGAGCCGATCTCCTCACCCGAGGGCCGTCTGGAGCGGCTGCGTGGGCGGCTGGCCAGGTCGCGCTCGGGATTCGGGCAGAGCCTGCTGGGCCTGCTGGGCGCCGGCGAGCTCGACGAGCAGTCCTGGGAGGACGTCGAGGCGACGCTGCTGCAGGCCGACCTCGGCCCGGACATGACCGGGGAGCTCGTGGCCACGCTGCGCTCGGAGATCGTGCGGCGCGGCGTCCGCACGCCGGACCAGGCGCGGCAGTTGCTGCGCGACGTCCTGACCGACGCCCTGCGTTCCGACCTCGACCGCGCGGTGCGCGCACTGCCCCACGACGGCCGACCGGCCGTGCTACTGGTGGTGGGCGTCAACGGCACCGGCAAGACCACCACCACGGGCAAGCTCGCCCGCGTCCTGGTGGCCGGGGGCCACCGTGTCGTGCTGGGAGCCGCCGACACGTTCCGCGCGGCCGCGGCCGAACAGCTCGTCACCTGGGGTGAACGGGCGGGTGCGACGGTCGTGCGCGGCGCGGAGGGCGCCGATCCCGCGAGCGTCGCCTTCGACGCGGTCAAGCAGGGCATCGAGGAAGGTGCCGACGTCGTGCTGCTCGACACGGCGGGCCGGCTGCACACCAAGACGGGCCTGATGGACGAGCTGGACAAGGTCAAGCGCGTGGTGTCCCGGCAGGCCGAGGTGGACGAGGTGCTGCTGGTGCTGGACGCCACCACCGGCCAGAACGGGTTGACGCAGGCCCGCGTGTTCGGCGACGTGGTCAAGGTGACGGGCATCGTGCTGACCAAGCTCGACGGGACTGCGAAGGGCGGCATCGTGTTCCGCGTGCAGCGCGAGCTCGGGGTGCCGGTGAAGCTCGTCGGGCTCGGTGAGGGACCCGACGACCTCGCACCCTTCGAACCGGCCGCCTTCGTCGATGCGTTGCTCACCTGATGCACGATCGGAATGTGCAGGGAATGTGCGCGGGCGTGTCATCGGCCCGTAACGTACTGGGGCAGTGCGTTCATCGGCTGGAAACAAGCCAGGAGAGTGATTGAAACATGCCGATTTCATAGTTCCCGGGAACTGCTGCTGACCGAGCCCACGTCGTCCGACGTGGAGTGGTGTGGGAGCGGCGAACTCAGGAAGGAGTCGACGTGCCCGTAACCGGCGTACCCGATACCGGCGATACCGCCTGGATGCTGATCGCCACGGCGTTGGTCCTGCTGATGACACCAGGTCTGGCGCTGTTCTACGGCGGCATGGTGCGCAGCAAGAGCGTACTGAACATGATGATGATGAGCCTGTCGTCCATCGGTCTCATCGGAATCCTCTGGGTGCTCTACGGCTACTCGATGGCCTTCGGTGCGAGCGTGGGCGGGGCAGGACTGGTCGGTGACCCCACCCAGTTCGCGGGCCTGCAGGGTCTTTTTGCAGGTGTCTACATCCCCGACGCGGAGGCCGTACCTCCCACTACCGAAGTAGCGGTTCCGCTCGTCTTCACGATTCCTTCCCTGGTCTTCGTCGCCTTCCAGGCGACGTTCGCGATCCTCACCGTCGCGCTGATCTCGGGCGCGGTGGCCGATCGGATGAAGTACGGGTCGTGGATGGTCTTCGCCGGTGTGTGGGCCTCGCTGGTCTACTTCCCCGTGGCGCACTGGGTGTTCGCCTTCGACGATGCGACCGCCGGGGTCGGCGGCTGGATCGCCAACGACCTCGCCGCGCTCGACTTCGCGGGCGGCACGGCCGTGCACATCAACGCCGGCATCGCCGCACTCGTCCTGGCGATCGTGCTGGGCAAGCGGCGTGGGTGGCCGCGTGAGCCCATGCGCCCGCACAACCTGACCCTGGTGATGCTCGGCGCCGGGCTGCTGTGGTTCGGCTGGTTCGGGTTCAACGCGGGCTCGGCCGTCGGCTCGGGTGCCATCGCCGGGTTCGCCCTTCTCAACACCATCGTCGCCACCTGTGCGGCCATGATCGCCTGGCTGCTCGTGGAGCGCTTCCGCGACGGCCACCCCACGAGCCTCGGTGCCGCCTCCGGCATCGTCGCGGGGCTCGTCGCGATCACCCCGGCGTGTGCGTCGGTGTCGCCGCTCGGGGCCATTGCGGTCGGGGCGGTCGCCGGTGTGCTGTGCGCACTGGCCGTCGGTCTGAAGTTCCGCTTCGGTTTCGACGACTCGCTCGACGTCGTCGGTGTGCACCTCGTCGGCGGGCTGACCGGCACCCTGCTGATCGGGCTCCTCGCCACGGCCGAGTCGCCCGCGGGCGTCGACGGGCTGTTCTACGGCGGCGGCGCCGACCAGCTCGGCAAGCAGGCCATCGGAGCGTTCGCGGTGCTCGCCTACTCCGGCATCGTCACCGCGATCATCGCCTACGCACTCAAGTTCACGATCGGTCTGCGCCTGTCCGACGAGGCCGAGGTCACCGGCATCGACGAGACCGAGCACGCCGAGTCCGGTTACGACTTCACCAGCCTGCGTGGTGGTGGTGGCCTGGGCACGTCCAAGCCGATCGAGCCCACCACCACCACGCCCACGTCCGAGCCGGTTCCGGCCACCGCAGGCAAGGAGAGCTGAGGCATGAAGCTCGTCACGGCGATCGTCAAGCCCTTCGTCCTCGAAGACGTCAAGGGAGCCCTGGAGCAGATCGGCGTCCTCGGGATGACGGTCAGCGAGGTCCAGGGCTACGGACGACAGAAGGGCCACACCGAGGTCTACCGGGGTGCCGAGTACTCCGTCGACTTCGTATCGAAGGTCCGTGTGGAGGTCGTCGCCGACGACACCCTCGCGGACAAGGTCGTCGACGCCGTCGTCGAGGCCGCCCGCACCGGCAAGATCGGCGACGGGAAGGTCTGGGTGACCACGGTCGAGACGGTGGTCCGCGTCCGCACCGGTGAGCGCGGGCACGACGCCATCTGAGCACGGCGCGCACGGGCCCGCCGCACGGATGTCGTGCGGCGGGCCCGGTGCGCGTGCCAGGACCGGATCGACCCGTCGGCGGCAGCGTCCGGTGCCACCGCCCGGCGGTAGGGCCTCACGCAGGAAGCGTCACCGGGAAGCGTCACCGGGAAGCGTCACCGGGAAGCGTCACGGGAAACGGAGGGCCACGATGATGCTCGTGACCGCGATCGTGAAGCCCTTCGCGCTCGACCTCGTGCGTGCCGGTCTGGAGCAGCTCGACGTGACCGGCATGACAGTGAGCGAGGTGTCGGGCTATGGACGCCAGCGTGGGCACACGGAGGTCTACCGCGGGGCCGACTACCGGGTGGACCTCGTGCCGAAGGTCCGCGTCGAGGTCGTCGTCGCCGACGACGCGGTGGACAAGGTGATCGACGCCGTCACCCGGGCCGCGCGCACGGGCAAGATCGGTGACGGGAAGGTGTGGGTGGTGCCGGTCGACACCGTCGTCCGCGTCCGCACGGGGGAACGGGGTGCCGACGCGCTGTGAGTTCGGTGACGCTGTGAGCCCGGTGGAGCTGTGAGCCCGGTGAAGGCGACGTCGGGGGATGCCGACGACCTGGTTCGGGCCAAGGCCGCCCTGCTCGAGCCGGGGCCCGGCCAACGCAGGCTGGGGCCCGAGGCGCTGCGCGCCGCGCTGGTGGACCTGCACGACTTCTGGCTCTCGTCCCGTGCCGCCGCGATCGGCGTGACCGACCGCGCGGCGCTCGTCGCCGTCGGGGCGCTGGGCCGCCGTGAGCTCGCCCCCTGGTCGGACCTGGATCTCGTCCTGCTGCACGACGGCCGCAAGGACGTCGACCGGCTCGCGGACCAGCTGTGGTACCCGCTCTGGGACGCCGGGATCGGGCTCGACCACTCGGTGCGCACGCCCGGCCAGGCGGTCCAGGTGGCGGCCACCGACCTGCGTGCCGCGCTCGGGCTGCTGGAGGTCCGGCACATCGCCGGGGACCCGACGCTGTCGGGCAAGGTGCAGTCCGCGGTGCGCCAGGCGTGGCGCGCGGGCATCCGCAGCCGATTCGACGAGTTGGCCGACGCGGCCCATGACCGCTGGCGCAAGGTCGGCGACGTCGCGCACCGGATCGAGCCCGACCTGAAGAACGGGCACGGCGGGCTGCGCGACGTCCAGCTCGTCGACGCCCTCGCCGCCGCCCAGCTCGTCGACCGCCCGGCCGCCGACGTCGTGGCGGCCCGCCACCTGCTGCTCGACGTGCGCACGGAGCTGCACCGCTGCGCGGGGCGATCCCGTGACGTGCTGCGCGCCCAGGACGCCGACGAGATCGCGTCCGCGCTCGAGGTCGCCGACCGGTTCGAGCTGGCCAGAGCCTTGTCGGGGGCCGCGCGGGCTGTCGCGTTCGCCGCCGAGGTCGGGTTGCGCTCGGCGCGCGGGGCCCTGCCCCGGCGTGGGCTCGCGGCGCTGCGGCGGGCGCCGGT
>JAJAZD010000313.1 GCA_026785945.1 Pseudonocardia sp. | reverse complement strand
GGCCCGCCGGGGCGTCGCCGCCCACCGGGGCGTCCTTCGCCGCCGCCTCCCGCTCCCGGAGCGCGACGAGCTCGGCCACGGTGCGGGGCGCCCGGTCGGCACCGGGTGCCGGCCGCGATCGCTCGATCTTCTCCTCCGACCGGTGACGGACCGGCGCAGGCGCAGCGGTGCCCGGGTCGGTGGAACCGCCGGAACCGGTGTCTCGCGGCCGGATCCCGGCCACGACCAGCGCAGGTACCCCGACGAGGAACAGGACGGCGAGCACGACCAGCTCGGCAGGCACCCGCACGGGATCGAACGCGCCCGCGGCCAGCCTGCCCCCGGCCAGCGTCGCGAGCAGTCCGAACGCGGCGGCGGCCACCACCGTCGCGGTCGCTGCCGCCCGCCACCGGGCGGGCCCCTCGACCTGCCGGCGGCACAGGAGCCCGGTCAGCACCCCGGCCGCCGCGGGCAGCGCGAGGACCGCCGCCGCCCACGAGGGGACAGCGGAGGTGGGAACGGCCGCGAGCAGCGGGAAGCTCGACGTCTCGGCGGGGAACGTCACGAACGGTGACGATGTGGCGGTGCCGACGGAGACACCCGCACCGAGCGCCCAGCCCGCGCCCGCGATGATCGCGTTCGGCAGGTACGCCAGCGACAGCAGGGCGACGCCCACGCCCGCGCCGAGGCCGGGAGCCAGCCGCGCGTAGGCGTCGGCCACGTCCGGCCCTCGCAGCACCAGCGCCGACGTCAGGATCGCGGCTCCGACGGCGAGCAAGCCGACGACGGCGACGGCGGATCCGCGCAGGCCCGGCAGGACCCAGTCCGGTAGCCGCTCGGCCCGACCCGCGGGCAGCCCGTTGGCCCGCAGCAACCCGACCGCGGCCGCCGATCCGGCCACCAGCGCGCCACCCACCATCGCCGCCCACGGGGCGGCCGTCACCTCCGCCGTCCGGGGAAGCAGCGCGCTACCCAGCACGGCGACCGCGGCGTGGCCTCCGGCAATGCTGGCGAGCACCGCCCCGGCATCGGTGCGGAACCGGCCGTCGAGCCGTCGCACGGCCCAGCCCGCGCCCAGTACGACGACGCCGAACACCGCACCCGTCGGCAGCAGCGGGAGGACGCTGAGCGGCTGCCCCTCCAGCACGAGCGGGATCTGGTGAGCGGCCAGCCACAGCGGGATCGCGGCGGCGAACACACCGTCGAACGACAACCCGCTACCGGCCGTGAGCACCACGGCCGCGGCAGCGGGCACCAGCAGGGCATAGCTGACGAGAACGGTGCCCATGCCGCAGGCGATCAGTACCCGCAGCCGGACCAACCCGTCGGACGCGGAGGAGCGGACATCGCCGTCCGGCTCGGGCTCCGGTGCCGTCGCCTCGGTCGAGGCACCTTCGAAAGTGCGGGTCACCCCGTCAGGGTCGCAGCGACCGTGTCACGAGCCGGGCAGGCACGCCGGGAGCGGTGCCGCCGATTGCGACCCAGGGCGTGGGACTGAGCGGATATCACGGGCGCGGGATCACGAGTTCGGGATCACGGGTGCGGACGCTCGCCGGGCGGCGGGAAGAACCGGGTCTGCTCGCCGTCGGAGTCGTCACGGCCGTCCGCCCCGGATTCACGGGCCGCCTGACCGTGACGTCCCTCCACCGACGACTGCCCGGACGGAGGCGTCACGGAGGTGTCCACCGCCCGGTACTCGGCTGTGGGATCCACCACGCCGGCCGAGCCACCCTCGGGTGCCGAAGCAGATGCGTCCGGGCCGCCATACCACGACGGTGCCGCCGACGGCTGGGACGCCGAAGAATGGGACGCCGAAGAATGGGACGCCGCATCCGGCTGCGCCCCTTGCTGTCCCCAGGCCTGGCCGGGCTGGGCAGCGCCGGGCTGGGCAGCGCCGGGCTGGCCGAAGCCCTGCCCGTAACCGGGCTGTCCTGCGCCCTGCTGGCCGTAACCGCTCGGACCGGAACCGTAGGGCCCCGGCTGGCCGGACCCGGGCTGGCCGTAACCGGGCTGGCCGTAACCGGGCTGGGGAGCGCCGTAGCCCGGCTGGCCGTACCCTCCGGACTGGCCGAACCCCGGCTGGCCGTAACCCTGGGGGCCCGGCTGGCCGTACCCGGAACGTGCGCTCGGGCGCCGGGCGGGCGCCCGGACGATGCCGGCGTCGAGCAACACCGCCCCGACCACCGCTCCCGCCTGGAGGAACGCCAGCACCAGTGCGACGATCGCGGCGACCGGCGTCCCGTAGACGACCTGACTCTGCAGGAGCAGCAGAGTGCCCGTGGTGACCAGCACAGCGGCGGGCAGCAGCACCCGGCCGACCTTCGGCAGCAGGGCTGCCCCCGCCAGGAGGCCACCGGCGATCAGCAGCGCCCCGCCCAGGCCTCCCAGGACCTGCCCCTCGTCGAAGAAGGCGATCACATAGATCACGATTGCGAGGCCCGCGGCGACCAGGGCCAGCAACCGCGCCGGTCCGGGCGCGAGCTGTGCGTCGGGCGTTGCGGGCGCCGGGCTGCCCGAGCCCTGCGGTTGCTGCGTCATCACGAGAACTCCCTCAGCGCGGACCCCCGCGGTCCGTCGGCGGAAGCGACGCTAGTCCATCGCACCGATCCCCCTGTGCCCCAAGCCACGTTCACGCAACGGGGAACGCGTGAACCTGGCTCGGGTCGAGACGTACGGGAGGGGCTACAGCCCGACGATGATCTGCCGCATCAGCGCCGCCGTCTCGCTGGGGGTCTTCCCGACCTCGACACCGGCCGCTTCCAGGGCCTCCTTCTTGGCCTGGGCCGTGCCAGCGGAACCGCTCACGATGGCGCCGGCGTGGCCCATCGTCTTGCCCTCGGGCGCGGTGAACCCGGCGACGTAACCGACGACCGGCTTCGTCACATTCGCTCGGACGAACTCGGCCGCGCGCTCCTCGGCGTCGCCGCCGATCTCACCGATCATGACGATCGCCGCGGTCTCGGGGTCGGCCTCGAAGGCCTCCAGCGCGTCGATGTGCGTGGTGCCGACGATCGGGTCCCCGCCGATCCCGATGGCGGTGGAGAAGCCCAGGTCACGCAGCTCGTACATCATCTGGTAAGTCAGGGTGCCCGACTTCGACACGAGCCCGATCCGGCCCGCGCCCGCGATGTCGGCCGGGATGATGCCGGCGTTCGACCGGCCGGGGCTGATGATGCCCGGGCAGTTCGGGCCGATGATCCGCGTCCTCGGGGTCCGCGGTGCCCCCGGCTTCGGCGCAGAGCCCTTGGCACAGGCGTGTGCCCAGAAGTAGGCGGAGTCGTGCACCGGGATGCCCTCGGTGATGACGACACACAGCCCGATCTCGGCGTCGACCGCCTCGATCACGGCGTCACGTGCGAACTTCGGCGGCACGAAGACGACGCTGACGTCGGCGCCGGTCTCCTTCATCGCCTCCTCGACGGTCCCGAACACCATGAGGTTCCTGCCGCCGATGGTGACGGTGGTGCCGGCCTTGCGCGCATTGACGCCACCCACGACGTTCGTGCCGGCGGCGAGCATCTTGGTGCTGTGCTTGGTGCCCTCACCGCCGGTGATGCCCTGCACGATGACCTTGCTGTTCTCGTTGAGGAAGATCGACATCGTCAGGCCCCCTGGGATGAAGCGGCTGCGAGCTCGGCGGCCTTGTCAGCCGCATTGTCCATGGTGTCCACCTGCGTCACGAGCGGGTGGTTCGCCTCGTCGAGGATCCGGCGGCCCTCGATGACGTTGTTGCCGTCGAGCCGCACGACCAGCGGCTTGGAGGCGCTGTCGCCGAGGATCTGGAGCGCCTCGACGATGCCGGTGGCCACGGCGTCACACGCGGTGATGCCGCCGAAGACGTTGACGAAGACCGAGTGGACATCCGGGTCGCCCAGGATGACGTCGAGCCCGTCGGCCATCACCTGCGCCGAGGCACCGCCGCCGATGTCGAGGAAGTTGGCGGGCTTGACGCCGCCGTGGCGCTCGCCGGCGTAGGCGACGACGTCGAGGGTGCTCATGACGAGACCCGCGCCGTTGCCGATGATCCCGACCTGGCCGCCGTCGAGCTTGACGTAGTTGAGGTTCTTGGCCTTGGCCTTCGCCTCGAGCGGGTTCTCGGTGCGCTCGTCGACCAGCGCGGCGTGCTCGGGGTGGCGGAAGCCCGCGTTCTCGTCGAGGGTGACCTTGCCGTCCAGGGCGATGATCTTGTCCTGGGGGTCGCGGACCAGCGGGTTCACCTCGACGAGCGTCGCATCCTCGGCGACGAAGGTCTGCCACAGCTTGACGATGACGTCGGCGGCCTGGTCGGCGATGACGGCCGGGAACTTCGCCCTGGCCACGATGTCGGCGGCCATGGCCCTGTCGACGCCCGCGATGGGGTCGATCGCGACCCGCGCGAGCGCGTCCGGACGCTCGACGGCCAACTGCTCGATCTCCATGCCGCCCTCGGCCGAGGCCATGGCGAGGAAGGTCCGGTTGGACCGGTCGAGCAGGAAGGAGAAGTAGTACTCCTCCACGATGTCGCTCGCCGTGGTGACGAGCACCCGGTGGACCGTGTGACCCTTGATGTCCAGGCCGAGGATGGCGTCGGCCTTCTCCCGCGCCTCGTCGGGGTCCTGGGCGAGCTTGACGCCGCCGGCCTTGCCTCGCCCGCCCGTCTTGACCTGCGCCTTCACGACGACGGCGGTGCCGAGCTCGGCGGCGGCGGCGGCCGCGTCGTCGGCTGTCTCCACCGTCCGGCCCGGCAGCACCGGGACTCCGTGCGCGGCGAAGAGATCCTTCGCCTGGTACTCGTAGAGGTCCACTCGGCTCTCCCTGCCACTGCGCTGTGCCCGCGGGCTGCCCTCCCCGAGGGGCAGGATCTGCACGGCCCGAGGGTCTGCCGCAGCGACACTAGCGACGGGTGTCGCACCCGCTCTGACCTGCCCCGGTGACCGTTGTCACCGTGGGTCGGCGACCCACGAGGACGCCGCAGGTCCTCAACCCGGCACAGGCGGTGCCGGCCGCCGTCACCTACCGTTGTTCCATGGCGCTGGTCCGCGATGGGATCGGCCGCCTGGCTACGACAGCCGGGGCGGCGCGCACCGCCGTGACCGAGATCGGACGGGCCGGGGAGTACGCCATCCGCACGTTCGCGACGCCCGCCGGAGCCCGCGGCATCGCCGTGGAGTGGGCGTGGTTCGCCGCGCACCTCGCCGTCTACCCCGCGGGCCTGCTGCGCGAGCAGCTCATCTCCTCCGGCGGCTACCGCACCGACCCGTTGCCCCCGGTGCAGCGCAGCCTGGTCGTCACCGACGTGGAGGCGGCGGGAACGCCGATCCTGCTGGTACACGGGATCATGGACAACCGCTCGGTGTTCACCGTCTTCCGGCGGACGCTGCGCCGCCGCGGGTTCGGCGTGGTCCACGCCGTGAACTACAGCCTGTTCACCGGTGACGTCCGCACCGCAGCACACGAGCTGCGCACCCATGTCGAACGGCTGCGCGAGCAGACGGGTGCCGACAAGGTGCACATCGTCGGCCACTCGCTGGGCGGCATGATCGCCCGCTACTACGTGCAGCGGCTGGGCGGCTCGGCCGCGGTCGACACGGTCGTGACGCTCGGGAGCCCCCATCGGGGGACGCTCACCGCGTACCTGATGCCCACCCCGCTGGCCCGTCAGCTGCGTCCCGGGTCGGAGCTGCTCGCCGAGCTGGCCGAACCCGCCCCGAACTGCACGACGAGGTTCCTCGTGGTCTGGAGCCGGATGGATCAGATGATCGTTCCGCAACGCAACGCCCGCCTGTCCCACCCCGACCTGAACGTCGAACAGCTCGAGATCTGTGATGTCGGTCACCTTTCGCTCCCGATCGATTCGCGTTCGGTGCGCTGGGTGTCCGACGCCCTCGCTCATTCGGAGCATCGGCGTCACCTGTTCCGCCGAGGTCACGGCCCACTGCGCAGCCTGCCGACCACGTTCGGTGAGCGATCGTCCCCGGCGTCCTGAGGGCCGTGGGTCCACGCCCGACACGCCGCAACCAGATTTGCCCGTCACCCGTACCCCCCGCTACGTTTCGCCGGTCCGAGCTAGGACCGATCACGACTGCATCAGGGCCGGCCCCGATCGGCCCTGCGGGATCCCCACCCGCGCGTCGTGAGCGGAAATCGGACGCCACCGGCTCCACGTCGAGGAGGGCAGGTCTTGGCGCGTCACCGCTCCCCGAGCGGCGCCCAGGCGAACGATCCCGATCGCACGACGCCTCTGCGCATCGTCGCGACCCCCGGGGTCAGACGCCTCCCGGCGCCACCCGCAGCGTCGCTGCGCAACCGCGCGACAGTGGCAGCCGTCGCGGCAGGCGCCGTCGTGGCAGGCGGCCAGACGACGGTCGCACCGCTGATGGAGCCCGAGTACATCGCTCCTGTCGCGGTGAGTGCCCTGCTGCCCGTGGCCACGACGACCGGCACCGATGCCGAGCCCGCCTTCGCGGTGGAGGCGATCGGTGGCAACCAGCTGCTCCCCGACACCCTGTCCGTCGGCGCGCTCGACCCCGCCTCGGAGGTCGACGTCCAGAGCCTGTCCAAGGCCGTGGACATCGGCAAGGAGCTGGCGCGGGAGGCAGCCCGCAAGGACGCCATCATCGAGGCGGCCCTGTCCGGCGGTGCCGACGAGGCACATCTGGTCGGCAACTCCGCCTTCGTCCGGCCGGTGGCCGGGCGGCTCACATCGGTCTTCGGGGCGCGTTGGGGCAGCTCGCACAACGGCATCGACATCGCCAACAAGATCGGCACGCCGATCTATGCGATGACCGACGCCGTGGTCGAGGAATCGGGCCCCGCCTCCGGGTTCGGCCTGTGGGTGGTGCTGCGCCACCGCGACGGCACCAAGACCGTCTACGGTCACGTGAACCGCATCTTCGTCGAGAAGGGCCAGCGGGTCGAGGCCGGCGAGGAGATCGCCGAACTGGGCAACCGCGGCCGCTCCACCGGCCCCCACCTGCACATGGAGATCTGGGACGCCGACGGGTCCGCGCTGAACCCCATCCCGTTCCTGAAGAAGCGCGGCATCGACTTCTAGTCGGGCTCGTAGGCGGACGCCGCGAGCGCCTCGATACCCAGGTGCGGACGCAGCTCAAATCTTCTGTAACGGCACCCCGCCGATGAGCATCAGCCGCACGGTGCCCGCGCTGCCGAAGTCGATGGTGACGGTGGCCCGGGTACCGGCGCCGTCGGAGGCGACCACGGTGCCGAGGCCGTACTTGTCGTGCTGGACGCGGTCGCC
This sequence comes from Pseudonocardia sp., assembly GCA_026785945.1. Lineage (GTDB taxonomy): Bacteria > Actinomycetota > Actinomycetes > Mycobacteriales > Pseudonocardiaceae > Pseudonocardia. The sequence goes on along the minus strand of JAJAZD010000313.1, from coordinate 2,852 downwards.
CACGTCGAGGCTGATCGTCGGGGTGAGCGAGGGGGCGGGCACGTTCCAGTCGCCGCGGTCGGCCCCACCGATCGAGCCGGACCGGCGCCCGAAGCCGAACCGGCCCACGGGGGCGGAGCGCTCGGGCTCCGAGCGGCGCCAGTCGACGAGCTCGTCGGGGATCTCGGCGAGGAACCGCGACGCCGGGTTGGCGTTGGGCTGCCCGAACGTCGAACGAATCATCGCCCGCGACAGGTAGAGACGGTCCCGCGCGCGCGTGATCCCGACGTAGGCGAGCCGCCGCTCCTCGGCGAGCTCGGCCGGGTCGCCCATCGCCCGCATGTGCGGGAACACGCCGTCCTCCCAACCGGTGACGAAGACGGCCGGGAACTCCAGCCCCTTCGCGGTGTGCAACGTCATCAGCGTGACCATCCCGGCGTCGTTGTCGGGGATGGAGTCGGCGTCGGCCACCAGCGCGACCCGCTCCAGGAACGCGGCGAGCGAGCCGGGTTCCGGGACACCCGGCTCGACCTCCGCCTCGTCGCCGACCTCGATCCCAGGGCCCACGGCGATCTCGGGAGCGACGGCGATCTCGGGAGCCACGGCGAGGTCGGCGAGCGCTGCGTCGCCCGCGAACTCCCGCGCCACCGTGACGAGCTCGGCGAGGTTCTCCAGCCGCGAGCCGTCCTGGGGGTCCTCGCTGACCTCCAGCTCGGCGGTGTAGCCGGTCTTCGCGTAGATCGCCTCCAGCAGATCGGCGGTCTCCTCACCCTTCGCCGCCAGCTCGCCGAGTTCGTCGAGAATGCGGACGAATGCGGCGATGCACCGCTGCGAGCGCGTGACCAGGCCCGGAACGAGCTCGGGAGTCTCGGCGGCGATCCGCAGTGCGGCGATGAACGAGATGCGCCGGCGATCGGCATAGGCGGCGACGGTGTCCTCGGCCTTGTCGCCGATCCCCCGCTTGGGGACGTTGAGGATGCGGCGGAGGCTCACCGTGTCCTCGGGGTTGGACAGCACCCGCAGGTAGGCCAGCGCGTCGCGGACCTCCTTGCGCTCGTAGAACCGCACGCCCCCGACGACCTTGTACGGCAGCCCGACCCGCAGGAACACGTCCTCGAACACACGCGACTGGGAGTTGGTCCGGTAGAACACCGCCACGTCGGAGTTGCGGACCTCCCCGGCGTCGACGAGCCGGTCGACCTCCCCGGCGACGAACGCGGCCTCGTCGTGCTCGTTGTCGGCGACGTAGCCCACGATCTTCTCGCCGTCGCCCTGCTCCGACCACAACCGCTTGTCGCGGCGATCGGGGTTGCGCGCGATCACCGCGTTGGCGGCCGACAGGATCGTCTGCGTGGAACGGTAGTTCTGCTCGAGCAGGATCGTGCGCGAATCCGGGAAGTCCTTCTCGAACTCGATGATGTTGCGGATGTTGGCGCCGCGGAAGGCGTAGATCGACTGGTCGGAGTCGCCCACCACGCACAGCTCCGCAGGCTCCGCACCCTCGACGGCAGGCGCCGCCAGCTCGCGGACGAGCACGTACTGCGCGTGGTTGGTGTCCTGGTACTCGTCGACGAGCACGTGGCGGAACCGGCGCCGGTAGTACTCGGCGACCGCGGGCAGCCGCTGCAGCAGCGACACCGTCTCCATGATCAGGTCGTCGAAGTCGAACGCGTTGGCCGTGCGCAACCGCGCCTGGTAGACGACGTAGACCTCGGCGACCTTGCGTTCGTACTCGTTCGTGGCCCGCTCGATCGCGTCGTCCGGGCCGAGCAGCTCGTTCTTGAGGTTGGAGATCTGTGCGGCGATCCCGCGGGCGGCGAACTTCTTGGGATCGAGCTCCAGATCACGCGCCACCAGCCCGATCAACCGGCGCGTGTCGTCCGCGTCGTAGACCGAGAACGCGCTGCGCACGCCCATGTGCTGGGCCTCACGGCGCAGGATCCGCACGCACATCGAGTGGAACGTGGACACCCACATCGCGTTGGCCCGCCGCCCGACCAGCGCGTCGACGCGCTCCTTCATCTCAGCCGCGGCCTTGTTGGTGAACGTGATCGACATGATCTGGCCGGGATGGACGTCACGTTCGGCCAGCAACCACGCGATGCGGTGGGTGAGCACGCGCGTCTTTCCCGACCCCGCCCCCGCGACGATCAGCAGGGGCGACCCGGCGTGGGCCACCGCCTCCTGCTGCCGCGGGTTGAGGCCCTCCAGCAGCGCCGCGCCACGGGCCGTGCGGGGCGGGAGGGAGGTCGGGGCGGGTAGTTCGAACAGCGCGCTCATCGTGTTCGAATCCTACCGGCGCCCCCCGACAGGCAGTCGCTGTGGCACACTTCCTTCGTGCTTTCGAGCAGGCGGTTTCTCTACGGGTACCGGACACCGGTTCCCGTGGCCTGCTGACCAGCCCCCACGACGCCCCGGAGTCCACTGGACCCGGGGCGTTCGCGCGTCACGGGCCGGGGGCCTCGGGCAACAGGAGGAGATCGTGACCGTGACCACCGAGAACGGCACCCCGGACGGCGCCCCGCGCGACACTGCGGACACCCCCACCGACATCCCCGCCGAGGACGAGATCCAGACCTTGCGGGTGGAGATCGACCAGCTCGACGCCGACATCCTCCGGCTGGTCACGCGCCGCAGCGAGGTGTCGCAGCGCATCGGGCGCGCCCGGATGGCCGCCGGCGGCCCGCGCATCGTCTACAACCGCGAGATGGCGGTGCTGGAGCGCTTCCGGGACCTGGGCGTCGAGGGCCGGGAGCTGGCCATGATCCTGCTGCGCCTGGGCCGCGGCCGCCTGCGGCCGCTGACCCGGCCCCCCCGCCCCCTCCCGGGGGGGGCCCCCCCCCGGGGGGGGGCCCCCCCCCCCCGCCCCCCCG
>JAJAZD010000312.1 GCA_026785945.1 Pseudonocardia sp. | reverse complement strand
GCCTAACCCTTCCATCGAGCGGACGTGGGGGGGGGCCGCCGCCGGGCCCGCGGGGGCCGCGGCCGGGGGCAAGGGTGTGGGGCGGGGGGGGGGGGGTTTGTGGGGGGGGGGGGGGGGGGGGGGGGCCCGCGCCCCCCCCCCCCCCCCCGCCGCCGGAGGCGGCGCCTTGATCCTAAAGAGAGAGATTCGGCAACGCAGCACGCTTGATGTGACGACTACGGGATGTCCCGGACCACTGCGACGGTCTTGTCATCGTGGCGCTTCGCACGGGGGAGGTGCTGACCGTCTGGGTCGGTGGCGCTTTCCCACTGATGAATGCGGGCCAGTAGGTCGGCGAGCTGTCCGGCGTCGTACCCGCCGATCTCGGCCCAGGAGCGGTCGGTGTGGTCGATGAAGTCCGATGCGCCATCGGTAGGGAGTACAGCCCAGTCGACGGCTGAGGCGGGCTGTGACGTTGTGATCCCGTGGCGGGCGGCTCTGGGCTCGGCCTCGGCGATCCAGTATCTGGCGTCAAGATTGCGTTGACGACGTTGTGCGCGTTGGAGGGTGACCAGTGCGGCCCGGTGTTCGGCGTTGTACCCGCGTCCTGCGCGTAACTGGGAGACGTACCGGTGGTGTTCGGGCTCGGCCACCGACGACAACCGCGCGTCGTACACCCGGTGAGTGGTCCGACCGGTGCCGTAGTAGATCGGGCTGTCCCCCAGGACGTAGAAGTCCACCATCTCGCCACGGGTGCGCAGTACGGAAACGGTGCTGGACGGAGAATGTCCGGCGGTGAGTCCGAGATGGGCGGCGGCATGGCCGATGGCGTGGGCCACCGCGGCGGCGAGTTCGGCGTCCTGGTCCTGGTCGAGCTGGTCGGCGATGACATGGCCAAGGAGGTCGGTGTAGGTCGCGGGGTCGACGTCGACCGGCTCGAACGCCGACGCGCCGTCGAGCATGATCACGGCTTGGTCGGCGACGAACACGCGGTCGGCGTTGGTGTCGCTCCCGGAGAGTTGGGCGGTCTCGACTCTCACCGGGCTACCAGACGTGCGGGCCGACGATGACGGCGCTCTTGGTGACGGTGAGGTCGTCGAGCTCGCCGCGAACAACCAGGCTGAACGAGTCGTCGGCGACGGTGCGGCGCAGCTCGGGCAGGTGGTGGGCGAGGTAATGCAGGACGGCGCGGGAGCCGGGGCTGCGGATACCGGCCACGTGCACGATCACTCGGTCCCCATCGCGGCGCCGCGACAGATAGCCCAGGTCCGCCGGTTCGGGAGGGTCGTTCACCAGGGGTGAGCCGAAACGCTCGCCGCTGGCCTTGTCGAGCACCCACCACCGGCCGTTCTCCCGGACCATGCCCAGGCGCGGGTCCGACTCCATCAGGGCGGCGCCGATGGGTGCGGACTTCGGTCCGCAGATCACCACGACGTCACCGTCCGGGGTGGTGGTCATGTCCGGCGGGATCGTGAACGGTTCGACGCCCAGCGCGAGCGTGGCGAGCAGGGTCTCCGTGTCGGTCTGGGTGGACAGGTCGGCGGCGTCGACGTACCTGCGCATCCGGTCGTCCGTGCCCTCGCGTAGCGGCACCCGACATGCACAGCGGAGCGCTACCGGATCGTCATGGTGATCGGGGCCGGCTGCGGACTGCGGCAGGGGGAGCTGTTCGGCGTCGCACCCGAGGACTTCGACCGCGAGGCCGGCGTCCTGCACGTCGTTCGGCAGGTGCGTGTGATCGACGGGAAACAGGTGTTCGCGCTGCCCAAGCGAAACAAGACTCGGGACGTCCCGCTCGCCGCGAGCGTCCTGCGCCTGGTGGACGAGCACATCTCACAGTTCGAGCCGCCTGCCGTGACCCTGCCCTGGCGCATTCCCTCCGGGGCGCCGACGACGTTCCGGCTGCTGCTCACGACGGAGAACGGCCTGCCGATGTGGCGGAACCGCTTCAACGACCGGATCTGGAACCCGGCCCGGCGGGCGGCGGGCGTCACCAACCCGACCCGGCAGGACGGAACCCACGCACTGCGGCATCACTACGCATCCGTATTGCTGGACGCGGGGGAGAGCATCAAGGCGCTGTCGGAGTACCTGGGCCACCACGACCCCGGCTTCACGCTCCGGACGTACACGCACCTGATGCCGACCAGCACGGCCCGGACGCAACGCGCGATTGACAGCATGTTCGCGGACGGCCCGGAGACGCCTGACGGCCCCACCACGGCCTAGGAGTCCTATGCGGCTGTCTGACCTGCGGGCCCTTCTGTCTCCGGCTTACAGGCCAGCTCGTCCGCACCAAGCCTGTGAGCTGCGGAAACCCTCCCAGTGATCGTTTTCATGGCACGGCACGCGGGACCGGTGCGACGGGTTGATCGTCCTTTGTAGACGATCAACCTGCGAGCCGGCCGTAGTCACGTTCCGTGATATTGCTCGTGTCTCGTGGGTGCGGCCGCGGTCGGTCAGCGGGCCGGGCCGCCCTGTGCCGGACCGGGTCGACTCGCCTGTGACGGCTGGGCTGCGGGCCGCTCGTGGCGTGATGACCGCAGGACGGAGTCGATCGCTTCGCGGGTGCGTTCGTCGGAGTCCCGGCCACAGGTACGCGTAGGTGTCCAGGGTCTCGGCGGGGGTGGCGTGGCCGAGTCGTCGTTGGACGGTCTTCACCGATTCGCCATGCCGGATGAGCAGCGAGGCGTAGTAGTGGCGCAGGTCGTGAAACCCGGTTCCGCGGCGGGCTTCTACTGCCGTGACGGTTGGCGATCGGGGTTCCCGTCGGGCGGGCGATCTCGACGTGGTGAGTGTCGCGGTGGGTGTCGACACCGACGACGGCATCGATGAGTTCTGCCAGCATGGGTGCCGGCCTGGTTCCTTCCGCAGGGAGTGGGTCAACGGTCGGCACCTGCCTGGGTGGAGTCACCGAGTGGCACATCTGTGATGGGTCACGCCGTCAGGCGGACAGGCTTCTGATCAGGCCAACTGGTGGGCCAGGCCGGTGCCGGCAACCTCGACGGACATGTCGAAGAGAGGGCACGCCGGAGCAGCCAGATCTTGACTGAGTCACATCGCGGTCACCGGCACCGAGCCTGGTGGTCCTCCACCAGGGAGCACCGCAACGACGAGGGTCTTGTCGCCGTCCACGACCACCGGGTCGGTCCACTGCCAGCAGTAGCCCGCCGCGATCCGCGCCGTGTCGCCCGAGTCGGGGCGGCGGTGGAGCAACCACGACCCCAGCGCCTCGGGCGAGGGGAACGCGGCCACCTCGTAGGTCTCGTCGGTCTGACGCGTCATCGTCGACCACGTGACGGGGTCGAGCATCCTGAGTCCCAGCAGGCGCAGGACCCACCGGTCGTAGACCTGCGAGCCGCCGCACCGGCACCGGTCCGCGAGTCGCACCACCTCGACCTGGCACATCGCCTTCTCCGCGGTGGTGCGGATGTCGGCCTCGGTGCCCATCTCCCCGGGTCGCACGTCCTGTTGCTCGTCGAGCAGGAAGACCGGAGTTCGGGCGACATCGACGAGCTCCTCGACCTGGCGCTTCGCCTCGCCCGCTTGTCGGCCCTGGTGAAACGGTTGACGCTGGTCTCGCGGATCCGGTGGGTCTCGTCGCAGATCAGGACATCGAGGCTTTTCGGCGGTCGGTCGATGAACGTGTTGAAGTAGACGAACATCTGCTGGACGCGGGTGCCGCGTAATCCGACGACGATCTTGCGGAAGGTGTTGGGGTGATCGACGCGGATCCGGTAGCGGGCAGGCCCGTGCGTCCCTGGCGTCCGAGCTTCCCGAGCAGGCCCAGGGCGATGACGCTCTTGCCCGAGCCCGGTCCACCGATGACGATCACGACGGTCTTGGTGTTCTCGCGATCCGCGCGGGCGACGGCCTGCTCGACGATCCTGTGGGCCACCTGCTGTTCGTCGAGCAGGACGAACTGTTCGCGGTCCTGGATCTCCGCGGCCGCATGCGTCAGCAGCTGCCAGGACGGCTCGGTGTAGGCGTCCAGGAGTGCGCCGTCCGCGCGGCCCGAGTCCGGCGCCGTCGTGGGGTCGGTGTCGAGGAGAGCCCTCAGCCGGTCGAGGAACTCCCGGCGCTCGTCGCGGGTGCAGAGCTGCCCGCACTCGTCGATCGTGTACCGCGACAGCTTCCATCCCGCGGCCCCGGCGTTGTGCAGGTAAGCCAGGCCGTGCACGCCGCCGTGCCCGTGCGCCGGCATCGGGGTGAAGTCGACGAGCTGCTGGCAGTAGCGGCGGACCTGCTCGGCCACGTACAGGACGGGCTGGCTGCCGCACCGGGGAACCCGGACGAGGTCGTCGCCGGCGGACTCGGCGTTCGTCCACTGCTTGAGCTCCACCAGCACGTACGACGGTGTGTGCGTCCGCGGGTGGACACCGCACAGCAGCACGTCGACTCGCTTGGGCGTGTAGGGCGGCATGTGCTCCAACAACACCTCGACGTGCCCGAGTCCCGCGTGCTGGAGGTCGGCCAGGAACTCCGGGAGGCTCAGCTCCCACGACCGCAGCTCACCGAGGCCCGTTCCGGCGTCGAACTGGTTCGTGCAGCTCCTTCGCCTCGGCCTTGACGAGCAATGAGCTGGCGTTGTCACGGAACAGAGCCACCCAGGTTTCCCCACGGGAGCACGCGTCATCGGCGTGCGGGTGAGGGCAGCAACGAACTCACGCTCGGTGCCCTTAGGGCGAAGCGTCACACTAGGCGACTGATCAAGGTCGGGCGGTGAGCGACCCCTGTGTCGGTCGGCGGAGCGGGGACGTCGGTGGTGACTCACCGATCACCAGCTCAGCGCCGCGAGCGCCTCCGCATCGTCGTACCCACGCCGGCGAGGTGCAGTGAGACGCAGAGCAGACCGGCGATGATGAGCACCTGGCTGGAAATGATGTCGAGGGCGAAACCGGCGAGCTGGAAGATCAGGGCAAGGCCGAACAGCACTGCAGCGGCAATCGCGAGCATTGCGCATCCTTTCGGTGGGGTTGACGGGCATCATCCCGACAGCCGGTGTGGCCCGCACGGGGGGACCCCGAATCGTTATCCGGGCCGTCCGCCGTGCGAAGGATTCCCGGCGGGTCGACGCTCGTGGGTCATCGGGCCATCATTCGGGCTGATGAATGCGGCGGGCTCGGGGCCTGCTCGGAGCCACGATGCGTGGGAACCCGTGCTCGACGTCAGCTCGGTAAGGTCCGGCACGACGACGGCACCCTGCGAAGGAGTGGTTGTGGCGGACAGGATCGCGATTCTGGGGGCGGGCGCGGTCGGTGGCATGCTCGCCGTGTTGCTCGCGGAGGCCGGCCACGACGTGACGCTGCTGGCGTCCGACAGCACCAGCACCGCGATCAACATCGACGGGTTGGCACTGCGCAGCACGCGGTACGGCGATCTGCACGCCCGGATCCCCGCCCGGCCGTGGCTCACCGTGCCCGCCGACGTCCTGTTCGTCGCGGTCAAGGCGCCCGACCTGCTCCCCGCCCTGACCCGGGTCCCGGCGACACTGCTGCACGGTGCGGCGGTCGTGCCGCTGCTCAACGGGGTCGACCACGTCCCGCTGCTGCGCGCGATGTTCCCCCAGGCCGCCGTCGTCCCGATGACGGTGTCGGTCGAGGCGACGCGGGTCGAGCCCGGCGTGATCGAGCACGTGTCGCCGTTCGCCGACTACGCGATCTCCGCGGGACACCGGGAGGTGGTCGTCGATCCGGCGACCCTGCTCCGCGGCGCGGGCCTCGACGTCGACTCCTCCGCCCCCGACGAGGCCACCCTGCTGTGGCGCAAGCTGACCTTCCTCGCCCCGTTCGCGCTGCTCACGACGGCGGCACGGGATGCGCTCGGTCCGGCTCGGGAGGCCCGGCCCGAGCTGCTCGACGCGCTGGTCGAGGAGTCCGTGGCCGCCGCTGCGGCCGACGAGGCCACGGTCGATCCGACAGCGGTCGCGGAGCGGTTGCGCAGCCTCCCCACCGCGATGCGGTCCTCCATGCTCAAGGACGCGCTGGCCGGGGCCACGTTGGAACTTGACGCCGTCGCCGGCCCGATCCTGCGGACGACGCCCGGCGGGGCCCCCTTCACGCGCGGCGTCGTCGCCGAGATCATTCGCAGCTCACGCCCCTCGCGCTGACCTCTCCGACCGTGACGGCCCGGACGGCAGAGGTCGCGACCTCCCCACGTCGGTAGGGCCGGGTGCGCCGATCACGGCACGGACGTCGTCAACGTGACCGGGCGTGCCGTGGTCGGCGGCCCGGCCGTTACTGCGCCTCCGGCGCCTGGTGCACGGCGAACGAGGCACCGAACGGATCGGTGACGATGCCCATCCGGCCGAACGGCGGGTCGAGGGCGACGCACATGCGGCCGTTGCCCGGGACGTCCATCGGGTCGAACATCAGGTTTCCGCCGTGCTCGGTGACGAGCTTCGCGGTGGCGCCGGCATCGTCGCTGGCGACATGGACCGTCCAGACCGTCGGCCGGCCCTCCTGCATGATCGGGCCCATGCCGGCGGCGGCGTGGCCGCCCGTCCGGGCCATGTGGTGGTTGCCGTACTCCTCACCGGCGTTGGTGAACTCCCAGCCGAGGACGGCGGAGTAGAACGCCGTGGCGGCCGGGAGGTCGGGAACGGAGATGTCGACCCAGCACGGCGTGCCGGCGGGCCAGGGTTCGGTGCGAACGGTCATGGTTCTCGCGCCTCCTGCGACGGTGGGGTGCGACGGTGGGGTGGGACGGTGGAGTGGGACGGCGCACAGCCAACCACCACCCACCGACGAAATGCGTCCACCAGAGGGCTGTCGATCCGCCCGAACGGGTTCATCCGGTGGTGGAGCCGGGCCGGGGCCGCGCCGTCGTCGAGCCCGGCTAGCCTCTCCGGGTGGCCGATCAGACCCCCGTCGGCCTGGTGGTCGGCACCGAGGACTCGACGCCGTTGAAGTTCGCCGTCGCGCTCGCCCCCGACGCCTACCTGCAACTCGACGACGTCGTGGTCACCGTGCGGCCCGTGCCGGGTCGTGGTCCGGTGATGACCTCAGGTGTGGTGACGGAGGTGCGGGCGCGGCACGAGGGCGCCACCTTCGGCTCCGACGTCTTCCTCATCGCCGACGGCGTACTGCCCGCGCAGGTGCAGGAGATCGCCGAGGTCACGACCACGCGCGTCGAGCCCGAGGTCTACGTCCCGCCCACGCCCGGCACGCCGGTGCGCCGCGCCACCGGCGACGAGCGCGCCCAGGCGCTGTACTTCGACCAGATGGATCTCAAGGTGCCTGTCGGGCTCGGGCGCGACGGCGAACCCATCTACGTCAACCTGGAGTTCCTCGACGGCACGCGGGGCGGGCACGTGTCGATCAGCGGGATCTCCGGGGTGGCGACGAAGACCAGTTTCGCGCTGTTCCTGCTCTACTCGATCTTCCGCAGTGGGGTGCTGGGGCGGCGGTCGGTGAACGCGAAGGCGCTGGTGTTCAGCGTCAAGGGCGAGGACCTGCTGTTCCTCGACCACCCCAACACCAAGCTCGATCCCGGCCGTCGCGCTGCATACGACCGGCTCGGGCTGCCCGCGGCGCCGTTCTCCTCGGCCGGGTTCTTCGCGCCCCCGACGCCCGACGACCCGTCCGGGCGCCCGCACGTCACGGGACGGACGTCCGGGGTGGCCGCGTTCTGGTGGACCCTCGCGGAGTTCTGCTCCCAGGAACTGCTGCCCTTCGTCTTCGCCGACGCCGAGGACGAGCGCAACCAGTACACGATGGTGATCCACCAGGTCGCGGCCCGGTTGCGCCGCGAGGCCACGCCCGTCGGCGACGGCGCGATCTCGGTCGAAGGACAGGTGCTGCGCACCTACGACGCGCTGGTCGAGTTCGTGAGCGAGCGGCTGGGCGACGAGGACGCCCGCCGCGACTGGGCCGGCCCGGTCACCGGCACGGGCACCGTCAACGCCTTCCTGCGCCGACTGCGCTCCAGCCTCAAGCCGCTGCGCACGATCGTCCGCGGTGACCTGTCCGATTCACTCCGGCGGCGCGTGTCGACGGAGAACCAGCAGGTCACGGTCGTCGACCTGCACAACCTGCCCGAGCGCGCGCAGCGGTTCGTCGTCGGGGTGGTCCTGGCCGCGGAGACCGCCCGCAAGGAGGCCGCCGGCGCCGGCGGGCTGCTGTTCACGATGATCGACGAACTCAACAAGTACGCGCCGCGCGAGGGCTCGTCGCCGATCAAGGACGTGCTGCTCGACATCGCCGAGCGCGGCCGCTCGCTGGGCATCATCCTCATCGGCGCGCAGCAGACCGCCAGCGAGGTGGAGCGTCGCATCGTCTCCAACTCCTCGATCAAGGTGGTCGGGCGGCTCGATCCCGCCGAGGCCGGACGTCCCGAGTACGGCTTCCTCCCGCCGTCACAGCGGGCCCGCGCGGTGCTGGCCAAGCCGGGCACGATGTTCGTCTCGCAGCCCGAGATCCCGGTGCCGCTCGCCGTCGAGTTCCCGTTCCCGGCCTGGGCGACCCGGCTGGCGGAGTCCGCGGGCGAGGTGCCGGCCCGCAACGGCGCCGCCCCCCGCGACCCCTTCGCCCGCCTCCCCGCCGTGTCCGAGGACGACGACGCCCCCTTCTGAGCCGACAACCGGCGGGACAGGCCGCCGCGTGACCGGCGGAGCACGCCGCGCGAACCCACACTCGAGCGATAGGTTCGCCCGAGAATGCCGTTCGCGCCGCGCTCGCTGCTGTGGGCGGGAGGGTGGGCGGGGGGCGGCGCCTGGGATGGTCTACCCATGCGCTTCCTGCACACCTCCGACTGGCACGTCGGCAAGACGCTCAAGGGCCGCAGCCGCCTCGACGAGCAGGAGCGGGTGCTCCGCGAGATCGTCGGAGTCGCCCGCTCCCAGCAGGTCGACGCGGTGCTCGTCGCGGGTGATCTCTACGACACGGCGGCGCCCTCGGCGGACGCGCAGAAACTGGTGATCCGCACCCTGATGGGGCTGGCCGGCACCGGGGCGCAGGTGATCGCGATCGCGGGCAACCACGACCACGCGCCGACGCTCGACGCGTACCGCCCGCTCGCGGGCGAGGCCGGGATCACGCTGGTCGGGGCCATGCGGACGGCCGAGAACGGCGGGGTGGTGTCGTTCGAGGCCCGGTCGACGGGCGAGGCGGTGACGGTGGCGGTGCTGCCGTTCCTGTCCCAGCGCTACGCCGTGCGGGCCGCCGAGCTGGTGACCAACACCGCTTCCGACAACACCAGTGCCTACGACCAGCAGCTGCGCGACATCCTGGCGTCCCTGACGGCCGGGTTCCGCGACGACGCGGTCAACCTCGTCATGGCCCATCTGACGGTGTTGAACGGGAGGATGGGTGGCGGCGAACGGACGGCTCAGTCGATCTTCGAGTACGCCGTGCCCGCGTCGATCTTCCCGATCGAGACCCACTACGTGGCACTCGGCCACCTGCATCGCCGCCAGCGGATGGACGCCCCGTGCCCGGTGCACTACTGCGGTGCGCCGCTGGCCGTCGACTTCGGGGAGCAGGAGAACGAGCCCGTCGTCTGCCTGGTCGAGGCCTCGCCCGCGACGCCCGCCTCGGTCACCGACATCCCGATCACGTCGGGGCGTCGGCTGCGGACTGTTCGCGGCACCGTCGCGGAACTGTCGGTGCTCGCCGCTAGCGTCGGCGACGACTACCTGAGGATCTGGGTCCGCGAGCCCGCGCGGGCCGGGCTGCGGGAGGAGGTGACGGCGTTGCTGCCGAACGCGCTCGAGGTGCGCATCGATCCGGAGTTCGCCGCGTCCGTCACGGAGTCGCGGCCGTCGGGCGGGGGCGTCGAACGCAGTCCCGCGGAGCTGTTCGGGGAGTACCTCCGAACGAAGGCCGTTGACGATCCCCGCGTCGAGGCGATGTTCCGGCGCCTGCACGACAGGATCGGCTGATGCGCCCGGTCCTGCTGGAGATGGCCGGCTTCGCCTCCTTCCGTGAACCCACCACGGTCGACTTCCGCGACGCCGAGTACTTCGCGCTGGTCGGGCCGACGGGATCGGGCAAGTCCACAGTGATCGACGCGCTGACGTTCGCGCTCTACGGGTCGGTGCCACGCTGGGACGACCGGCGGACGGTCGCCCTCGCCCTCGCGCCGACTGTCGGGCGAGGCACGGTCCGCCTCGTGTTCGACGTGGGTGGCGCGCGGTTCGTCGTCGCCCGCGAGCTGCGCCGGGCCACGTCGGGGGCCGTGTCGGTGCGCAGCGCTCGGCTCGAACGGCTGCGCTCGGCCGAGGGCACCGGCAGCGTGGACGAGGAGACCGATCCGCTCGCCGACGGCGCCGGGGCGGTCACGAAGGCCGTCGAGGAGCTTCTCGGGCTCCCCTTCGGCGACTTCTGCACCTGTGTGGTGCTCCCGCAGGGTGAGTTCGCCGAGTTCCTGCACACCGAGCCGCGCAAGCGCCAGGAGAAGCTGGTCCGCATCCTCGGTCTCGGCGTCTACGACCAGATCGCGCGCGAGGCCAACACCGAGGCCGCGGCGGCACGCCAGCGCGTCGACGTGCTCGCCGAACAGCTCATCGCCTACGCCGATGCCACACCGGAGGCCGAGCAGGTGGCCGCGGCGCGGGTCACCGAGCTGGTGGCGCTGCGCACACGGGTGACGGCGGCGGCCCCCCGACTGGCGTCCCTGTCCGCGACGATGGACGAGGTGGCGGCGCAACTCGCCGACCTGCGGGCCGAGCAGGCTCTGCTCGGCGCGCTCTCGGTCCCCGACGGCCTGCGCGATCTCGACGCGCGGCAGCGTTGCGCCACCGCGACGCAGGACGCGGCTCGCCTGCGGGCCGAGGCCGCCGAGAACACCGACG
>JAJAZD010000311.1 GCA_026785945.1 Pseudonocardia sp. | reverse complement strand
TCGACCTCAACCTCTACCCCACCGGAATCAAACCGACCGCCGAGCAGAGAGAATCCATACCCATCACCCGGCACCAGTTCCACGGTGACTGGAACTACACGATCCGACCCCGAAGAGAATAGACAATTTCATTCCAGCTCCCCAGGACCGCCATATGGGTCCACGTGGCGATTCGGTGGAGAGGTGGAAAACATTTGCGAAAAGTTCGTGGCCCGGTTTCCTCTGGAATCTCGGGGCGTCGCGGCGACGCGCCGATGGCTCGAATCCGAGGCGCAGGCAGCACGAGAGTTGTCGGGCCGCACGCGGTTCCCTACGCCCGAGCCCGTCGCGCTGGGCGAGCCCGGTGCGGGCTACCCGATTCCGTGGTCGGTGCAGACCTGGCTGCCAGGGGTTGCGGCGACGGACGAGGACCCGGGTGAGTCGGTGACGTTCGCGCACGACCTGGCCGAGTTCATCCGCGGCGGGCGCGAGATCGACACGCGCGGCAGGGCGTTCCACGGAAGCGGTCGGGGCGGTGAGCTGCGATCCCACGATGCGTGGATGGCGACCTGCTTCGAGCGCAGTGGACAGCTCCTGGACGTTCCGCGGCTTCGGCGCATCTGGACGGCCATGCGGGCGCTACCGCGCAGCGCCGACGATGTGATGACCCACGGTGACCTGACTCCAGGCAATGTCCTGGTCTCCCACGGGCGCCTGGCTGCGGTCATCGACGTGGGCGGCCTGGGACCGGCTGACCCTGCGTTGGATCTCGTCGGTGCTTGGCATGTGCTCGAGGTCGGCCCGCGGCGAGCGCTCCGCGACGGCCTCGGGTGCGACGACCTCGAATGGGAACGCGGCAAGGCGTGGGCCTTCGAGCAGTCGATGGGCGCGGTCTGGTACTACGTCGAAAGCAACCCGGCCATGAGCCTGATGGGCCAACGCACCCTGCAACGCATCGTCACGGACATCTCGTCGGCTTGAGTCCCGGTGGCTGCAAGCACCATCGCGTGAGGGCGGCCCTCTTGACCGGCTCGCGGCGCAGCAACACGGGTTCGGAGAGGTGCCATGGTGAGGAGGTGTTGCCATCGCCTGAACAGCGGGACATGCGGTCAGTGAGCACGCACATCGTCCAGGAGCGCCTGGAGTTGCTGGACGCGATCGTCGCTGCTGTCGCCCGGTATGCCGACGTGGCCGCAGCCATAGCTTTGGCGCAAGATCGGGCAGCCGCGCGTGCCGCGGTCGGCACGTTGCTCGGCGTCGCCGAGACGGGGGCGCGAGCAGTGATGGACTTGCGATGGGGAGAGTTGCACGCAGAGTCCCGCAACCTGTTGCGGGCCGAGCGCGATGACCTAGCGTCGGAGTTGCGAGCCCGTTCGAGCGGTCCCGCTGGTCGGGGTTGAGGCGACCCACCCGGGCGCCGGGCGTTGCCGACCGAAGATTTCGGTGCGACCGGTCAGAACCCGATGAAGACGAGCTGTTCGATCACGTCGGGCGCGGCCAGGAGTAGCACGGCACCGGAGGTGGCCGGCGCGGTGAGGAGCGCCGCTCGCGGCAGCTGGCGGCGGCGGTCTCGCTGGGTCAGCCAGACGAGAAGGGCCAGGCCGATGATGCTGATGATGGCGGCGAGAGGAATGTCGTCGCGGTAAAAGTAGCCGCGGCCCACCGCGTCGCCCAACAGCAGACCGGCCGCGGCCGCCGTGGCGGCCGCTCCGGGCCAGCCGGGGTGGCCGATGCGATGGAACGCCCAGCCGAGGCCGAGGCGGCCGGCGACCGCGAACACGATCCACAGGTCGAGTTCGGTGTAGTTGAGCGGGTAGGGCTGGCCGCGTACATCACTTTCTTGCCCACGTAGAACGCGATGTACAGGGTGGTGTCGATCGGCGCGCCACGTGCCACGCAGTCCTCGGCGCGCGTCAGCGCGTGAGCGGATCGGCAGGTCAAGCGGCTGAGGGCATCCAGGGGCGGCTCTCGGCGAGAGTGACGAGGGCGTCGAAGAAGTTGATGCCGTGCTTCGCGGCGGTGGCAAGGTAGCTGCGGATGGCGCAGAGCTGTTGCGCACCGGGGAGGGTGCGCAGGCACCCGGACACCTTCTGCCGCAGCTTGATCATCCGGATCTCGCGGAAGCCGTACAGGCCCTCACCATGACGGCGAACTGGCACAAGGCCACGTTCAGCGCCGCCAACGGCGGCGAGCTCGTCCCGGCCGGCACCGGCCAGGAGGCGGTGGAAGAGCGGCTGTCGGCGGACCCCACTGTGGCGTTCGTGCATACGCGCAACGTCCTGCACGGCTGCTACACGGCCACGACCGAGCGCGGCTGAGCTCAGGGCCCGCCGCCGGTGTCCGTCGACGCGCCCGGCACGGTCCGGTTGGTCCCGCCCACGGTGTACGCCCCGCGGCCGAGCTCGTTGCCGAACACGTAGACCTGGACCCCGGGGCTCTCCGGCGCCACCGTGGCGAGCTGCTGGACGGACTGGCTGCGCGCCACCTGCCCGAACACCCCGCCCCGCTGCTCCTGCCAGGCGATGTCCCCGAGCCCGCTCAGCGCCGAGTCGCCCCAGAGGACACCGAACGCGGGCGCCTCGGTGATCCCGTCGACGACCCTCGCCTGCGCCAGGCAGGGGTAGTTGAACGCGAGCTGCCAGCCGAGCGCCACCGGCGCGCCGGCGGGGATCAGCTCGGTGAGCGGCACCGGGAACTGCACCGTGGGTGCGCCGAAGGCCAGCCATCCGTTGACGAAGCCGGTGGCGTCCACCGCGTCCAGGCGCACGAGGTCGGCCCCGGCGGGCGGGTCCAGCACCAGCGTGCGCCACACGGGGCTGCGCGCGGGGTCGACGAGCTCCTCGTCGTCCACCTCGACGGCGGTGCTCCCGACGGCGCGCCCGTAGGTCGCGGTGAGGGTGTTGCCCTCGGAGAGGGTTCCCGCGGCGAGGACCGTGACCCCGGCCCCGGCCGGCAGGTCGGGGGGCAGCCGGTACCAGAGCGTCGACATCGTGCCGAACGTGCGGTCGGGGCCCGCCCCGTCGCGGGCGACGAACGAGCCCCACACCGGGGCGTCGGTGCGCGGCTGCTGCGCGCCGAAGTAGCCCCCGTCGGCGACGAACCCGTCCGCGACAGGCTCCGCCGGGACGACCCCTTCCGCGACGACCCCTTCCGCGACGACCCCTGCTGCCTCGACCCCTTCCGCGACGACCCCTTCTGTCTCGACCCCGCCCGGGACGGGGGACGCAGGCAGGTCGGCGGCCACCGGCAGGGGGGTGGCCCCGTCCGGGTCGAGCACCCGCACCACGCCCGCCGCGCCGCAGCGGGACGCCGTCGGGTCGGCGAGCCCCTGTGCCCACGTCGACGCCTGCGGCACGCCCCGCACGGCGGCGGAGCCGAACGTCCCGACGGTGAGGGCCGTGGTCGTGGCCAGGGACAGCACGACCATCACCGGCACGGCCCCCAGCAGGTTCAGCCTGCCGTCGACGCCGTTCCGGCGCCCGAGGGTGAGCGCGGCGAAACACAGGGCAAGCACGCCGACCCACAGGGCCGGACTCTCCAGCGGAACCCCGAGGAGCGCGGGCTGCTCGTAGGGCTGCCAGACGCCGTCGAGGTCGGCGTAGGGCCACGAGTTGGGGCCGTGCCAGGCGAGGGAGAGCGCGAGGACGAAGGATCCGGCCGTCGCCATGACCACGCCGATCGGGAGCCGGGTCTCCCGCAGGATCTCGCGGGCGATCGGGACAGAAAGGACCAGCAGCAACGCGAGGAACACCGAGCCGACACCCGACAGCGCCCCGAAGTGGTGCGTCCACTTGGACGGCGTCAGCCACAGCGCCGCGAACGCCAGCGCCGTCGTGGAACCCGCGAACCACAGCGGCACCGGCACGGTCACCCCACGCAGCCGGGCCGCGGTCGTCACCACTGCGAACCACACCAGAGCGACCAGGCAGACGAGCACCGCCGCGCGCTTGGCGTAGTTGCCCATCGCGATCTCACTGAGCAGGAGCTGGTAGCGGAGGAACTCCGACGTCCAGCCCTCCTGCCCCTGCACGGACAGGAAGATCGCCTGGCCGCGGAGGAAGTCGCGCAGCGCGCCGTCGGCGAACGCGACCAGGGGCGCCGTCATGCCGCCCGAGGCCACGGCCAGCGCGCGTCCCGCAGTCGTCAGCGGTGAACCTTCCACCCTGATCAGCGGCCACAACAGCGGCAGCCCGGCGAGCAGCGGTGCGAACAGCGTGAATCCCGTGGGGTGAGCGGTGAACCCGAGCCCGGCCACGGCGAACGCGACCCAGGCGAGCGCGAGGCGGCGTCGGCGGGCCGCACTCGCCACGGCGACCATCGTGCCCGTGGCGCACAGCGCCACCATGCTCTCCGGACGCACCCCCATCGACTGCGGGACCCACCAGGCCAGGAACACGACCGCGAGCACCGCGTGGCCGACCGCGCGTTGCCGCGGGCTCCGCTCCGTGAGCGCGACCGCCGCGAACCGGCGCAGCAACAGCCATGTCAGCAGCCCGAACGCGAGTGCGGGGATCCGCTGGATCACCGGAGCGACCCCGGTGAGCTGCTGCCACCACGCGAGGGCCTGGTAGAACCACGTGAACGGCGTGAAGTTCTGGTCGTAGAGCTGGTAGTAGTTGCCGACCTCGCCCACCAACTGCGCATTGCGCGACATGGCCGCGTAGTAGCCGTCGTCGTCCGTGGCCGGGGCGACGAACAACCAGAACGTCATCACCGCCGGTACGACGAGGTCCACGACCCGCGGCCAGGCGATCCGCAACCGCGACGGAACCCGCGCCACCGTGCGGTCCACGGTGGCCAGCAGCAGCGCCACGGCCGCGAGCGCGGCGCACACCGCGACGATCAGCAGGACCTTCGCCGGCGCCGGACTGCTGGTGAACTCGTCGTCCACGCGCAGCGTCACCGACAGCCCGCCGCCGGGCAGCGCGGTGACCGAGGTGGCGAGCGCGTCCACGTCGGGCAGCCGGTCGGACGTGACCCTTGCCAGCTCGCCGCCGTCGCGGCGGACCACCAGCTCCGCGTCCTCCGGTCCGGCCGCCGGACCGGACCCGGGCCGCGACGTCGGCCCGGACTCCGTCGGAGCGAGGACCGACACGGGACGCCCCGTGCTCAGCCCGGTGATCGTGTACTCGCACGGACCGGCGGGCAGCGGCTCGTCGAGCAGCACCTCGCCCACCATCCCCACCTGCACGCGTTCGGCCCGCGCCGTGACGAAGAGCCCGACGGGCAGCGGCGACTCCGGCAGCGTCGTGGACAGCACCAGCCCCCCGGACGCCTGCGCCGCACGTGCCGCATCACAGGTGAAGCGGGCGTCGATGCCCAGGGGGCGGTACGCGGTGAGGGTCAGCAGCGTCGACTCGGGCCGGGTCGGATCACGCGGCCAGCTCACGGTGGGCTCGTTCACCGACACCGGAGCGAACGGAAGCAGCCCGGCGCAGACGATCGCCACGAGTGCTGCGAATGCGGCGAGCACCGTGGTCACCCGCCCGCGTGGGGCCGGTGGGTCCGGTCGGGAGGCGCCGGGGGGCGTCGGCTCCGGGGACGGCACGGACGATGTTGGTGCGGAGGGTGTGAGCGGGGTCGGTACGGACGGCGCGGGGGCGGGCGACGCGACGGCGGGCCCGGGGACGATGGGCGCCGCGACGATGGGCGCCGCGACGATGGGCGCCGCGACGATGGGCGCCGCGGCGGGCGGTACCGGAGCGGGCGGGACGGCGGCGGGCGGTACGGCCGGCAGGACGGCTGTGGGGGTGTCCACGGAGAAGACCGTGGCGGCGGGTGGGTCGGCGGCCGCGGGCGAGGTGACATGCGGAGGCGGGCCGGTCGGCGGAGGGTGAGCCACCGCATCCGGCGCCGGTCCCGGGCGGGGTGTGTCGCGCCTCGCGGCGTCGCCACCGCCCGACTCGCCCTGCTGCGCGGCATCGGACCGGTCCCCCACGAGCGGTCATGCTGTCAGGGCCGGGATGAAAGGGGCGCACGGCCATGCCCGGCGTCGATCGTCGAGAGGCGTTCCAGCACGCCGCAACAGGGCCGCGAGCAGGTGCCCGTTACAGTTATCGGGTGGGAAGCCAGCTGACGGACGTCGCGCGCTGTTGGACGGAGCTCGGCGGCGAGGACCCCATGTGGGCCGCGCTCACCGACGCCGGCAAGGGCGGGACCTGGAACACCGCGGAGTTCCTGCGCACCGGCCGGCGCGAGGTGGATGCAGTACTGGCGCTGCTGGCCCGCCGTGGCGTCGCCCCGACGATGGGCACCGCGCTGGACTTCGGCTGCGGCCCGGGGCGGCTCACCGCCGGCCGCGCGGCCGCGGGCTTCGCCCGCGTGATCGGCATGGACGTCTCCCCGACGATGCTGGCGAGGGCCACCGAGATCGTCGACGACGAGCGCTGCGAGTTCCTCCTCAACACCGGCACCGACCTGGCCGCGGTACCGGCGGGCTCCGTCGACCTCGTGTACACCTGCCGGGTGCTGCAGCACATGCCCACCGAGCTGTCGCACGGCTACATCCGCGAGTTCCTCCGTGTCGCCGCACCGGGAGCCCCGGTGGTGTTCCAGCTGCCTTCCGAGCCGGCCGGTGGGCCGGTGGGTAGGGCCATGCGCGCGCTGCCCACGCCGTTGCTCAACCGGCTCCGCAAGGGCATGCAGATGCACGGCACCCCGCCGGCCGCGGTCACGCGCCTGATCGCGGAGGCGGGTGGGGTGACCGTCTCCGTCGAGGAGGACGACAGCGCCGGGCCTCGCTGGCGCAGCCACCTGTACGTGGTGCGTGCGGTGGGTTGAGCGGTACCACTGCATGATCCGTCCCGTTCCCGAGGTTCCCTCCATGGAGGTCAGAGTCCTGGCTGGCACCGGCTCCCGCTCGCGGTCGCTCGGGCTGGTCGGCCTCGGCATCGTGGGGTCCGGCCTGCTCGTGAACATCTACCTCGCCATCGTGGCGCGCAGCCTTCCCGCGGCCGAGTACGCCTACTTCGGCGCGTTCTGGTCGCTCGCGCAGGTGGCCGGGTTCGGCATGTTCCTGTCCGTCGAGCAGGAGACCGCGCGGCTGCTCCAGACCCCGGGGCGTCCGCTGGGGGTGCTCAAGGCCGCTCTGCTGACGGCCGCGACGATGGCGGTGGCCCAGCTCGCGATGGTGGCGCTGGGTTGGCCGGTCCTGTCGCGCGCGTTCGGCGGGCAGACGTTCACCGTGGTGGCGCTCGGGGTGCTCTGCCTGGTCTCCGCGGGCCAGTTCGTCGTGCGTGGTGCGCTGATCGGCATGGACCGGATGGGCCGCCACGCGGCCATCATGTTCCTCGACGCCGTGCTGCGCGTCGGCCTCGCCGCGCTCGTCGCCACCGCTGTCGCCGACCCGGGCAGCTCCGCGTTCGCCTGGACGCTGGTGGTCGCGATCGCGCTCTCGCACACGCCGCAGCTGCTGTCGCTGCTGCGCCGCCGCACCCGCGCCGCCACGGAACCGGACCCGGCGGCCGGGTGGTGGGGACCCCGCCAGGTGTGGTCGGCCGTCGCGCCCCTGGTCCTCGGGTCGCTGTGTGCGCAGCTGCTGCTCAACGGGCCGTCGGTACTGGTGCCGGTGCTCGCCGAGTCGGAGCTCGACGCCACCCGCGCCGGTCAGTTCCTGGCCGTGTTCACCCTCACCCGGATCCCGTTGTTCCTGGTGGTGCCGCTGCAGACCGCGCTGTTGCCGATGCTGACGGCGATCCTGCACTCCGGTGACCGCGCCACGCTGCATCGTGTGATCCGCCTGCTCTCGCTCGGCCTGCTGGTGCTCGCCGCCGCCGCGCTCGCGCTGGGCTGGCTCGCCGGCCCGTGGCTCGTCGAGCTGATCTTCGGCGTGCAGTACGTGCTCCCCGGCGTCCACATCGCGCTGCTCGCGACCGGTGTGGCCGCCTACATCGGGCTGGTGCTCGTCACGCAGGTACTGGTGGCATCGGTGCGGCACCGCCTGGTCGGATGGAGCTGGCTGTCCGGGCTGGCCGTCGCCGCGCTCGTCCTGGCACTGGTGCCGGACCTCCTCCTGCGCGCCGAGCTGGCCTTCCTCCTCGGTTCGACGGCCGGATGGCTGGTGAGCACCGCACTGGTGCTGACCGAACGTCGGGAGCGGGTGTTGCAGGGTGTCGCCTGAGCACGACGACTTCGCCATCGCGCTGACCTACTACGCGCCGTACGTCTCCGGCCTGACGAACATGGCCCGCGACATCGCCGAGGGCCTCGCCGCCCGTGGCCGCCGCGTCACCGTCGTGACGAGCCGGTTCGACGGTTCGTTGCCGCGCACGGAGGAGATCAACGGGGTCCGCGTGCTGCGCGCACCGGTGCTCGCGCGGCTGGGCCGGGGCGTGATCAGCCCGCACCTGGTGCGCCTGTCGCGGTCCACCATCGCGAAGGCGACCGTGGGCGCCCTGCAGCTGCCGATGCTCGAGGCGGGCGCGATCGCCGCGGGGCTGCGGACACCGCTGGTCTGCACCTACCACTGCGACGTCACACTGCCGCCGGGCGCGATCAACACCGCGCAACGGCTCATCGTCGACGCGTCCAACCGGCTCGCGATGCGGCGGTCGGCGGCCGTCGCCGTCACCAGCGAGGACTACGCGCGGCACAGCCGCATGTGGCCCGCGATCGAGCCGTCGATGGTCGTCGTGGCGCCGCCGTGTCCGCCCCCGCCGCCCGGGCTGCCGAGCTACCGGGAGACCGACGGCCTGCACGTCGGGTTCCTTGGCCGGATCGTGCGGGAGAAGGGCCTGGCGTTCCTGGTCCGCGGATTCCGAGCGCTTCCCGACCCCGACGCGCGCCTGCTCATCGGCGGCGACTTCACGCACGTCGCGGGCGGCAGCGTGATCGACGACGTGCGCGCCGCGATCGGCGACGACCCGCGGGTCCGGCTCCTGGGTTTCGTCCCGGAGGACCGGATCGGTGACTTCTACGCCTCGCTCGACGTGTTCACGCTGCCGAGCATCAACGCCTTCGAGGCGTTCGGGATCGTGCAGGCCGTGGCGATGCTGGCCGGGGTGCCGGTGATCTCCTCCGACATCCCCGGGGTCCGCCAGCCGGTGGCGCGGACGGGCTTCGGCACGGTCGTCCCACCGGCCGACTCGCCCGCCATCACCCGCGCCATCCAGGCGCTGGCGGCCGACCCGCCCGATCGGGTGGCCGGCGCCGCCCGCGCACACGAGGCGTTCTCCGTCTCGTCCGTGCTCGACGGATACGAGGTGCTGCTCGACAAGGCGGCCCATCAACGGAGGACGGCACGATGACGGTCGAATTCGAGCCGGCGCAGGGCGAGCCCGACCATTACGACGAGGCCTACTACGACGGCAACGGCCAGGCGGGCGACCGGCCGGCCCTGCGCTGGTACGTCCGCATGATCCGTCGCTACGTCGGAGTGGGTCCCTACCTGGACTTCGGCTGCGGCACCGGGCACCTGCTGCGGCGACTGGCCGCGCACGGCTCGGCGTCGGGCTTCGAGATCTCGCCCTACTCGGCGGAGCTCTCGCGGCGCACCGCGCCGGGCTGCCCGGTGCACACGAGCCTGGACACCATCCCGAGCGGGGTCTTCCGGGGCATCAGTGCCATCCACGTCCTCGAACACCTCGACGACGCGACGGCGACCTCGGTGCTCGCCTGCTGGCGGCGCGTCCTCGTGCCCGGGGGCCGCGCGCTGGTCGTCATGCCCGACCCGGCGGGGAAGGCCCGCGCGCTGTCCGGGGAGGGTTGGACGGGTTACCAGGACCCGACCCACATCAACCTCAAGCCGCACGCGCAGTGGCGGCAGTTCCTCGTCGACGCCGGGTTCATCGTGCTGCGCGAGGGCAGCGACGGCCTGTGGAACGTCCCCTACCGCAGGCTGCCGAAGCTGCTCGACGCCGGTCTGCACGCGGTGCCGTCCCTGACCCAGTTCCTGTCCGGGCGCCTGTTCCTCCGTCCCGGCTCGGGAGAGTCCTCGGTCTTCGTGATCGAGGCGCCCCCGGCGCCGTAGCGCCGGACGCGCCGGTCGACGGCCGCAGGCGCGGGTGCCCGCAGGGCCCGTGGTTCGATGTCCCCACCGGAAGTACGGTTCCGTCACGGGGGAGTTGGCCGATCAGCACCGTCATCGCACCGCCGTCCGCCGTCGACGAGCCGGCCCGCGCGTCACGCCGTCATCGCCTGTGGAACGGGATCCAGCTCGGTGGCGTGGTGCTCGTGTTCGCGGCGCTGGTGTGGAACCGCCGTTGGATGAGCGACGACGGGCTCATCGTCCTGCGCACCGTGCGGCAACTCCTCGCCGGTGAGGGCCCGGTCTTCAACGCCGGTGAGCGGGTGGAGGCCAACACGTCCACCCTGTGGACCGCCGTGCTGGCCATCGCGGGCCTCGTCCCCGGGTTGTCGCTGAACTGGGCGGCGGTGATCCTCGGGCTGCTGTTCTCCGTGGTGGGCGTGGGCCTGGGGCTCGACGCCGCGCGCCGCCTCCACCCCGGCCGGCGGATGGTGCCCTTCGGGGCACTCGTGGTCGTCGCGCTGCCCCCGTTCTGGGACTTCGGCACCTCGGGGCTGGAGACCGGCCTCATCGTCGGCTGGCTGGGTCTGAGCTGGTGGCTGCTCGTGCGCAGGCTGGAGGCCCGCCGGTCCGGGCGTCCCGGGCACGCCTGGCCCGCGGCGCTGGTGTTCGGCCTCGCCCCGCTCGTCCGGCCGGATCTGGCGCTGTTCGGGCTCCTCGCGGCCGTCGCCCTGGTGGTGATCGAGAGCCACCGCGGCTGGCGGCGGATCGCGGGCCTCGCCGGGGCCGCCGTAGCGCTGCCGCTGGCCTACGAGGTGTTCCGGACGGGCTACTACGGCCTTCTCGTGCCGTCGACGGCGCTGGCCAAGGAGGCGAGTACCGCACGCTGGCAGCAGGGAATCCACTATCTCCTCGACCTGGTCGGGACCTACCTGCTGTGGATCCCGCTGCTCACCCTGTGCGTCGGGGCGATCGTCCTCCTGACGCGGCGGGGAGCCGCGAGGCCGCGCGTCGCGTCCACCGTGGTGCTCGCGACGCCGGTGGTGGCCGCGGCGCTTCTCGCGTCGTACGTCACGCGGGTCGGCGGCGACTTCATGCACGGCCGGATGCTGCTCCCTGCCCTGTTCTGCCTGGTCCTGCCCCTGATGGCGGTACCGCTGAGTCGCTGGACGGCATTGCCGGTGCTGGGCATGGCGGCCTGGGCGGCTGTCGCGATCATCGGCCTGCGCCCGGCGTACGACATGCTGGGCCCCAACTGGATCGCCAACGAGCGGCTGTACTACGTGCTCCTGGTCGGGCGCCCCAACCCGGTCACCGCCGAGGACTTCGTCGACCACCCGGTCGCGCCGGAGGGGGTCGCCGCGCTGCGCGAGGAGTCCACACCCTCGCTCGCGCTGCCCGGCCCCGGCCCCGACGGGCTGCGGTGGTGGCTGTTCGCCAAGCCCGCCGACGACGGAGCGCGCGCCGGAGCGGCCGACGGCCGCGACACCATCTCCTGGCTGAACCTCGGGGTCACCGGTGAGCTCGCGCCGCTCGACACCCGCGTCCTCGACGGCGTCGGCCTGGCCAACCCGCTCGCCGCCCACGCCACCGGTCTCCCGGACGGGCGCATCGGGCACGACAAGGACCTGCCGCCGGAGTGGTTCGTCGCCGACGCCGCGATCCCGGGGGACACCGGGTTCGTCGACCCGGCCGGCGTCGCCCAGGCCCGCGCCGCCCTGTCCTGTCCGCGCACGCGGGAACTGCTCGACTCGGTCCGCGCCCCCCTGACCCCGGAGCGGTTCTGGCGGAACCTGGCCGGCTCGTGGGAACGGACGTCCTACCGCTACCCGCGCGAACCGGGTGCGGCCGCGGACTGCAGGACGGCCGACTGAGGGCATGATCGGGGCATGACGCTCCCCCTCGGCCCCGACGAGCTGCTCACCACCACCCGGTCCGTGCGCAAGCGGCTCGACCTGGACAGGGCGGTGCCGCTCGAGCTGGTGCGTGAGTGCCTCGAGGTGGCCCTGCAGGCCCCGACGGGCAGCAACCAGCAGGGCTGGCACTGGATGGTCGTCACCGACGCCGGTCTGCGTGCCCGCATCGGCGAGTACTACCGGCAGTCCTTCGACGCCTACCGCGGCGCCCCGAGCTACGCCGCGCGTTCCGTCACGGGGACCGTCGAGCGGCAGGCGACGCAGGCCAGGGTGACGACGTCCGCCGAGTGGCTCGGCGAGCACATGGGTGAGGTGCCGGTGCACGTCATCGCCTGCATCACCGCCGCCGAGGAGTTGCCGGCGAGCAACCAGGCCGGCGTGTGGGGGTCCCTGCTCCCCGCCGCGTGGAGCTTCCAGCTCGCCGCACGCGCACGCGGCCTCGGCAGTGCGTGGACGACGCTGCACCTGAGGTACGAGAAGGAGATCTCCGCACTGCTCGGGATCCCGTCGCACGTCCGCCACGGGGTGCTGCTCCCGACGGCGTACTACACCGGCGAGACGTTCATGCCGGCGAAGCGCGAGCCGCTCGACCAGGTGCTGCATATCGACCGCTGGTGATGCCGCAGCGTGGTCGCCCGGCACCCCCACGGTCGGTAGATCCCGCTGTCTCCGCACCCGATCGGCCGACCACGTCGAGACTCATGGCGACCGTCCCGAGCATCCCGGTAGGTTCGGTGGCTGCAGACGAGCGGCTGAGCGGCCCGACGCCGCCCGGCGGCGGGACCTCACCCGAACTCGGGGTGGCGCGGAGCAGGCCCCGAGGGGAAGGTCAGGCCGGGAGCCGACGGAACACGGCGCGGGGCAGGTGCCGCAACGCGCTCATGACGAACCTCAGCGGTGCCGGGGCCCACACGAGCTCACGCTGATTGCGTACGGCGTCGACGACGACGGCCGCGACGGCGTCGGGCGTGGTGGAGAACGGCGCAGGCTTCATGCCCTCGGTCATCCGGGTGTGCACGAACCCGGGCCGGACGACGGTGACGTGCACGCCGTGCGGACGCAGGGCCTCGGTCAGGCCGGAGTAGAAGGCGTCCATACCGGCCTTGGTGGAGCCGTAGACGAAGTTCGAGCGCCGGGCCCGCTCGCCCGCCACCGACGAGAGGGCGACGAGGGCACCATGGCCCTGCTCGCGCATCCGCCCGCCGAGGGCGACGCCGACGGACACCGCGGCGGTGTAGTTGACCTGCGCCAGCTCCACGGCGGCGGCCACGTCCGTCCACGCCTGCTCGTTGTCGCCGAGCACCCCGAACGCGACGATCGCCACGTCGACGTCGCCACCCGCGAACGCCTTGTGCACGACATCGGCGTGCGTGTCGGTCGCGCGGGCGTCGAACGGCAGCGTCTCGACGGCGCAGCCGAGCTTCTCCAGCCGGACGCGTGCGGCGTCGAGCCGCTCGGAGGGCCGCGCGGCGAGCACGACGCGCAGCGGCCGGTCGACGGCGAAGGCCTCGACGGTGGCCAGGCCGATCTCGGACGTGCCGCCGAGGAGCAGCACGCTCTGTGGGTTGCCGACTGCGTCGATCATGAGTGGGTCAGCTCCAGGCGTCGGGACATGTCGGAGGTGAAGATCCCTCCGGGGTCGGCGGCGTCGCGCACCTTGCGCCACTCGTCGAGGCGGGGATAGCCACGCCGGATCGCCTCCGGCGAGGTGCGGGACTCCTTGGCGAGATAGTGACGGCCGCCGGCGTCGAGAACGAGCGCGTCGAGCTCGTCGCACAGCGCACCCAGGCCCGGCCCCACCGGGATGTCGACGCACATCGTCCAACCCGGCTTCGGGAAGGACAGGGGCGCCCGGTTGGCCGCACCGAACCGCTTCAGGACATTGAGTGCCGAGACCTTTCCTGCGGCGCTCATCCGTTCCAGAACCGTGCGGATCACGTCGTCCCGCTCGATCGGGACCACGAACTGGTACTGCAGGAACCCACGCGGGCCGTAGCCGCGGTTCCATTCCCCGAGGATGTCGAGCGGGTGCAGGAACTGCGTGATGTTCTGGATCGCACCGGACCTGGTCGGCGACTTCCGGTACCACAGCTCGCTGAAGAGCTTGGCCGTGAACCGGTTGAGCAGCCCCGGCGGGAACACGTCGGGCACGGTGAGCAACTGCGGAGCGTCGAATTTCAGGGGATCGCGGCGCAGCTTCGGCGGCAGCTCCGCGGCGGTGGCGTGGTTGCCCCGCATCAGGAGCCCCCGGCCGAAGTGGGCGCCGGTGGTGACGGCGTCGAACCACGAGACCGACTCGGCATAGGACTCGTCGTCGATCATCTGGCGTGCCATCAGATCGTCGAGGTTGTCGATCTGCTCGGTGTCGACCGTGAAGTACGCGGTCTCGACGTGGTGCAGTCGGAGCGTGGCCGCGACGATCACCCCGGTGAGACCCATACCGCCGACGGTGGCCCAGAACAGCTCGGAGTCCTCGCCGTCGGGGGTGAGCTCGCGCACCGACCCGTCCCCGACGACCAGGCGGATCGACTCGACGTGGTTGCCGAAGCTGCCGAC
This sequence comes from Pseudonocardia sp., assembly GCA_026785945.1. Taxonomy (GTDB): domain Bacteria; phylum Actinomycetota; class Actinomycetes; order Mycobacteriales; family Pseudonocardiaceae; genus Pseudonocardia. The sequence goes on along the minus strand of JAJAZD010000311.1, from coordinate 5,302 downwards.
CAGGTGATGCGCCTTGCCGTGGATGTCGGCGCCGATCGCGCCACCGACCGTCACCTGCCGCGTGCCCGCCAGCACGGGCAGCCACAACCCGAACGGCAGGGCGCGGCGCATCAGGGTGTCGAGGCTGACTCCGGCGTCGACGACGACGCGACCGCTGTCGGCGTCGATCGAGTGGACGACGCCGAGCCCCGTCATGTCGAGGACGGTGCCGCCGGCGTTCTGGGACGGGTCACCGTAGGAGCGGCCGAGGCCTCTGGCGATGATGCCGCGGGGCCCGGCGGCGGCGATCGCGGCGGCGACGTCGTCTGCGGAACGGGGCACCACCACCCGGGCGGTGGACGGGGCCGTGCGCCCCCACCCGTGCAGGCTGGCTGTCGAGTCGGTGGCCATCGGGTCGGCGGCTATCGGGTCGGCGCTGGACATCGGGACCAACGCTACTCCCCGGCCATGGCCGGGGCTCCGCAGCGCGGGCGTCGCGGTCTCGAACGGGTTGCCGTCCGCCGGGCCACTACCCTCGGCGGTGTGACCGTCCAGCCGCCGGATCCGCCGGGCATCCGGATCTCCGACGCCGACCGCGAGCGTGCGGCCAAGCTGCTCCACCAGGCGATGGCCGAGGGACGCATCACCGTCTCCGAGCTGGAGGAACGACTCGACGTCGTGTACGCGGCCCGCTACGACTCCGATCTGCGTCCCCCGCTCGCCGACCTGCCCGGCGGTGGGCCGGCGGCCGTGCCCACCGCTCCGGTGGCTCTCCCCGACGCCGTGCCGGTGGTGTTGCGGGCGGGCATGTCGACGCTCAAGCGGGCCGGCGGGTGGGACGTCCCCGCGCGGTTGCGGGTGCAGAGCGCGATGGGGGCGGTCGTGCTCGACTTCTGCGAGACGGCGATCCCCCACGCCGTGGTGGACGTCGAGGTCGACCTCGGTGCGGGCTCGGCCAAGCTGCTCGTGCCCGACGACTCCACCGCGAACGTCGACGGCGTCGTCGCGGGCATGGGCTCGGTCAACTGCGGCCTGCCGTCGGTGCAACGGGTCGGCGTGCCGCATTTCGTGGTCCACGGCCGCGCCGGGATGGGCTCGGTCACGGTGCGGCGCCGCTACCACTTCGCCGGTTATCACTTCTGATCCACCGCACACCCGAGGGCCCGCCGGTGCGAGCCGGGCACCCGGTCCTGCCCGCTACCCTGCTCCCGTGACCGCCACCCAGCCTTCGCCGGCGAAGCACGGCCTGGTCGCGCAGCTGAGCAGGTTCGTCGCGATCGGCGTGCTGTCGGCGCTGGTCGACTTCGGCGTCTACCACGTCCTGCTGCAGCTGGGTGCCTGGCCGAGCGCGGCGAAGGCCGTCAGCTTCGTCCTCGGCACCACCACCGCCTACCTGCTGAACCGGCGGTTCACGTTCGACTCCGCGGGTGGGCACGGGCGCCTCGCCGGTTTCGCGATGCTCTACGGCACGACCTTCGCGCTCAACGTCGGTATGAACGCGTTGATGCTCGCGGTGCTCCCGGCGATGCCGCTGCGCACCAGCCTCGCCTGGGCCATCGCCCAGGGGCTGGCCACCGTCGTCAACTTCGTGATGCTGCGGACGGTCGTCTTCCGGAACTGAGACCGGCTACCCACTTCGCAGGAGAATGCCGACGACGTCGGGGGCTGCGAAACTCCGGTCGTACACGGCCTCGTCGAATTGTCTGAGGACGCCGATGCCAACCAATTGTCCAACCAACTTGTTTGCTCGTGGGTACGTGACACCTAATCGGCGTTCCACCTGGCGGACTGTGAAGATCGGTTGAGCGAGAGCGAAGTCGACGAGAAGCATGGCGTTGTCGGCCCGTAGCCCTGCCTTTCGAATCCTCATCTTCAGATCTGCTTGTACCTGCAGGAGGTCGAGCAGTCGGTCCTCGGTGTCTCTGGCTGACGCGGCGATGCCGTCGGCAAAGAAGCGTATCCAACGGTTCCAGTCGCCATGGGCACTCACCCCCATCAGAGCGTCGTAGTAATCAGCCTGGCGGGCTTCGAACCATGGTGAGACCGTGAGTGTGGGCTCGGTGAGCACCTGCGCGTAGAGAAAGTGAAGGACGATGAGGAGCCGTCCGATCCGACCATTGCCATCATTGAACGGGTGCAGGGTCTCGAAGTGGTGGTGAGCCATTCCGGCGGCCACGACGGGGTCGATGTGTCCCCTGTGGGACTCGTCGACCCAGCTGAGCCAGTCCCGAACCTTGCGCTCGAGTTCCGGACCAGGGGGATGAGGGACGAATCGGGCATCCTGCACACGTCCTCCTGGGTGCCCGCCGATCACCACCTGGATCGTACGGATCCGCCCGGCTTGCTCGTTGTCGGCGGCTGTACCGCGCACCAGCACGGCGTGCAGCTCGGTCAGGAGGATGGTCGCGAGGGGTCGACCGGCGCCGTGCCAGCTGAAGGCATGCTCGGCAGCGTGGACGTAGTTGAGGACCTCGCGAAGGTTGGCGTCGGCCGGGTCGTCGTCCTCATCGGCGGCAAGGACGGCTTGGAGGGGCGCATAGGTCCCCTCCAACGCGGAGGTGCTCTGTGCTTCCCGCCGCAAGGTCGGCCGTCGAAGCAACGAGGGATTGGGCAGTTGACGCGCCGAGCTGTTCAGCGACGCAAGTGCAGCACGTGCGGCTGAGACGGCGTTGAAGGTGGGCACGTCGAGCTGGGGAGTCTCCTCCGGCAGTTGGTGCGCGACGAACGCGACATGACCCCACTCGCCGTAGCGTCGGTCCAGGCCCGAGATCGGTACCAGTAGACCGGTCGGGCTACCCTCAAAATCCTGAGTTCGCACAATGTAACACTAGTGCCCGTTGTGTTGCATAGTTGAGGTGAAACGGCGTGGGAATGCAACACACGTGCGGGCCGCGCGGAGGCGGGTGAGCGGTGGCAGATCGGTCGTGTCGAGGCGGGTACGCATGGTTGCCCGCAGGCGGGCCGACTTCCCCGCGCCGTTCCGAGGGATCAGCCGGGTTCGGACCATGGCCTGATCTGTACGCGAAGATCCCCGCGTCGGAGGCCTCAGCTGCGGCCCAGGCCCATCCACGCGAAACCGGCGCGGCGCAGGACGTCGGGGTCGAGCAGGTTGCGGGTGTCGATCACGACCGGAGACCCGATCACGCCACCCAGCGCCGTCCAGTCCAGCGCCCGGAACTGCGGCCACTCGGTCAGCACCACCAGCGCCACGGCGTCCTTGGCGACGGCCAGCGGGTCGTCGACCACGCTGATCCCGTCGGTGACGCCGGGCACCCCGGTCGGGCAGGCGGGGTCGTAGCCGACGAGCTCGGCGCCCTCGGCCGTAAGCAGCTCGGCGACGGCGAGGGCCGGCGAGTCGCGCAGGTCGTCCGTGCCGGCCTTGAACGTGAGCCCGAGCAGGCCGATCCGCTTGCCGGTCAGGGAGCCGCCGACGGCGTCGCGCACCTTCTCCACCACGCGCTCGCGCGTGCGGGTGTTGGTGCGCAGTGTCGCGCCGACCAGGTCGAAGTCCATCCCGGCGGCCTCGGCGATCTGCAGCAGCGCGTGGGTGTCCTTCGGGAAGCACGAGCCGCCCCAGCCCGGCCCCGGCGAGAGGAACGTCTGCCCGATGCGGCGGTCGTAGCCCATGCCCTCGGTGACCTCGAGGACGTCCGCGCCGAGTCGCTCGCACAGCTCGGACAGCGCGTTGACATACGACAGCTTCATCGCGAGGAAGCAGTTGGCCGCGTACTTGACCAGCTCCGCGCTCGCGGCGTCGGTGAGCTGTGTGGGGGCGCCGAGCTTGGAGTACAGGGCGGCGACGCGCTCCGCGGCGTCCTGGCTGTCGCTGCCGACGACGATGCGGTCGGGGTTGAGGAAGTCGTGCACCGCGGTGCCCTCGCGCAGGAACTCGGGGTTGGACACGACGGAGACGTCGCGGCGGCCCAGCATCTTGCGCGTGGTCTCCGCGGTGCCGACCGGCACGGTCGACTTGTTGACGACGACGCATCCCGCAGGCAGCAGGTGGCGCACCTCGTTCGCCACCGCCTGGACGGCACGCAGGTCGGCCGCGCCGCCGTCGCCCATCGGCGTCGGCACGCACAGGAACACGACCTCGACGGCAGGCTCGTCGGGTGCGACGATGGCCTTGCGGGCGCCGAGAACGAACTCCAGGCGGCCCGCGGCGATGTTCTCCGCCACGAGTTCGGGAAGGCCGGGCTCGAGGATGTCGACCTCGCCACGGGTGAGCCGGTCGACCTTCTCGGGATCGATGTCGGCGCACACGACGTGGTGGCCCAGCGACGCCAGGCAGGCTCCGGTGGTGAGACCGACATAGCCGGTTCCGATCACTGCGATGCGGCGTGCGAACACGTCGGTTCCTCTCGTCAAGGGCTGCAGTCGACCGTACTGAGGCCCTTGCCGGCCTCAACGCTCTCGTTGTCGCAGCTCACGCGGTTGTTTTCCCGGTTCTTGGTGATATTGAACGCGAAGCCGTCCGCGTTGACGGTGGCGGTGTTGCCGGTGAAGGTGTTGTCCATGCCCCACCCGTCGACGATCTCGTGGAGCTGGAAGCCGTCCTCGGGCGCATCGAGGCCCACGTTGTCGGCGATCGTCCAGCCGTTGCCTTTGACGTCGACCCAGGAGTCCGAGTCCTCGCCGGACATGCCCTCGCCGGAGAACGAGTTGCCGCGAAGGACACCGCCGGTGGTGCCCTCCTTGATGTCGACCGACTCGGCCGAGGTCTGCCAGATCGTATTGCCCTCGATGGTGTTCCGGTCGCTGCGGTCGGGTCCGCAGTCGCTCTGCTCGCACCAGTTGCTCTCGGCACTGCCTATGTAGACGCCCTCGCCGAACTTCGGTTCCCTGATGCCGGTGCGCCGGATCTCGTTGCCGCGCACGATGTTGTCGCTGCTGGCCTGGCGCAGGTGCAGAGCCTCGTCGCCGGTGCCCTCGATGAGCAGGGCCTCGATCAAGTTGGCCTGCGCGTTGTCGGCCATCAGCCCCTTCTGGCCGCCGCGGATGGTGAATCCGAGCAGACGCCAGTGCGACGCCCCGTCGAGGTGCAGGGCGTAGTCGCCCTTGACGTCGCCGCCGTCGATGACGGCGTCGCGGCCGCCGCACAGCGTGATGGGCCGATCGGCGGTGCCCGACGCGGTCGTCGCGAAGGTGCCGGCGTACGTGCCGGGTCCCATCCGAATGACGTCGCCGGGTGCCGCGTCGGCGATGGCCTCGCCGAGCTGGTCGGCGCCGATGACCTCGGTCGCCGGCCCGTCGCAGGCCGGTGCCGGCGACGCGGCGGGGACGGGCGGCGGCGGGGGCGACGCGGCGGGGACGGGCGGCGGCG
>JAJAZD010000310.1 GCA_026785945.1 Pseudonocardia sp. | reverse complement strand
TTTTTTATTTTTTTCTCTTTATAATAATCTTATAAAAACTAAAAATATTAAAATATAATTATTTATTAATTTTTTGTTTTGTCGTCGGCCCCCGGGCGGGCCGGGGGGGGGGGGGGCCCCCCCCCCCCCCCCCCCGGCGCTGCTCGAGCGCGGGGTCGGGGAGAGCCCGTGGTGAGGTCGCCGCGGCCGGATCGTGGTCGAGATGGACCCGTCGGCGGCATCGGGTGGTGGCGGCCGCGTCGAGGGACACCAAGCCGGTGCGGGACGGCCCCGCTGTCGGGGCCCGGTTCTCGGTCGCGGTCACGTGATCGAGGGTAATGACCACCACCGACAACGGCCGCGCCTGCCGTCGCGCACCGGCGGCCCTCCGCCCTCGACGGCTGACTCGCGACTCGGCACGGCGCCCGTGCTCCCCGTCCGCGGCGACACCCCCCGTCGAACGGGGGCACCGACCCGCGACAGGGAGCACCACCGGAGAACGGGGGCATCCGAGACGTCACCACGGTCACGGGCACAGGCCCGGCGGGACGGAAACCGGACACCCCGGCCGCGCAGTCCCTGCGACGACAGGCGCACCGCGGCAGCGCATCCTTGTCCGATGACCGGCGTCGTGACAGCGAGGCCGCGACACGCCCTCATACGATCTTCACGGAATCAACCATCTAGGCTGCTCACGACCCGTCCCGATCACGCCGGGACGGGTCCGAGAAGGGTGGACGGCATGGCGCGGGGCACGAGGCGGAAGTCCGGCACGGCAGGGGTCACCGCCGCGGCGGCGACCACGGGGACGGCGCGTGCGCGGCGGCCGTTCACGGCGTCGAACGCGCGGCGGATGATCGGCGTCAGCAAGGCCGTCGCGCCGCTGCTCGCTCCCTACGCCCTCGCCGCGGCCGGCGTCGCCCGGGCCCGCTGGGACGCCTACCGGGCCGCCCGGTTGGGCGTCGCGCCCGACCAGCTCGGCGCCTATGCAGGCCCGGGCGGGGCACTGCACGCCCGGCTGTCCCGGGTCGCCGAGGCCCTCATGAAGCTCGACGACGGCACCGAGGCGCACGCCACCGGTGCGGCACGCAGGTTCGCCGCCGACACCCGGCCCCGGCTCGCCGACCTCGCGGTGGCCGTCCGGGCCGCGGAGCACATGCCCTCGACACGGCGCCGCACGGCGTACCGGGCGATCGGCGGGGAACTGGACCGCATCGAGTCGGCCCTGCTCGCGCACCTCGGCGTACCCACCTGAGGGCACCGGCCCCGCCCGCACCCGCCGGCGGAGCCGCCCGACCGGACCGGCGGACCGTCCACCCGCCTCTCCCGCTCGCCACGTGCACGCGGCGACTACCGTCGTTCTCCGTGGACGGTGGTGGTCGGCGCGACCTGGTGCGGGGTACTGCCCTCGCGGCGCTGAGCGCGCTGCTCACCGCGGTCGGACATGTCGCGGGCGGCGGCTCGCTGCCCGACGCGGGCCTGCTGCTGATACTGGTTCCGCTGGTCGCCGGGCTGTTCGTCTCCCTCGCGGACCTCAGCCGGAGCACCGCGGGCACCGTCGTCGCCCTCGCCGCCGGACAGCTGGCCCTGCACGAGCTCATGTCCCTGCTGCATCCCGCCCACGACGTCGGCCCCGCGGTGCTCACCGGCCCGGCGATGCCGGCCATGCACGCCGCCGTCACGCTGGCCGTGGCCGTCGCGCTGCGGCACTCCGACCACGGACTCTCGGTGCTGATCGGCGCACTGCGCCGGGTGCTTCCCCGCAGGCCCGCCCGCCCACCGGTCGACCCGCCGCTGCCGACGTTCGCCGTGCCGGCCCCGGACGTCGCTCCGCGCCGGGCGCGGATGCTCGACTCCGCCCACGCCCGCCGTGGGCCTCCGGTGAGGTGCTGACCACCGCACCTCGGTCCTGCCATCGGAGAACCCCTGTGACATCGCCACCGCACCGGTACGCGCTGCGTGCCGGATCCCTGCTCATGGTCTGCGGGCTCGCCATGCTGCTCGGCGTCGGTCCCGCCACGGCCCACACCCGGCTGCAGAACAGCGACCCGGCCGACGGCGCGAGCGTCGCGACGCCCCCGACATCCCTCGCGCTGACCTTCGACGAGCCGATGCAGCCCGGATTCTCGACCATCACCCTGATCGGCCCGGACGGTGTCGCCTACCAGACCGGCGACACGACCGTGGACGGCGGCGCCGTCGGTACCGCGCTCCTGCCGCTCGGGCCTGCCGGGCGCTACGAGGTCGGCTACCGGGTCGTGTCCGACGACGGCCACCCGGTCACGGGCGGCATCGCGTTCACCCTCACGGCTCCGGGCCCCGGCGCTGCGGGGCCGGCCGCGTCCACATCCGCTGCGTCCACATCCGCTGCGTCCACATCCGCTGGGGCACCCGCCCCGGCCACGCCGTCCGTCACCCCGGCCGCCGCCGTCAGCGACGACCGCGGTGCCCCGGCGTGGCCGTGGATCGTCGGCGCCGTACTGCTCGTCGGGGGCGCCGTGGTGACGGCACTGCGCCTGGGCCGGGGCTGACCTGGTGACCTCGACGGCGGGCGTCCACCCCGCCCGGCCGGCGCCGGTGCTGTGGGTCGCACTCGCGGTCGGCACCGCGCTCGTCGCGAGTGTACTGGCGGCGGCCACGGCCACGTCCGCGCTGGTGGGCACGGCCACCATCCGCTCCGGGATGACCGCAGCGGGCGTGGCCTGTGTGGGGTTGACGCTCGTCGGCGTGCTCCTGCCGCTGGGGCCGATCCGCACGCGCGGCGAGGCGCGCGAGGTGGTCCGGGTGCAGGCCGTCGCCGACCGCGTCCTCGTCGTGGTGGCCGGGTCGTGGCTGGTGCTCGTGCTGCTCGCCGTCATGTTCGGATCGGCAGGCGCGGTCGGTCGCCCGGTCGACGAGGTCGGCGCCGGGGAGATGCTGCGATGGGCCACGCTGCTCTCCGCCGGACGCGGGACGGTGCTCACAGCGGGTTGCGCGGCCGTCGTACTGGGCTGCGCGATCCTGCGGCTTCGTGATCCGGACCGGGTCCAGGTGCGGATCCCGCTGATCGCGTCCGTCCTCGGCATCCTCACACCTGCGGTCACCGGCCACACCGGGTCCGATCCGGACCATCAGCTCGCCGTGCTGGCCGTCGCCATTCATGCCGGCGCGGCGGCGCTCTGGGTGGGCGGTCTCGGTGCGCTGCTCGTGCTTCTGGCGCGCAGCCGGGCCCTGCTCGACGCCGCTCTGCCGCGGTTCTCCCGGCTCGCCGTGGTGTGCATGGTCGCGGTCGGCCTGACCGGTGTGCTCAGCGCGACCCTGCGCGTGGGCTCGTGGAACGCACTGGTCACCACGGGCTACGGGTGGCTGGTCGTGGCCAAGTTCGCATTGCTGCTGCTGCTCGCCGGGCTGGGCGGCCTGACCCGCCGACGCCTGCAGACCCGGCGCACCCCCGTCCTGCGCTGGGCCGGCGTGGAGGTCGCGCTGATGGCCGCCGCACTGGGGCTGGCCGCCGCGCTCACGCAGACCGCGTGACCGCCCCACCCCGGTGGGGCGGTTCGCCGGGGCAGGAACGGCGGTGAGCGCTCAGGAACCCGTCCGGTAGGCCTCCAGCAGGCGCAGCCAGATCTCGCTCATCGTCGGGTACGCGGGGACCGCGTGCCAGAGCCGGTGCAGAGGCACCTCGCCCACGATCGCGACCGTCGCGGCGTGGACCATCTCCGCCACGTCCTGACCGACGAACGTGACCCCGGCCAGGACGCCGCGGGCCTCGTCCACGACCAGCCGCGCAGCGCCGTCGTAGCCGTCGGCCTGCAGGGCCGATCCGCCCACCGCGAGGGGCAGGTCGACGATCCGCACGTCGAGGCCGGCGTCCCGGGCCTGCGCCTCGGTACGGCCGACGGCCGCCACCTCGGGGTCGGTGAACACGACCTGCGGGACGGCCACGTGGTCGGCGGTGGCCGAGTGCTCGCCCCACCGTCCGGCGTCGACCGCCCGGCCGTCGGCGCGGGCGCCGATCGCCGAGCCGACGATCCGCGCGGCGTACTTGCCCTGGTGGGTCAGCGGTGCCCGCCCGGTGACGTCGCCCGCGGCGTAGAGCCACGCGCCGTCGACGCCCTCGACGAGCCCTGAGTCGTCGACCGTGAGGGACGTGCCGGGCTCCAGCCCGACGGCGTCGACCCCGACGTCGAAGGTGTTCGGGCGCCGGCCGGTCGCGACGAGCAGCTCGTCGACGGTGACGATGTCACCTCCGATGTGCAGCGTGATGGCGTCACCGTCGGCGGCAACCGAGTCCAGCCGCGAGTCCAGCCGCAGGTCGACGCCCTCGGCGCGCAGCGCGGTCGCGCCCCGGTCCCCCGCGAACGGCTCCATCGACGCCAGCAGCCGTGGCCCGCCCTGCAGGAGCGTGACGGCCGAGCCGAGCCGTCCGAAGGCCTGCGCCAGTTCGCAGCCGACCACCCCGCCACCGAGCACACCCAGCCGTCGCGGGATCTCCTTGGCCGAGGTGGCCTCCCGCGAACCCCAGGTCCGGACGGTGTCGAGTCCGGGCACGGGCGGGGTGACCGGCACGCTGCCGGTGCAGACCACGACCGCGTGCCGGGCGGTGAACGTCTCCCCGCCGACGTCGACGGTGCGCACCCCGGTGATCCGGGCGTGGCCGCGCACCAGGGTCAGGCCGGCCCCGCGCGCCCACTCGACCTGGCTCGAGTCGTCCCAGTAGTGCGTGAACACGTCCCGCCGGGCGAGCACGGCGGCCGGGTCGAACTCGGCGGTCGTGCCGGGCAGCCGGCGTACGGCGGCGACGGCGTGACCGGTGCGCAGCAACGCCTTCGACGGCATGCACGCCCAGTAGGAGCACTCACCGCCGAGCAGCTCGGACTCCACGAGCACGACGGTGAGCCCCGCACGGGCCGCGTAGTCGGCGGCGTTCTCCCCCACCGCGCCACCCCCGACGACGATGACATCAGGATCGACGTCCGGGCCGACGTCCGGGCTGCCACCGACGTCGCGGTTCACGACGCCACCGCCGTCACTGCCTCGAGGATGTCGGCATCGCCCTCGCGCAGCTCCAGCACCCGGCCGGCCGTACCCGGCGCGTCGAGCAGCGCGGTGAGCACGGCGGCGGTGTCGTCGCGTGGCACGTCCCCCCGGTCGACGGGCGGCGGGGCGAGCAGGACCTTGCCGGTGCCGGGATCGTCGGTGAGCCGCCCGGGCCGCAGGATCGTCCACTCCAGGCCGGTCGCGCGGATCGCTTCCTCGGCCGCCTTCTTCGCCCGCAGGTAGGCCGCCCAGACCTCGTCGGTACCGGGCTCCGGCTCGGCGTCGACCCCGGTCGAGGAGACCAGCAGGTAGCGGGTCACCCCGGCCTGCCGGGCCGCGTCGGCGAGCAGGACGGCCGCGGCACGGTCGACGGTGTCCTTGCGCGCGGCGCCGCTCCCGGGCCCGGCGCCCGCCGCGAACACCACGGCGTCGGCGCCCCGGAGGTGGGAGGTCAGATCGTCGACGCCCGCCGTCTCCAGGTCCACCACCGCCGTGGACGCACCCGCGGTGTCCAGCTCGGCGCGGTGGTCGGGGTTGCGCACCACACCGAGCACGGTGTCGCCCCGCCCGGCCAGCAGCGCGGCCAACCGCAAACCGATCCTGCCGTGTCCTCCAGCTACGACCACATGCATGACACGCACGCTAGTACCCCGATGCTCGTCGAGCACCCGGGTGTCCGGGTCAGGTGTTACGTGCCAGGTGGTGCCGGTCAGGCCCGGTGCGGCCGGAGCGTCCACATCACCGTCATGCGGGAGGTCTCCCGGCCCGCGGGGTCGGTGACGGTCACCGAGACGCCGAACTCGGGGCGCAGCCCCGCGTCGAGCTCGGCCAGCACCTCGGCGGCGGGCCGGTCCAGGACCGCCTCGGCGTTCAGCGCGCCACGGGCCAGCTTGAGGTAGGCGATCTCGGAGCGCACGACCAGTGGGGTCGCGCGGTCGGCCGTGGCACCGAACGCGGCGAGCGCGACCGCACCCGATGCCGTCTCACCCAGGCCGAAGATCATGGCGGCGTGCGGACCGGCGACGTGGTTGTGCAGCTCGGTGCGATCGGGCAGGTGCACGACCGAACGCTCCGCCGTGGTCTCGCCGAACTCGATCCCCACCGTTTTCACCCACGGCACGCTGCCGCGCATCGCCGCACCGACCCAGCTGGTGTCCGTCGTCACGCCCGCAACGTTACCCGTCGGTAGATCCGGCGACCAGGGTCGGCGTGCGGCGATCGGTGAATCCCGCCCGCCCGCCGGGTCGGATGCTGTACGTCCGGTCAGGCCGCGTTCGACCACAGTCGGAAGTGTCTACGCAGGTCGAGCCCTCCCGCTTGGGCGTTTTGTCCGTTTTCTCGGCAGCCGGAATGGAGGCGGTTGTGAGTGTCCCTGCCTCGCACTGGAATCGAGGTCGGTCATCGATGACGTAGGAGGTACGCCGGTGAAAGCCGTCCGGGTGCACGGGTACCACACCGACCCGAAGATCGACGACGTCCCCGAGCCGACGCTCTCCGGCCCGCTCGACGTGATCGTGAAGGTCGGTGGGGCCGGTGTCTGCCGCACCGACCTGCACATCCTCGAGGGGCAGTGGGCCGACGCGATGGGCCCGGACCTGCCCTACGTGATCGGTCACGAGAACGCGGGGTGGGTGCACGAGATCGGAGCGGGCGTCACCAACGTGTCCGTGGGTGACACCGTGATCCTGCACCCGCAGCCCAGCTGCGGGCTGTGCCTCGCCTGCCGCGCCGGCCATGACATGCAGTGCGAGAACGCCTTCTTCCCCGGCCTGTCGAACAACGACGGCGGCATGGCCGAGTACCTGCGCACCACGGCGCGGGCGTGTGTGAAGCTCAGGCCCGAGACGAACCCCGCCGACGTCGCGGCACTCGCCGACGCCGGCATCACCGCCTACCACGCCGTGCGCAAGGCGGTGCCCGACCTGTACCCGGGCACGACCGCCGTCGTCCAGGGCGCGGGCGGCCTGGGCCACATCGGCATCCAGGCCCTGGCCGCGCTGACCGCGACCCGGATCATCGTCGTCGACCGCAACCCCGACGCCTTGGCGCTGGCCAAGCAGATCGGCGCCGACGAGACGGTCATCTCCGACGGCACCCACATCGACGCCGTGAAGGACCTGACGGGCGGCGTCGGGGCGAACGTGGTGTTCGACTTCGTAGCCGAGGGCGGCGCCGAGAACGACGCCTGGCAGATGACCGCACCGGCCGGCTCGCAGTACATCATCGGTTACGGCGGCGAGCTCACCATTCCGACGCTGGAGTTCGTGGGCGGCGAGAAGAACATCATCGGCAACATCGTCGGCACCTACAACGACCTGGCCGAACTGATGGTGCTCGCCCAGGCCGGCAAGGTCACGCTGCACACCCGGCAGTACCCGCTGGACGCGGCGCTCGACGCCTTGCACGATCTCGACGCCGGCCGGGTACGCGGTCGCGCCATCCTCGTCCCGTAGAACCCTTTTTCGTCAGCACCTGAGACAACAATCCTTGTCAGCAACACGGCGACCGTTTTCCCGACGACGTGAGAGGCCCACCACATGTACGAGAAAGATGGCGAGAAGTACTTCATCGTCGACTCCCACATCCACTTCTGGGACGCGAGCCGGGAGAACTGGAAGTCGGGCCGCGAGGAGTTCGCCAAGGGCTGGATCGACTGCTTCTACGGCTACCACCAGCTCGGCCCGCCCGAGACCCACTGGGACTACGAAAAGTACCTGAAGGTCACGCCCGAGGACTTCGAGCGCGACATATTCATCGAGGGTCACGTCGACCACGCGATCTTCCAGTCGACGTACCTGCTCGACTGGTACACGAACGGCTTCAACACGATCGACCAGAACTCCGCGCTGCTGGAGAAGTGGGGCGACCGGCTCATCGTCAACGGGCGCTTCGACCCGCGCGAGGGCGACGCGGGCCTCAAGCAGCTCGAGGTGGACGCCCGCAGATTCAACCTCAAGGGCGTGAAAGTTTACACCGCGGAATGGTACGAGGGTTCCCGCGGATGGCGCCTCGACAGCCCGGAGGCGTACCGGTTCCTGGAGAAGTGCCAAGAGCTCGGTATCAAGAACATCCACGCACACAAGGGCCCGACGATCTGGCCGCTGGACAAGGACGCGTTCAGCGTCTCCGACATCGACGCGGCGGCCACCGACCACCCGGGCCTGAACTTCATCGTCGAGCACGCGGCCATCCCGCGCATCGAGGACTTCTGCTTCATGGCGGTGCAGGAGCCCAACGTGTACGCGGGCCTGTCCGTGGTGATCGGTGGCCTGATGCACGCCCGGCCGAAGTTCTTCGCCAAGGTCATGGGCGAGCTGATGTTCTGGGTCGGCGAGGACAAGATGACCTTCGGCGGCGACTACAACATCTGGGTGCCGAAGTGGCAGGTCGAGGGCTTCGTCGACTGGCAGATGCCCGACGACGACGCGTTCACCGACTACGCCAAGCTCACCACGGCCACCAAGAAGAAGATCCTCGGGCTCAACGCCGCGCGGCTCTACGACATCCCGGTGCCCGCCGAGATGCAGCTGGAGACCACCGCGGGTGAGACCGGAGCGCCGGGCCACGAGCTCGTCGACGACACGGCTGGTGCCCAGGCATGAGCACGAGCTTGCACGTCGCCGTGGAGAACGAGGTGTGGGCGGCGTTGGGGACGGTGCTCGACCCGGAGCTCGACGAGCCCATCACGGACCTCGACTTCGTCGAGTCGTGCACCGTCTCCGCCGATGGGGTGGCCACCGTCGGCTTGCGACTGCCCACGTTCTTCTGTGCGCCGAACTTCTCGTTCCTGATGGTCGCCGACGCCTACGACGCGGTGTCGGCGGTCGACGGGGTCACCAGCGCGGACGTGACGCTGGCCGACCACCACGCCTCCGCCGAGATCAACGGTGGGGTCGCGGCCCAGGCCGGCTTCGTCGGGTCGTTCGCCGGCTCGGACCAGGGTGAGGCCGTGGCCGAGCTCGACGAGCTGCGGACGCAGTTCTTCCGCAAGGCCGCGCTGGCCGGGCAGGACCGTGTCGCCCGACCGCTCGTCGACGCCGGGGTGGGGCCCGACGAGCTCGCCGTGATGAACCTCGGGGCGGTACCGCCGTCGGCCGACCTCGCCCGGATGCGGGAACGGCGGGCGGCCCTCGGGCTGCCCCACGACGACGACGCGCCGCTGCTCCTGCACGGTGACGGCAGCCGGGTCAGCACGGCTCAGGTCCCCCTGCACCTGCGCCGGGCCAGGTTGCAGCGCGTCGGGATCGAGACGAACGGCGAGTTCTGCAAGAGCCTGCTCCAGACGCGGTACGCGGCCACCGCGCCCTGAACGCCACGTGGACGTGCGCGCGCTCGTGTTCGACGTGTTCGGCACCGTCGTGGACTGGCGCGGCGGGGTGGCCGGCGAGGTCGCGCGGTTGCTCGGCGCGGGCGTGGACGCCGCCGCGTTCGCGGACGCGTGGCGCGGTCGCTACGTCCCGTCGATGAACCGGGTCCGGCGCGGCGAGCTGCCGTTGGGCCGACCTCGACACCCTGCACCGCACGTCCCTCGACGAGCTGCTCGTGGAGTTCGGCGTGCCGTCCGTGGCCGACGCCACCCGCGTCGAGCTCGTGCTTGCCTGGCACCGGCTCGATCCGTGGCCCGACTCCGGATCCCGACGCCGACCTCACGGTCACCGGACTCCGAGAGCTGGCGCAGCACCTCGGGTGCTGACCCGCCCGGTTCAGGAACGGCGCCCGGAGGCGTGTTCAGGAGAATACGCGGTGAGGACCCGGAAGAGGTTCTCCAGCACGTAGGACCCCGCCGGCGTGCGGCGGTCCGCCAGTCGGGTCAGCACGGCGTTGCGGACCACCTCCGGACCGGCGCGGTTCAGGACGTGACGCCCGAAGCCGGACGCGAACAGCGGCGCGACGAGCGCGTCGGCGTCGGGGTAGTCGAAGCGGCACGTCACCTCGTCGACGGTGTGGACCCGCAGTCCGGCCAGCCCGACCAACCTGCGCAGCCGGTCGGGGTCGGTCACCGGCGGCGGGCCGGACGGGGTGGGGCGAGGCGGCAACCACGGAGCCAGGGCCTCCCCGAACGCCTGGACGTCGCACTCCTGCTCGCGCCCCCACACCGTGACGACGACGACCGGACCCGACCCGGCGGCGGCGCGCAGCACCGCGAGCGGGTTCGCGACGTGCTCGAGCAGCTGCACGGCAGCCACCACATCGAACCGGCCGGGCGGCGGGTCGTGTGCGTCACCGATCCGGAACACGGCCTCCGGCACGCGCGCCGCGGCGGCCGCGACGGCCGAGGGGTCGACGTCGATGCCCGTGACGGTCGCTCCACGGTCGGTCGCGAGGCGTGCGAACTCCCCTGCACCGCAGCCGAGGTCGAGAACATCGGTGCCCGGGCCGGCGCCGGCGACGTCGATCACCCGCTCGTACAGCGGTGCCCCCCACCCGCGCGGGCCGTCGTCGCTCACGGTCGGAGGCTACCGGCGCACCGCTGGTCGCGGCGGCTTCGACGTTCCCCGGGGGACCGGGACGTCGCCGGTCCCGGACCGGGAGGTATCAGTACCGCCCGCCCGCCACCCAGCGGTCGTCGCCACGGGCCGATCTCATGCGGTCGGCCGCCGCCCGGACCACGCGTTCGAGCTCCCAGCGGCGCGCGGCGAACTCGGCACGGGTGACCGACAGCCCGACCGCGCCGCTGACCTCGCCACCGCGCCCCAGCAGGGGCGCGGCCACCCCGGCCGTCCCGGACTGGTACTCCTCGACCTCCACGGCGGCCCCGTCGGACCGGATCCGCATCAGCTCGCGGTCGAGCGACCGCCGGTCGGTCACGGTGCGCGGCGCGAGCACCGGCAGGCCGCTGCGGGCCAGCAGCTCCGTGAGCCGCCCGGGGCGAAGGTCGGCGAGCATCACCTTTCCGGCCGCGAGGGCGTGCGGGGCGGTGGGCTCCCCGACCCGCATCGCCGACGGCCGGGGGTGCTCGGTGCAGTCGTCGACGTGGGCGACGACGACGTCGACGTCGCGGAGCACGGTCAGGTAGGCGGCCGCGCCGGCCGCGGTGTGGACCTCACGGAGCACCGCCCGCACCGCCGCGGGCGGGCGCACCTGGTCGGTGAGGCTGCGGTGCAGCTCGGCCACCCGGTAGCCGAGCCCGTAGCCGCGGACGTCGTGCAACCGGACCAGGTAGCCCTCCTCGACGAGGGTGCCGAGCGCGCGGTAGACCGTGGGCAACGGACACCCCAGGCGACGCGCGATCGCCTTGGCCGTGACGCCGTCGCCCGCGGCCGCGACCGCCTCGACCACCCGCAGGGCCCGGGAGATCGAGGAACCGGTCGTGCGCTCGGCCGCCACGAGGTCCAGTGTTGGGCACGTGCGCGCCGGGCGCACCCCACCGACCGGAGGAGACGACTGATGGACGCACAGCTGCACCAGCGGATCGACGAGCTGGTGGCCGAGGAGCACAAGCTGGAACGGGCCCACGTCGGCGAGGCCCTGTCGGGGGCCGAGCAACAGCGCCTGGCCGACCTCGGCGTCGCGCTGGACCGCTACTGGGACCTGCTGCGCCAGCGCGACGCCCGCCGCCACGCGGGCCTGGACCCCGACGGGGCGACGGAACGGTCGGGCGACGTGGTGGAGAGCTACCGGCAGTAGCAGGTCAGCAGCATCCGGCACCACGCGTCGGCGAGGTGGGCGCCGAACCGCTCCGGCGACCATCCCCGCTGCTGGACGAGCAGCACGTAGTACTCCGTCGCGTTCATGCTCCACACGATGTCGGCGACGGCGTCGTCCTCGAGATCGCTCCGCAGCTCCCCGGTGACGCGCAGGTCGGCGGCGAACAGCCGCATGTTCGCCGCCCGCCGTGACGTGATCTCCGCCTGGAGCTCGGCGCAGCCGGGGTCCCTGGCCGCGGCGTCGCGCAACGCCAGGAAGATCGGTGCGGTCCGCGGGCCCGCCGCGGCGATCGCGGCGGCGTAGATCCCGATCTTCTCCGGAGCGGTGGGCGCTGCACGGATCCGGCGGACGTACTCGCGTTCCTCGGCCGGAACGGCGTCGTTCTGCCCGGACAGCGCGGTCTCGACCAGCTCGCGGAGGATCGTCGGCTTGCGCCCGACGGCGACGTAGAGGGTGTCGACGGCGACGCCGGCCCGATCGGCGATCGCGGCGACGGTCGTGGAGGCGTAGCCGCGCGTGGTGAACAGCTCGCGCGCGGCGTCCAGCACCGCGCGCCGGGTGCTCACTGCCTGCTCCGTGCGCTGCGGGGCGTGGTATGTCCGCCGGGTCTTGACGTCGTCGTCCATCGGCGTCAACCTTACCCATATTCGTCCGAAACAGGTTCGGATGAAGTATGAGGGAGGCCTCCGTGGTCTACGCCTACGTCCAGGACGTGCCCATCCACGAGGAGCTCTACCGGCGGATCGTCGACGAGCTGGGTCCCGATCCGCTGGCCGGGTCGCTGCTGCACCTGTGCGTTCGCACCGCCGAGGGGCTGCGCTACATCGACGTCTGGGAGTCCGAGGAACACTGCGCCCGGGCGTTCGACGAACGCGTGCACCCGGCGGTCGACCGCGCATTCGGTGGCCGACGGCCGCCCGTTGAGCCCGTCGTGACACACCTGGAGGTGATCGACGCCCGGGGCGCCCTGATGCCGGGCACGGGGTCCTGATCGTCGACTCCCGATCACCCGTTCTGATCGTCAGGTCCTGATCACGGGCCTGTCGAGCCGGGTGGACGGCGTCGATCCCGCTCGGGCAGCATCGGTCCGGTGCGGATCACCCCTGTCAGTCCTGACCGGCTCGTCCACGAGGTGGTCGAGCTCGTCGTCGCCCGCACCGGGCGGGTGCGGCTCGCGCTCGACGGGCCGCCGCCCACCCGCCCCCAGGTCCTGGCGCAGCGGGTCGCGCCCGGGCTGCGTGTTCTCGGGCGGGCCACCGTGGTGGTGGATGCGGGTGACTTCCTGCGGCCCGCGTCCGTCCGCCTCGAGTTCGGCCGCGAGCCCGACGAGCTGCTCGACGGCTTCCTCGACGAGGGAGGGATCCGCCGGGAGGTGCTCGACCCAGCGGGTCCGGAGGGCTCGGGACGGATGCTGCCGAGGCTGTGGAACGCCGTGACCGACCGCGCACACCGGGCCGACTACACCGCACTCCCCGGCAACGGCGTGGTGATCCTCGCCGGAGCACTGCTGCTGGGGCGCGGCCTGCCGTTCGACCTGGCGATACACCTTCGGATGAACGCCTCGGCACTGAGCCGCGAACTGCCCGCCGACGAGCAGTGGACCCTGCCCGCGTACGCGCGCTACGAGTCCGAACGGGACCCAGCCGGCACCGCGGACCTCGTGGTGTTGGCCGATCACCCGGATCGACCCGCGGTGCGGCGGTGATGTGGCAGATTGTGGGCGAGGAGGGAGTTGAACCCTCACGTCCTTTCGGACACACGGACCTGAACCGTGCGCGTCTGCCATTCCGCCACTCGCCCTGGCGGAGGGAAAGTTAGCACGGCCGTTCCGGCTCTTCGGCGCAGGCCCCCGCCCTGGTGGTGGTGGCGCCTCCGCACCGTCGGGTAGCACAGATACGATCGGGTCTGCCAGCAACACGCCGATGCGAACGGAGGATGGTCGCTTGGGCCGCGTCGGGAGGTTCGAACGCCGTCTGCAAGGACTGGTGGGCGATGCTTTCGCGCGAGTCTTCGGTGGCAGCGTCGTTCCCCAGGAAGTAGCGCAGGCGCTGCTCAGGGAAGCCGAGGACCACATCGAGGAGCTCGCCGGGGGGCGCCGTCTGGCGCCCAACCGGTACACCGTGCTGCTCGGCCCATCTGATCTCGAACGCATGGCAGGTGATCGGGCGGAGATCGTCAACTCACTCTCCACCTTCGTCACCGAACAACTCGCCGACCAGGGATGGGACGCCTACGGCGAGGTCGTAGTCTTTCTGGAGCGCTCCGATGCGCTGCACACGGGACAGTTCCGCACACGCTCGTCCGTGGACCCCGACGCCTCCCGCCGGGACGCCATCCGAGCACGCGACGCAGGAGAAGCACCCATGAGCCAGCAACCCGGCCACCCCGAGGAGAACGGGCAGTACGGCTACGACCGTGGCGCCCCCGGCGGATACGGGCAGCAGACGTATGCCCCACCCGCCTACGACCAGCGCCAGGGGGCCTACGACGGCGAACAGGCCCCGCCGGGCGGCTACCCGCCCCAGGGCGGCCCCCCCCAGGGTGGGCCCCCTCCGCAGCAGGGCTACGGCCAGCAGGGCTACGGCGAGCAGGGCTACAACGACCAGCAGGGCTACGGCCAGCAGGGCTACCCCCAGCAGGGCGGCGGCTACGGTGGCCAGCAGCCCGGCTACGGCGAGCAGGGCTACCCCCAGCAGGGCGGGCAGCAGGGCGGGCAGCAGGGCGGCTACCCGCAGCAGGGCGGGTACGACCAGCAGGGCTACGGCCAGCAGGGCTACGCACAGCCGGGCCACGGCCAGCCCGGCTACAACCCCGGCTACGACCAGCAGGGCTACCAGCAGGGCTACCAGCAGGGCGGCTACCAGCAGCCCTACGACCAGGGGTACGACGCCGGCTACGACCAGCAGGGCTACCAGCAGGGCGGCTACCAGGCCGTCTCGGCGTCGCTGAGCCTGGACGACGGGTCGGGACGCACCTACGACCTGACCCAGGGCAGCCACGTCATCGGACGCGGCCAGGACTCGTCGTTTCGTCTCCCCGACACCGGTGTGTCCCGACGTCACCTGGAGATCAACTGGGACGGCCAGTCGGCCAACCTGTCGGACCTCGGGTCGACCAACGGCACGACGGTCAACGGCAACCCTGTGCAGACCTGGCAGCTCAACGACGGCGACGTCATCCGCGTGGGCCACTCCAGCCTCGTATTCCGCAGCCAGTGACAACCGTCGGAGGACGAAGTAAGAACGGAGTTCGCCGCGAGTGCCGGAGTTGGTGCTACAGCTGACCAGGGCGGGCTTCCTCGCCCTCCTCTGGTTGTTCGTGTTGGTCGCGCTGCGCGTCGTACGCTCCGACCTGTACGCCGCGTCCGGTCTGCGGACGCTCGTACCGGGCGGCGGGCGTTCGACTCCCCGGTCCGGACGGGGACGGATACCGCGCCAGCTCCTGGTCATCCAGGGGGCGCTGGCCGGAACCCGGATCACGCTGGACGCGCGGCCGATCCTGATCGGGAGGGCCGACGACTCCACGCTGGTGCTCGACGACGACTACGCCTCTACGCGGCATGCTCGGATCTCACAGCAGGGGGAGGAGTGGTACGTCGAGGACCTCGGGTCGACGAACGGGACGTACCTGGATCGGGCTAAGGTCACCGGGCCAACCCGAGTTCCCCTGGGAGTCCCTGTCCGAATCGGCAAGACGGTCATCGAGCTCCGCTCATGAGGCTTCGACGATGCATCACACGACGGCGATGCACCCCACGAAGCCGATGCGCCCCACGAACGGGCCGTGTCGTCCGGTCTGCCCCTGATCGAAGTCGCGGAGTCGCACGATGACGCTGGTCCTGCGCTACTCCGCCCGGAGCGACCGCGGGTTGGTCCGGCAGAACAACCAGGACGCGGTGTACGCCGGTCCGCGGTTGCTCGCCCTCGCGGACGGGATGGGAGGGCACGCCGCTGGTGAGGTGGCCTCCTCGCTGGTGATCTCCGCGCTGGCCCCGCTCGACGACGACGATCCGGGCGACGACCTGCTCGCCGAGCTCCGCGACGCCACCGTCGAGGGCAACGCCGCGATCACGCGACACGTCACCGACGCCCCCGACCTCGAGGGCATGGGCACCACACTGACGGCGATCCTGTTCGCGGGCTCGCGGCTGGGCCTCGTCCATGTCGGGGACTCGCGGGCGTACCAGCTACGCGAGGGCGTGTTCAGCCAGATCACCAAGGACGACACGTTCGTCCAGTCGCTGATCGACGAGGGCCGGATCACCGAGGAGGATGCGCACACGCACCCGCAGCGCTCGCTGCTGCTGCGCGCCATCACCGGCCAGGACGTCGATCCCTCCCTGACCGTCCGGGAGGCCCGCGCCGGTGACCGCTACCTGCTCTGCTCCGACGGGCTGTCGGGCGTGGTCAGCGACGAGACCCTCGGCGAGACGCTCGCGGCCTACCGCGACCCACGCGAGTGCGCCGACCGGATGATCGAGCTGGCGCTGCGCGGCGGTGGGCCCGACAACATCACCTGCATCGTGGCGGACGTCGTCGACATCGACTTCGGCGACGACGCCCCGATCATGGGCGGGGCCGTCGGCGACGGCAGCGACGACGGGCCGACGCCCGACTCGGCGGCCGCCCGGGCCTCGGCCACCACCCTCACGCGCGCGGCACCACGCCGGGTGGAACCCGCCGCGGCCACGTCGACCAGGCGGCGCCGTCCACTGCGCATCGTGCTCGTCGTGGTCGGCCTGCTCCTCGTCGTCGCGGGTGCCGGCGCGCTCGCCCGGACATGGGTGCTCCAGCAGTACTTCGTAGGCGTCGAGGACGAGCAGGTCGCGATCTTCAAGGGCGTCCGGGGGGACGTGCTCGGGATCCCGTTGCACGAGATGTCCGAGCGCTCGACCGTCGCGTTGACCGATCTGCCCCAGGACGTGCGCAGCCAGGTCAGCAACGGCATCACCGCCCCCGACGGCGTGGTGGGGGCCCGGTTGCTGGTCGAACGTCTGCGCGGTCGGATGCTCCGGCCGTGCCCCGCGCCCGTCGTGGTCGCCCCGTTGCCCCCGGTCGCGCCGACCGTCGACCCGAACGCGCCGCCCGACCAGCCCGTGGATCCGAATCTCGTCGTGCCACCCCCCACCACCGACACCACCCCGCTGCCCACGCCCTCGCCGCAGCCAGGCGTCACCTGCCGGTCGGTGAGCTGATGGCTGCCGGCGACGCCCATGTCCCCGCGCAGGCCGCGCAGGCCATGGCGACCGGGCGGAGCATCGAGCTGATCCTGCTCGGATTCGCCACCGTGCTGGTCACCGGCGCGCTGGCGCTCGTGGAGGCCAACCAGGAGCAGGAGCTCACCAGCTCGATCGTGTTCGTCGGGCTGGCCTACCTGGCGTTGTTCGCGGTGGGGCACCTGGCGGTACGCCGGTTCGCGCCGTACGCAGACCCGCTGATCCTGCCGTGCGTCGCGCTGCTCAACGGCCTCGGCCTGGTCATGATCCACCGTCTCGATCTCGCCGAGGTCGAAAAGGCCACGGCACTGGGCCGGGAGCTGCCGACCGAGCTGATCACCCGCCAGGTGGCGTGGACGGCCATCGGGGTGGCGCTGTTCGTCGTGGTGCTGTGGCTGGTGCGCGACCACCGCACGCTGGCCCGCTACGGCTACACGGCGGGATTCGTCGGGCTCATCCTGCTCGCGCTCCCCGGGGTGCTGCCGTCAGAGATCTCCGAGGTCAACGGGGCGAAGATCTGGCTGCGCGTCGGGGGCTTCTCCATCCAGCCCGGCGAGTTCGCGAAGATCCTGCTGATCGTGTTCTTCGCGGCGTTCCTCGTGCAGAAGCGCGAGCTGTTCACCACCGCGGGCCGGCGCTTCCTCGGGATGGAGCTGCCGCGGGCCCGTGACATGGCCCCGATGCTGCTCGCGTGGGGGCTGTCGATCGGCGTACTGGTGCTCGAGCGCGACCTGGGCACCTCGCTTCTGACGTTCGGCATCGTGCTGGTGCTGCTCTACACGGCCACCGAGCGCGTGTCCTGGCTGGTCATCGGGTTGTCGTTCTTCATCGGCGGCGCGCTGGTGTCCTACCAGCTCTTCGACCACGTGCAGCGGCGCGTCGAGGCCTGGCTCGACCCCTTCGCCGACTACAACGACTCAGGTTTCCAGATCGCGCAGTCCCTGTTCGGGCTGGGCACCGGCGGGGTCGGTGGCACGGGCCTCGGCGCGGGCCGGCCGGATCTCGTCCCGTTCGCCGAGAGCGACTTCATGCTCTCCACGCTCGGCGAGGAGCTGGGCCTGATCGGGCTCGCGGCCATCCTCGTGGTCTACCTGGTGCTCATCACCCGCGGCCTGCGCAGCGCGCTCTCGGTGCGCGACAGCTTCGGGAAGCTGCTGGCCACCGGCCTGGCGTTCACCCTCGCCCTGCAGGTGTTCATCGTCATCGGCGGGGCCAGCAAGCTCATCCCGCTGACCGGCCTCACGCTGCCGTTCCTGTCCTACGGCGGCTCGTCGCTCGTCGCGAACTATGCGCTGGTGGCGCTGCTGTTGCGGATCTCCCACGCGGCCCGCGCCCCGCAGCCGCGCCGGCCCGCCGCGCCGGTCGTCCCGATCGCGGACGCAGGCACCGAGCTGGTGGAGCGACCACGGTGAACACCCCCGTCCGTCGGGTCTCCATCGCCGTGATGGCCATGGTCCTGCTGCTCATGGCCAACCTGACCTACGTCCAGGTGGTGAAGGCGAGCGACTACAGCGGGGACCCTCGAAACCAGCGGGTCCTGCTCTCGGAGTACTCGCGCCAGCGCGGTCAGATCAGCGCCGGCGGGGAGGTGCTCGCCAACAGTGTCGTGAGCGACGACCGGCTGCTGTATCAGCGGGTGTACCCGGAGCCGGAGATCTTCGCGCCGCTCACCGGCTACTACTCGGTGAACCGCGCCGCCTCCGGCATCGAGGACGCGCAGGACGCCGTCCTCGGCGGCACGGACGACCGGCTCTTCGTCCGCCGCCTGTCGGATCTCGTCACCGGACGCGACCCCCGGGGCGGCAACGTCGTGCTGACGGTCGACCCCAACCTGCAACGGGTGGCCTACGAGCAGCTCGCGAGCAGGCGCTTCACCGGATCCGTCGTCGCGCTGCGGCCGCAGACCGGGGAGATCCTGGCGATGACGTCGACGCCGTCCTACGACCCGAACCTGCTCGCGTCGCACAACGCCGAGGACGAGGAGGCCGCGGCGAACGAGCTCAACGCGGCGGACCCCCCGGTGCTGCGCAACCGGGCGATCAGCGAGACCTACCCGCCGGGTTCGACCTTCAAGCTGATCGACGTGGCCGCCGCGCTGAGCAGCGGCAGATACACCCCCGACAGCCAGCTCACCGCCGCCTCGACGATCACGCTGGAGAACACGCGCACCCAGCTCGACAACTTCAACGGCAACGCCTGCGGCACCAGCGCCACGGTCTCGCTGAGGGAGGCGCTGAAGCGCTCGTGCAACACCGCCTTCGCCCAGCTCTCCAACGAGCTCGGGGAGCAGGCCCTGCGCGACAGCGCTGCGGCGTTCGGGATCGACACCGAGATCCCGGCGATCCCGATGCCGGTGTCGACGTCCACGATCGGTGACATCCCCGACGCCCCAGCCCTCCAGCAGTCCAGCATCGGGCAGCGCGACGTGGCGCTCACGCCGCTGCAGAACGTCATGATCGTGGCGGCGATCGCCAACGACGGCCAGGTGATGGCGCCCCATCTGGTCAAGGAGATCCAGGACCCCGAACTCGCGCCCGTCGAGACGACCGAGCCCGATCGCCTCGGCCGGGCGGTCGACGGCAACGTGGCCGCCACGATGACCGAGATGATGGTCAACAACGAGAACTCGTACTCGAGTCGCGGGAAGATCTCCGGGGTGCAGATCGCGGCCAAGACAGGCACGGCGGAGCACGGCGCCACACCGAAGACGACGCCGCCGCACGTCTGGTACGTGGCGTTCGCCCCCGCCGATGACCCCCAGGTGGCCGTCGCCGTGCTGGTGGAGTCGGGCGGCGACCGCAGCAACCTGGCGGCCACCGGCGGTGAGGTCGCGGCCCCCATCGGACGTGCGGTGATCGCCGCCGCACTCGGGAGGGCAGGTCGATGAGCGCGCCGACGGCGCACGGGAACCCCTCGGGGGCACGGTGACCGTCCTCGCCGCGGGGCAACGCATCGCCGACCGCTACCAGCTCGACCGGCGGATCGCCGTGGGCGGGATGGGCGAGGTGTGGGAGGCCTCCGACATCCGTCTGGGCCGCAGCGTGGCCGTCAAGGTGCTCCGCCCGGAACTCTCGGGGGACCCGGAGTTCCTGCACCGTTTCCGTATCGAGGCCCGCACCGTCGCCTCGCTGGACCACTCCGGCATCGCGGCCGTCCACGACTACGGCGAGGACGAAGGCCCCCACGGGCAGCGCACCGCATACCTGGTGATGGAACTGGTGCGCGGCGAGCCCCTATCCACGATCATCGCGCGCGGCCCGATCGAGACCGACGAGACGCTGCGACTCATCGAGGAGGCCGCGTGGGCGCTGCAGGCCGCCCACGAACGCGGCTTCGTGCACCGTGACGTCAAGCCGGGCAACATCCTGGTCCGCACCGACGGTCTCGTGAAGCTCACCGACTTCGGCATTGCGAAGGCAGCCGACGCGGTGCCGGTCACACGGTCCGGAATGGTGATGGGCACGGCCCACTACATCGCGCCGGAGCAGGCCAGCGGCGCGGAGGCGGGGCCGGCGGGTGATGTCTACTCGCTGGGAATCGTCGGTTACGAATGCCTGGCGGGGCACCGTCCGTTCCGCGCGGAGAGCGCGGTGGCCGTCGCGATGATGCAGGTCCGCGACGCACCGCCGCCGCTGCCGGACACGGTCCCCGCCTCGGTGCGCGAGCTGATCGCCGCGGTGCTGGTCAAGGATCCGACCCTGCGCTATGCCACGGGCGGTGAGTTCGCCGTGGCGGTCGCGGCCGTGCGCCGCGGCGAGACGATGCCCGCCCCCGGGTCGAGCGTCGGGCGTTCCTCGGTCATCACCTACACGCCGTCCCGGGCCCGTGACGCGGTCAGTCCGGTGATACCGGCCCGCACGCACCTGGTCGTGGTAGCGGAACAGACCGCCTGGCGCAGTGAACCGCCGGCCCGGCCCCGGCCGGCACCGGCCCCGCCGACCGAACCGCTGCGCCTGGCGCCCGCCACCGGGCCGAGCCGCACGCTGCTGTTGGTGCTGTTCATCGTGCTCACCGTGGCCGCCGTCGTCGTCGGGGTGTTCGTGCTGCAGGGTTTGGGGAGCAGTGACGCCGGTCAGGCGAACCCGTCACCGCAGGGGGCGGTGGGCGGTAGCGTGGCCGACCTGGATGACAGCCTGCCTGCATCGGCAACGGAGCCGGCGGCCGTGGCGGTCCGGCTCGTCCGGTGAACCCGCACAGGCAACGGTCCGGCGATCGGGTGGTCCGCACGACATCCCACCGGGCAAGACATACAGCAATGATGATGCCATCACTCGAAGACACCAGGAACCGGCAGCGATGACCACCCCCCGACTGTTGTCCGAGCGCTACGAGCTGGGCGGTGTGCTCGGCTACGGCGGCATGTCCGAGGTGCATCGCGGGCTGGACACACGGC
Source organism: Pseudonocardia sp. (assembly GCA_026785945.1). GTDB lineage: Bacteria > Actinomycetota > Actinomycetes > Mycobacteriales > Pseudonocardiaceae > Pseudonocardia. Next base: position 21,142 of record JAJAZD010000310.1, on the reverse strand, counting down.
TGGGTCGGGACGTCGCCATCAAGGTGCTGCGAGCCGACCTGGCCCGCGACCCCCAGTTCCAGATGCGGTTCCGCCGCGAGGCCCAGAACGCCGCAGCCCTCAACCATCCGGCGATCGTCGCGGTCTACGACACCGGTGTGGTGCAGGGCGAGTCCGGCTCGCTGCCCTACATCGTCATGGAGTATGTCGACGGCCAGACGCTGCGCGAGATCGTCACCACGACCGGCCCGATGACCCAGGAGCGGGTCATCGAGGTGATGGCCGACGTGTGCGCCGCGCTGGACTTCAGCCACCGTCACAAGATCATCCATCGCGACGTGAAGCCCGCCAATATCATGATCAACCGCGCGGGCTCCGTGAAGGTGATGGACTTCGGCATCGCGCGTGCGCTCGGCGAGGGCCAGAACGTCACACAGACCGCGGCGGTCATCGGCACGGCCCAGTACCTGTCGCCCGAGCAGGCGCGCGGCGAGGCCGTCGACGCCCGGAGCGACGTCTATGCCGCGGGTTGCGTGCTGTTCGAGCTGCTCACGGGCGAGCCGCCGTTCACCGGTGACTCCCCGGTCGCGGTGGCCTACCAGCACGTGCGCGAGGACCCCAAGCACCCCTCCGACGTCAACCCCGCCATCCCGGCCGCGCTCGACGCGGTGGTGCTCAAGGCGCTCTCGAAGAACCCGATCAACCGCTATCAGTCGGCCGCCGAGATGCGCACCGACCTCGTACGCGTGCGCAGCGGGCAGGCGCCGATGGCTCCGGTCATCATGAGCGAGGACGAGCGCACGGCGATGTACGCCGTCGCACCGACCACCGGTGCCACGCGGCGGATCAACGGCGCCCGCCACGCCGTGGCACCGGCTCCCGCCCACGACGACTACTACGAGGACGAACCTCCCCGCCGCACCGGGCGCATCGTGGCGATGGCGCTGGCCGTGCTGCTGGCATTGGGGGTGGTCGGGTTCGTGGCGTTCCAGATCTACAGGCCGGCTCCCTCGGCGTTGCCTGTCGAGGTCCCGCAGCTTGTGGACGTCGACATCCAGCAGGCGAGGAACCAGCTGATCGGTCTGGGCCTGAAGGCCGAGGAACGCCCGGTCGAATCCGCGCTCGCCCAGAAGGACCGGGTCGTCTCGGCCACTCCACCGGCCAAGAGCCCGGTTCAGAAGGGCACCACCATCGTGCTGGAGGTCGGCACCGGACCGGCCACCGCCGCGGTCCCGGCCCTGACCGGCAAGACGGTGTCGGAGGCCACCGCGCTGCTCACGGAGCGGGGCCTGACCCTCGGCCAGCAGACGACCGAGGAGACGTCGGACGCCGCCAAGGTGGACAAGATCCTGAGATCCACCCCGGCCGCGGGTGAGGACGCACCTGGTGGCAGCGCCGTTGCCGTGGTGGTGGGCATCGAGCAGACCACCGCCGAGGTCCCGGACGTGGCCGGGCAGTCTGAGGACGCAGCGAAGGCGCGGCTCGAGCAGGCCGGATTCACCGTGGAGCGCCAGCAGGTTGACAGCGATGACGACCCGGGCACGGTCCTCGGCACGAACCCGGAGGCCGGCACCGATGTCCGGAAGGGGTCAGCCGTCAAACTGCAGATCTCGAACGGGAGCCAGCAGCAGCAGCAGGCGCAGGTGCCGCGCGTCATCGGCCAGACCGAGAACGCGGCGAAACAGATCTTGCAGGCCGCCGGGTTCAACAAGATCAAGGTCGACAAAGTACAGGGCGATGGGAATGAGTTCCAGGAGTCCAACGGCCAGGTCTTCAGGCAATCGCCCGACGAAGGCCAGAACGCCGACCTCGACAGCGAAGTGACGATCCAGGTCGTCGAGTTCAACGGAGGCAACGGTGGCGGCAACAGTGGCTTCGGCTTCGGTGACGGCAACCCGTTCAACAACTGAGACGAGCCCCGGACCGGAGTCGGAGATACTGGCACCATGCGCGTGCTGGTGATCGACAACTACGACAGCTTCGTCTACAACCTCGTGCAGTACCTGGCCCAGCTGGGGGCCGACACCGTGGTGCGACGCAACGACGAGCTCGATCTCGACGAGCTGGACTCCGTCGACGGGGTGCTGGTCAGTCCCGGTCCCGGCACCCCGGAGCGGGCGGGTTCGAGTGTCGAGGCGATTCACCGGGCTGCCGCGCTGGCGCTCCCGCTGCTGGGTGTGTGCCTGGGCCACCAGGCGATCGGGGTGGCATGGGGCGGTGTGGTCGACCGCGCACCGGAGCTGCTGCACGGCAAGACCTCCCTGGTGCATCACGCCGGCGGTGACCTGCTCGCCGGGCTGCCCGACCCGTTCGTCGCCACCCGATACCACTCGCTGTCGATCCGCCCCGGCACGCTGCCCGCCGAGCTGGAGGTCACCGGCCGCACCGGTGGTGGCGTGATCATGGCTGTGCGGCACCGTGAGCTCCCGATCCACGGGGTGCAGTTCCACCCCGAGTCGGTACTGACCCAGGGCGGCCACCGGCTGCTGGCCAACTGGATGGCGAGCGCGGGGCACCCCGCCCCCGAACCGATCGTCGAGGCCCTCACCGCGGAGATGACCGAACTCCGTGCGCGCGCCTGACCGGCTTTCGCCGGTACCCGGCCGGGTCCGACGCCCATCCGCGATACCGTGGTAAGGAACCGTCCGGAGCCCGTCCAGTACATCGTGACGCGAGGTCAGCATGCCGAAGTCGAAGGTCCGCAAGAAGACGGTCTACACGCCGCCGGGTGAGGGTCGTGTGACCACCCCGGTCAAGGTGTCGGGCCCGACGCACCCGATCTACGTTGCGGTCTTCCTCGGACTGATGCTCGTCGGCCTGGCCTGGCTGGTGGTCAACTACCTCGCGAGCGACGCCATACCGTTCATGGTCGCGCTCGGACCGTGGAACTTCGCCATCGGATTCTCCCTCATCGTCATCGGTCTCCTGATGACGATGAGATGGCGCTGAGCGTCGAGGACACAGCTCTGCCGAGGTCACCGGCGCGGACGGTCGTCATGGACAGCCACGGTGAATGACACCCGTGAGTGGAGCCCGGCGGCGGGCCTCGTGATCACCGGCTGGGTGTCGGCCGCGGCTGCGGCGGTCTGGTGCGGCGCGCTGGTCGTCACCGGTGGTGATCCCGCCGGTACCTTGCTGGCCGGGGTGGCCACGGTCGGGCTGGGGGTCGCGGCAGGGTTCGGCAGCCGTGCGCGTCCACGGTTGCGGGTCGATGCCGACGGCCTGACGGTCGGCGGGTTCCTGCGCACGCAGCATCATCCGTGGCCGCTGGTCCAGGACGTGCGGGTGCTGCGGGTACATCGCTGGGGCAGGGCGACCTCGTTGTTGGAGGTGGACACCGTCACCACCGACGGTGCCGAGCGACTGCTGGTCTTCGGCCGGCTCGAACTCGCCGCCGACCCCGAGGACGTGGCTCCCGAGGTCATCGCGCTGCGTCCCTGAGAACGCGACCCTGAGAACGCGACCCTGAGAAGGCCTTCCCGAGAACGCGACTCCGAGATCGGGCCGGCCGCGACCGTCCGACGAGGCTCAGATCATCGCGGCCGTGATCGCGATGATCACCAGCAGGAGGGCCGTGATCCCACCGAGTGCTCCGGCCTGCATCGTGTTGCGGTTGCGGACCGGCACGTAGACCAGCGCCGCCGTGGCCGCGGCTCCGACGACGAGCCCGCCGAGGTGCCCGATGAGCGAGATGCCCGGGATCACGACGCTGATGACGACGTTCACCACGATCAGGCCGATCACCTGCCCGACCGGTGCCTTCATCCGTCGCAGTACGACGGCAAGTCCACCCATCAGGCCGAACACGGCCCCGGATGCACCGGCGACGCTCTGCAGGGGCGCGTAGAACAGCATCACCGCCGCGGATCCGCCGAGCAGAGAGATCAGGTAGACGGCCAGGAACCGGCCACGGCCCAGGACCGTCTCCATGTCCCTGCCCAGCACCCACAGCGCCAACATGTTGAACGCGATGTGCAGCGGGCCGATGTGCAGGAACCCCGCGGTGACCAGGCGCCACCACTCGCCCGCGGCAACGAGACCGGGGGCGAGCGCCCACGCGTCGAACAGGGCCGAGTCGGCGTTCGACGCGATGCTCTGCGCCTGGACGGCGGTCCAGGCGAAGATCGCCAGGTTGACCACGATGAGCGTGGGAACGACCACCGGGCGCCCGCCCGGCCCGGCGCCCGCGACGGTGGTGCCGCGGGAGGTCGTGCGCGCTGCCTCGTGCACGCAGTCCACACACTGGTACCCCACCGACGCCTCACGCAGGCACTCCGGACACGCCGGGCGCTCGCACCGCGTACAGGTCAGGCCGGTGGCGCGGTCCGGGTGACGGACGCACACCGTGGACCGCCCCGGATACGGCTGCGGCGAGGGCGGCCCGGCGGGATACGTCACCGGACTCTCAGTCCGAGATCTCGACGCGGTCGATGGTGACCGCGTTCAGCGGCCTGTCCGAACCATCGGTGGTGATGGTGGCGATGGCGTCGACGACCGCACGGGACTCGGCGTCGGCAACCTCCCCGAAGATCGTGTGCTTGCGGTTGAGGTGCGGCGTCGGGCCCACCGTGATGAAGAACTGCGAGCCGTTGGTGCCGGGGCCGGCGTTCGCCATCGCGAGCAGATACGGGCGGTCGAAGCGCAGATCGGGGTGGAACTCGTCGCCGAACTGGTAGCCGGGGCCGCCGCGGCCGGTACCCGTGGGGTCACCGCCCTGGAGCATGAAGCCGCTGATGATGCGATGGAACACCGAGCTGTCGTAGAACGGTCCGGAGTCGCCGCCGCTGGCGTTGGGCTGGGTGTAGCTCTTCTCGCCCGTCGCGAGCCCGACGAAGTTGTCGACCGTCTTGGGCGCGTGGTCGGCGAACAGCGTGATGCGGATGTCGCCCTGGTTCGTCCGCAGCGTCGCGGTGTGCTTGTTGGGTTCGGTCACGGGTCCATCGTGCCAGTCCGCCCGGGAAGCGTCAGCGCAGCACCTCGGTGAGGAATGTCCTGACGGCCCCTTCGTAGGCCGCCGGGTCGGCGTTCCAGGCCCCGGTGTGCTCCACGTCCGGCATCTCGATGAACCGGATCTGCCAGCCCAGCGCGGGCGCGGCGGCCGCGAGATCCCGGCTGGGCCCGACCGGCACGGCCGTGTCGATGGTGCCGTGGACGAGCAGCGTCGGCGGGCGTACCGCGGGCGGGCGCCGGACCAGGTCGAAACGGTCGAACTCGATCCCGATGCGCCGGCTCGTGATCGACGTGGCGACGGGGGTGAGCCAGAGCGGAAGGCGGCGGTTGCGGGCCTGCTGGCGCAGGGTGGCGCGCCAGTCGAGGAGCGGCGCGTCCCACACCATCGCCGTGACGGCCGTGGCCAGCTCCGAGCGTTCCAGCAGCGCACCGATGATCGCCGCACCCATCGACCAGCCGTAGAGCACCACCTGCCGTGCCCCGGCGTCGAGCGCGTACCGGACGGCAGCCTCGACGTCGACCCACTCGGTGTCCCCCAGGTGGTAGCGCCCGTCGGGACTCGGTGGGGCACCGTCGTCGTTGCGGTAGGTGACGACCAGCGCCGTGTGCCCCAGCTCGTGTACCGCAGGCAGCACCCGCAGCGCTTCCCGTCGCGCCCCGCCCCGCCCGTGCACCAGGATCACCCAGGTGTCGCCGGACGCGGGCACCAGCCAGGCAGGGCACGGGCCGAGCGGCGTGTCCACGCCGACGTCGAGGAAGTCCAGACCCAGCGCGGACGGATCGGGGTCGTACGGGACGGTGTCCAGCACGGCGGCCGTCCCCGGCCGAGGCGTCGGCCCTCCCACCAGGGTCCGAACCACCTCGCCGCGTGGCGTCGCCACGACAGGGCCCATCACGGCCAGTCCATCGGTCCAGCGCAGCCCCCACGTCCCCGGCAGGGCCGCCAGCCGTGTGGCGTCGAGGGTGACGGTGCCGTTCCCGGCGGCGAGCACCCGCTCCGGGTAGACCGGTCGACGACGCGTGTCGAGCAGCACCGAGGAGTAGAACCAGCCGATCCCGACTCCGAGCCCGACCCCGCCGAGGCCGGCCCCGATGCCGACTCCCGTCCCGACCCTAGCCAGCAACACCATTCTGATGATGATGCCTGCTCCGACGCCGACACCGAAACGGGTGAACCCGCGAACCGATCGCTGAGGCGTTCGTTGAGCAAGGAATCGTCACATCCACGTTCCGTCCGAAGGGATCTCCTGTCATGAGCAGCCTCGCCCGGCGCAGCATCCGCACCACGGCTGCGGCCGCCGGTCTCGCCGCGCTCGGCGTCGGCCTGGCCGGCCACGCCTTCGCCGTCCCGGGGGCGGCCCTGCCCGGCGCACCCGCCGTACCCGGCGCCGACGCGCTCGGAGCGGTGCCCGAGCCGGGTGGCGGGGATGCTGTCGCAGGCCCGGGCGGACCCGACGGAGGGCGCCGAGGTTCCCGGCGTGTTCGTGTTCGAGGTGCCCACCGTCTCGACGGGGACGACGACGCCCGTCGACGGTCTGTCCGGACCGGGCGACGACCAGGCATTCGGTCAGGGCACGCTCGACCAGACCGGGTTCGACCAGCCTGCATTCGACCAGACCGGGTTCGACCAGACCGGGTTCGACCAGACCGCGGCGGGTCGGTCCGGATCCACTCGGTCCGGGATCGATCGGTCCGGGTCCGATTCCCGCGGGGGCGTCCCCCAGGACGTGCGGGCCTGGACGAGCTCGGCCTGTCTCAGCTGCCGCTGGCGGGTCCAGGCCTCCCGCAGGCACCCGCGGTCGACAGAGTCGCCGGCGCCGCCGACCTCGGCGGTGGCCTGGGACAGGTCGACGGCCCTGACGTCGACCCCGGGGAACTGCAGGGAACAACCAGGTGGATGCGCTGTCCAGCATGGACACCGCGGCGCTGTTCGCCGGAATGGCCGAGCGCGCAGTGGCCGGAGACCCCCTCACCGGGGGCAACGAGATCGGCTGACGACCTCGCAGGCAGGCGTCGGTGACACCGGTGGACACGCCGACGAGGGTTTCACGTGGAACATCTTGGCGTGCAATCTCAGCGCGGGGAGACCTCGCCCATCTTCCCCCAGCCGTCGCCGCCGACGCCCTGGACGCTGACGACGTCCGGGGTCGTCGCGACGACGTCCGGCATCCAGCCGATGGCCGTCGTGAAGTGTTCCGACGTCACGTGCGCCTCGGCCGCACCGTTCTGGAACGCCTCCACCAGGACGAACTGGTTCGGGTCGTCGACGCTGCGCGACCACTCGAAGAAGATGTTGCCCTCCTCCGCGCGCGTGGACCGCGTGAAGTCGCCGACCAGTGTCAGCCACTCCTCACTGCGCTCCGGGCGGACCGTGAACTTGACGACGATGAAGATCATGAAACTCTTCCTCCGGCTGCGGCGCCGATCGCCCATGGCAGGGTCGGCAACGTGTCCATCTTCAGGTCGGTACCCGTCCCGGTGTAAAGTCTAGGCCCACCATCCGGGCAGGAATGGGCTGAGACACGGCTCAGACGCCGAACGGCCCCCGCCCCGGCACGCGCAGCATCTCGGCGATGTCCGCCGCCGGTCCGGCCTGGGCGAAGAACCAGCCCTGTCCGGCGTCACACCCGAGCGAGCACAGCCGCTCGAGCTGGGCGGCGGTCTCCACGCCCTCCGCGGTGACGGTCAGGTTCAGCGCGTGCGCGAGGGTGACCAGCGTCGACACGATCAGCTCGTCGGTCGGGTCCGCGTCGTCCACGCTGCGCAGACCCTTGATGAACGAGCCATCCAGCTTCAGCCCGTGAACCGGTAGCCGGAGCAGGGAGGACAGGTTGGAGTAGCCGGTGCCGAAGTCGTCGATGGCGATCCGCACGCCCATCTCGCTGAGCGCATAGAGGGCCTTCATCGGACCGGCCTCGTCGCGCATCACGGCCTGTTCGGTGAGCTCGAGCTGCAGCTCGTGTGGGTCCAGGCCGGTGTCGGCGAGAATCGACGTGACGTCGGCGACGAGACCCCGCTCCTCGAGCTGGCGGGGGGCGAGGTTGACGCTGACGAACGGTGCCCTCGCGCCGAACTCGTCGCGCCACCGCCGCGTCTGCTCACACGCCGCGGCCAGCACCCAACGGCCCAGCGGCACGATCGCCCCGGTCTCCTCGGCCAGCCCGATGAACCGATCCGGGCCCAGCAGCCCGTAGGTCGGGTGCAGCCAGCGCACCAGCGCCTCAACCCCGCTGAGCACCCCGTCGGCCAGTGACACCAACGGCTGGTAGCGCACCAAGAACTCGCCCTGCTCGATGGCGGACGGCATCGTCGAGGACATCGTGAACCGGGCGATCTCGTTGTCGGTGCGGCCGCGGTCGAACACCGCGTAGCGGCCCTTGCCCTGACTCTTGGCCCGGTACAGCGTGATGTCCGCCGCCGACATCAGGTCGGCCGGGTCGGTGGCCGCGACCGGCTGCTCCACGATCCCGATGCTCGCGGTGACGGTCAGCTCCTGGCCGCCCAGCCGGATCGGTGCCACCAGCGTGGCGATGATCCCGTCGGCGAGGGCGACGACGGCGTCCACCCCCGTGGAGTCCGTCACCAGGATGACGAACTCGTCACCCCCCATCCGGGCGACCAGCTGACCCGGGCCGCAGCAGCTCGCCAACCGGTCCGCCACGGCCACCAGCAGCTGATCGCCGACGTCGTGGCCCTGGCTGTCGTTGACCCGCTTGAACCCGTCGAGATCCAGGAAACACAGCCCGATACGACGGTCGGCGGCGGGTTCGGCGAACACCTGGGCCAGTCGGTCGGAGAACAGCGCGCGGTTCGGCAGCCGGGTGAGCGGATCGTGGTAGGCCAGGTACTCGAGGCTGGACTGCAACCGTTGGCGCTCGGTGACGTCCTCGAGCATCGCCACCTGGTAGGCAGGCGCGCCCGCCTCGTCCCGCACCAGCGAGACGGTCAGGTGCGTCCAGATGATCTCCCCGTTCGACCGGAAGAATCGCTTCTCGATGCGGAAGTGGTCCCGATTCCCCTGCACGAGCTGCTCGTACAACGGCCAGACGCTGGGCGCGTCGTCGGGATGGACCATGTCGCTGACGTTGAGCCTGGTGAACTGCTCCGCCGTGTAGCCGAACATCCGGAGCAGCGAGGGGTTGACCTCCTGGATGTTGCCGGCCAGGTCACCGATCCCGATCCCGATCGCCGCTTCGGTGAACATCGCGCGGAACCTGGCTTCGCTCGCGGCCAGCCTCTGCTCCGCATCCCGGCGTGCCACCAGCATCGCGCTGCGGATGGCCTCCTGCTCCTCCAGCGTGAGCTCTCGCAGCGCCGCCGCATAGCCGGCGGCGAGCGCGCCGGACATCTGGCCCAACCGTACGGCCAGGTCCGGCGGTGCCGGCGTACCCACCAACTCCGGGAGTCCTTCGCTGAGGACGGCCACCGACCGGCTCAGGGTCTCGGTGTCGGTGAAGTGCGCAGCGGCCAGTCCGGCGCCGACCCGGCCCGCCGGCGCCGGGTCGTACCGTGGCGCCATCAGTGCGTCCACCAGTCGGTCGGTGAGCCCCAGCAGGTAGGCGGTCAGCTCCTCGGGCCCCAACGGTACGTAGCTCGTACCGGCGATGGCATCGGCCCACGTCCGGGCGAAGGAGTGCCGAGCACGGCCGATGCTGTCCTCACGCGCCATGACCACCAGCCGTCCTCACCCCCGACGCCCCGCCGCGGCGAAGCCGGTGAAGCGCTCGGGATGGTCGTCCACCGGGGTCCCCCGGTCCGGCCGCCACTGCGGCAGGAACACGACACCCGGCTCCACCAGGTCGAAGCCCTCGAACAGCGCGGTGACCTCTGCACGCGACCGCATCGTCATCGGAGTACCGGTCCGCTGGTACAGAGCGGTGTGCGGGCCGGCCTGATCCGGCTGACCCTCGTACGTCGCGTGCGAGACGACGAGATGACTACCCGGCGCCATCACGGCGCGGTACCGGTCGATGACCCCCGCCAGACCAGCCTCCGCGGGCACGAAGTGCAGCAGCGCGACCATCAGCACGCCGACCGGCTCGGACAGGTCGAGCAGCCGGGTGGTCCGCGGGTCGTCGAGCACCGAGCCGACGTCACGCAGATCCGCGTGCACCACCTCGGTCTGCTCGTCCCCGGCCAGGATCGACCTGCTGTGCGCGACGGCCACCGGATCGATGTCGACGTACACCACACGGGCGTCCGGCGTCGCCGCCTGGGCGACCTCGTGCACGTTCCCCACGGTCGGGATGCCTGAGCCGATGTCGAGGAACTGGGTGATCCCCTGGTCGACGAGGTATCTCACCGCACGACGCAGGAACGCCCGGTTGGCCTGCATGATCAGTGGCAGCTCCGGCCACATCTCGATGGCCCGACGGGCCATCTCCCGATCGACCGCGAAGTTGTGCGACCCACCGAGGTAGTAGTCGTACACCCGAGCCGCACTGGGCCGGTCGAGATCCACGTCGCCGGACGCCCATCTCGGAGGTTCCACCAGCGCAACCTCCCACCTGCTACGGCATTCGGCCCGTCCCGCTACGCCATGGGACCGCACCTCACCCGGCCGCGCCCTCGATCAGGGTAACTGATCAAGCGCCCGTGGCGGGGTGAGGCGGATCATCTGTTCTCGGACTCCGTGTCGCGAGGCCGGGCACGTCACAGGTCGCGCAGCGCGAACAGGATGCGATGCAACACCTCGGGGCCACCGGTGTCGGCGGAATCGTGCACCACAACGAGGCCCCGTTCGGCGAGGTCGCCGAGCAGGACTCGCGAGACCCCTATCGGGACGTGCAGGAGGGCGGCGATCTCGGCGACGGATCGGGGCCGGGCGCACAGCTCGATCGCCTGCCGTTCCTCGATGGACATCGAGTCGTCGACCGCGTCCTGAGTGTCTCGCGAGGCCGCCGACACGAGGGTCTCGAATGCGAGGTTGCGCCGGGATCTGGTGCGGCCGCCGGTGATGACGTACGGGCGAACCGACCTGGGACTGGTTCCGGGGTCCTCATCGGGTCGGGATCCGCCGAACAAATCGTTTCGGCTGTTCATGAGCGGGCTACCTCCACGGCCGCCCGGGTACCGACGGCGATCTGCGGTGCCGCCCCTGCGGCACCGGTACAGCGGTCTCGGGACCGGATCGGTCAGCCGGCCCGGCCCGGCCGCGGGCCGGCGGCAGGGCCGCCCGCAGCGGCCGGCGTGCGGGCCGACACCTCATGCAACTCCAGGAGGTGATGGAGCAACGCAACGAGCGTCCCCTTCACCGCAGGACGATCGCGCGCGTCGCACGCCACCATCGGCACCCGCGTGGGCAGGTCGAGGGCCTCACCGACCTCCTCGAGGTCGTACTGCACGGCGCCGTCGAACGGGTTGACCGCGACGACGAAAGGGATGTCTCGCCGCTCGAAGTAGTCCATCGCGGGATAGCACTGGTCGATCCGGCGGGTGTCGACCAGCACGATGGCCCCGAGCGCGCCCTGGACCAGGTCGTCCCAGAGGAACGCGAACCGGTCCTGGCCCGGGGTGCCGAACAGGTAGAGCACGATCGACTCGTCGATCGTGATGCGGCCGAAGTCGAGGGCGACGGTCGTGGTGGTCTTGGCCTCGATACCGGTCGGGTCGTCGACGTGCACGGCGGCGTCGGTCATCGCGGCCTCCGTGGTGATCGGGTCGATCTCGGAGATCGAACCGATGAAGGTCGTCTTCCCGACTCCGAAACCCCCGGCGATGACGATCTTCACCGAGATGGGCAGCACTGGCTGCGAGTTCCGCGGGTCAGAGGGCACGTACTCGCTCCAGTATTCGTTCGAGCATCGCGCGGGACACGGGTGCTTCCTGCTCCTGCACAGCGACCGCACCGATCGCGGCGAGGTCGGCCACGAGAACCCTGGCGACGATGAGTGGCAGGTCGAGTGCGGCCGCGATCTCGGCCACCGACAACGGCGTCGGGCACAGGTCGACGATCCGACGGCACTCGAAGTCGAGGACGCACGTCGCGGCCCGGGGTGTCGCGACCACCTGGGTCTCGATCCGCAGGCGCTCGTCGACCGGCGCGGTGCGCCCACCCGTCACGATGAACGGCCGTACCCCGGCGTCACCCGACATCCCGGCGTCTCCGGTCACCGGAAGGGGAGGGCCGTCCGCTGGCCGGCCCACCGGCGGCTGGGCGTGCCGCCGCAGCCCCCCGATCGGTGGCGGAACCCTGAAGGAGATCATGCGGGGGTCGGGGGGGCGGATCGCATCGGAGCCGGGATCCGACCGGCTGGTCATCGACCTAGCCCGCTCTTGAGCTCCGTCACCAGTTGTGGAGTCAGCACCCCGGCGGTGCGCTCGGCCAGTACCGACATCTCGTAGCCGACGAGGCCGACGTCGCAGTGCTCGCCCAGCAGCACCCCGAAACAGCTGCCGTCGGACACCGCGGACACGACCAGGAAGCCCCCGACCATCTCGATCATGACCAGCCGCAGGCCCGCGAACCCGAACCGGCGCGACGCCCCCCTGGCCAGCCCTGTGATCCCGGCGACGATCGCCGAGAGCTGGTCGGCCGAGTCCCGGTCCAGGCCGTCGGACGTGGCCATCAGGAGCCCGTCCGAGGACACGGCGACGGCGTCGGTGACCCCGTCGGTGTTGTGGACGAAGTTGGCGAGCAGCCAGTTGAACCGCTGCGCGTCGGCGCTGCTGGTGGCAGCGATCATTGCGGGTCGCCCGGCCGCTCGTCGCCGCGACCCTCCTCGGTGGGCCGGGTGCGTTCGTGCTCACGCCGCTCGAACCCGGCACGGAAGCTGGTCAGGGTGGTCCGGACGTCCGCCGGAGAACGGAACGGTGCGGCGGGTCGGTCGCCGTTCGGCTCGGGGCGGGGCCGCGGTACAGGCTCGCCCTCGCCCGAACGGACACGCTTGACGAGGCCGTTACGAGTGCGTCCCGCAGCCGGGGGTTCGCCCGGTGGTACCGGAGGCGGGGGTTCGAGCACGGCGATCGGCGAGTCGGCTGCGGGCGAGTTCCGGTCGAGGCGGAGCCGGAACGGCCGCGACGTCGGGACGAACACCGGTTGCTCGACGTTCGACGGGTCGAACGCGGTGGTCCCCTCCATCGCGGGCGCGGTGGCGATCAGCGATGCGGGCAGGTTGACGCGAGCGGTGACACCGGTCAACGGCGACTCGTGCAGCCGGACCTCGACCTCCAGGCGTTGCGCGAGCTGACCGACCACGTAGTGACCCAGATAGCGGGTCGGGGCGACGACGAAGACCTCCTCCCCCGCCAGGCGGCCGTTCGCCCGCGCCAGGTCCTCGGTCGACATGCCGATGCCGTGGTCGAGCACCGCGAGGATGTAGCCGGAACCTGTGAGCTGGCCGTAGACCTCGACGTCACGATCGGGTGGCGAGAACGACAGTGCGTTCTCCAGCAGCTCGGCGATCAGGTGGGCCAGTTCGGCACCGGCGGTGCCGGTGATCATGGTCTCCTCGAGCCGGTGCAGCACGATCCGGCGGTACTCCTCGACCTCGGACAGCGCGGCCCGGACCACGTCGCTGATCGGGACGGGCCGGCTCCACTGCCGTGGGCTGCGCTCGCCGACGAGGATGAGCAGGCTCTCGGCGTTGCGGCGCATCCGGGTGGCGAGGTGGTCGAGCTCGAACAGGTTCGCCAGTGCGGCCGGGTCGCTCTCATCCCGTTCCAGGTGCGTGATGAATCCCAGCAGGCGGCGTAGCAGGTTCTGGTTGCGCCGGGCCAGGCTCGACAGCGACTCGGCGGTGTTGCGACGCAGCCGTGCCTGCTCCGACGCGAGTCGGAACGCAGTGTGTTGCACCTGTGTCAGCGCGCGCGAGACCTCGGAGATCTCGTCGTTGCGCTTGTCCAGTTCGCGCACGGCGGCGGGCGACGGCGGGAGGTCGGTATCCGTACCTTCCGTCGCCCGGATCTTCGCGACGGTCTCGGGCAGCCGGGCCGCCTCGGATGCCACGAGCTGCAGCGGCCGGGTGATCGAGCGCGCCGCGAACACCGCGAGTCCGATGGCGACGGCCAGCGCCGCGACCGCCAGGCCGACGTTGAGCAGCAGCAGGGCGAGTGCGTTCGAGCGGAGGTCCGTCGCCCGGGTCTCGGCGTCGGCGCCGACCTGTGCCTGCACCGTCCGCATGTCGTTGACGAGCACCGTCATCGTGTCCCACCACTGCGTCGCGGAGACGCCGAGCGAGGGGGCGGTCGGCCCGTCGATGGCCCGCTGCTCGAGTTCGCGCGCGACGGAGGCGTCCCCGCTGCTCAACGCGGCATCCAACGCCGCCTGCTGGGGGCCGGTGGCCTGCCTGGTGAAGGCGGTCAAACCGGCGAGCCGCTCGGCGCGGATCTCGGCGAACCTCGGGTACTCACGACCCCGGAACACGTCGGCGGAGAAGACGCCGTTGAGGAACCCGCGCTCGAGGGCGGTCGCCTCCTTGGCCAGACCGAGCGTACGCAACGCCTCGAGGCCCGCTCGCAGGGACGAGTCCGAGACGGCGCCCTCCTCGGTGGTGCTCGCGTCGGCGAGTCTGACGATCGCCGTCGTGTAGTACTCCAGCGTGACCGCCCTGTCGGCGGCACGAGCGTCGACCCCGGTCCGGATATCGCCCTGGTCCGCGAGCGCCTGCAGGGCGTCGCGAACCGGCGCCGCCAGAGCGGCAGGTGCGTCGCGCAAGGCGAGTTCGAGCCCTTCTCGCGCGACGTCCGCCCTGGCGCGCTGCTTGATGACATCGACCGCGTACTCCTCCTGTCCACCCAGGAGGCCGTTGGTCAAGCCACGTTCACGCTGCAGTTCGTGCACGAGTCCCTGCGCGACGAGGACGAGGCGCACACTCGACACGGTGGTGTCGGCTTGCTGGTAGGTCCCGGCCTGCGTCGCGACACCGAAGCCCGCGACGACCATCAGTGCGCCGGTCGGCACCGCCAAGATCTGCAACAGCCGGGCCCGGATCGATCGGCCGCGGGTCCAGAGCCCGGGGCGTGTGGCGTCGTCGGGCGCACCCGGTCCGTTCTCGACGTCGACCCCGGGGCGTTGATGACGTGGCGCAACGCCACCTTCGCTCTTCCTGCTCACGCGGGAGATACCCCTTTCGGGTGAACACGCACCGGCTGGGCCGCGAAGAGTAATCGGCGGCCACGGCAGTACAGCGACACGGCGGATGAGGAGCAACACCTCGGGTGCACGAGACCGCGGCGCATCGGCCAAAGGTGAACGAACTGCGGCGAGCGGCCGTCCTGGGCTGCTCAACGACGCATAACGCCGGTTCGGCGTGCGACGAAGTGGCGTGCATGCCCAAGGCACACGCCGGACTCAGAGCAGCCGGTCGAGCGTCACGGGCAGGTCCCGCACGCGGACCCCGGTGGAGTGGTGCACCGCATTGGCGATGGCGGCAGCCACGCCGACGATCCCGACCTCGCCCACCCCGAGCAGCCCGAGCGGGGTGGCCGGATCGGGTTCGTCGCGGTGTTCGACGTCGATCGCGCGCGGCGGCGCGGTCTGTGGCAGGCCGCGCACCCGCCGCCGGTGGTCGCCGAGCTGTACACCGAGCTGCCCGTCCCGGGCGGTCTCGACCGGTACGCCCGGACCGGAGTTCCCGGAAATGGTGGCCAGGTTCGTCCGCGTCCACCTCGCCGGGCTGCAGCAGGTCGGGCCGGTCGGGCCGGCCCGACCCGGCGGCTCGGCCTGCCGTCCGGTGAGCCGGTCGCAACCCTGGCGTGCGGACGGCCACCGCCGTGAACGGGTTCGAAGTACGACGCCGAGTCACTCCATCAGCAGTTCACCGACCGACGTGGCTCCGGCATGGAGCAGGTCAATTTTCTCGGCGTCGACATCGACGACATTTTCTACCGATGAACGGCCGCACGTGTTGTCGACGTATTCGCGATACACATGATGGTGCTCCTCAAGCCTGGTACCGATCGAGACAGCGATGAGGAGCTGGCCGATCGGGGCGGAGGTGAGCGAGTGCGGCTGCCCTTGATCTCGGCGGAGAACCGGTTGGCTCGTCGCCTTTGCTACGGGGGCTGGGTGCGCGTGGGTGTCACATCTCGTGTCACGCCTGACCAGGTGATCACGTTGCGCTGGGATTCTCGCTGGTCAGACTGGGTGGAGACGAGGGGAATCGAACCCCTAACCCCCGCCTTGCAAATGTGAAGCGCCGTCCGGGGTGACACGTCTCCTGCTGGTCACCGTGATCCAGGCGTTGCAGGGACTGGACTGTGTGGCCACAGGCAACGAGGCCTCGCTGCCATCATGGCTGCCAAACAGTCCCAAATGGACAGTTGCTGATCAACAACGGCGGGCCCCGTTACCGCATGATCCCGGCCCCGGTCCAGTTCGTGGCCCAGGAACACGGTGAGCACGGGCCGTACCTTCCGACCGGCGGTGGCGCGCCGATCTTGCTTGATGGCCTCAAGATCTCGGGGGGGTACGGCCCGTCAAAGTCATCCACAGGCTTCTGCGTCAGCAGTTGTTCTGCGTCTCGGTGGATGCGTCGCAGGTGTTGCTGATACCGGCGCCGCCCCTGCCCACGTCGGTACCGGTGCCGCCACGGATGTCGTCGTTCCCGCCACCGCCCCACATGCTGTCGTCCCCGCTCAGGCCCCGCAGGTTGTCTGTGCCGTCGCGGCCGCAGAGAAGGTCGTTCTCACCCTGACCGTCGAGGGTGTCGTTGAAGGTCGAACCGACGATCCAGTCCGGGCCGGGACCGCCGACCACGATGACCCCGACCGGCGACCCGGCGTTGTTGCTGGTGACGTAGCCCGCGGCCTGGGCGGCCGCCTCGGTCAGCCCGCCACAGGTCACCACGACGGCGAACTGGGTGGGGGCCGGGGCTGCGGCCGTGGTCGCGTACGCAGGTTGCGCTGCGACGCCCAGCACGGCGCTGGCCAGCAGGACCGTCCCGGCCACGGCGCGGCGTCCGGTGCGCAAACCGCGTCCGGCGACCGTTCCGCGGCTGCGTGTTCCGTCGATACCGTTCATGTCAGTTCCTCCATCGCGTGAGCCCCGCCAGCGGGGGCCTGCTCAAGGCGCTCAGGCGCCTCATGGAGAACGATGTCCCAGTCATCGTTGCAAGACCATGTAGAAGGACACGCTCAGACGACGCCTTCTACCTTGGCCAAGACCGACCGCCGATTCACCGTCATACCGCCGCATCGCCGAGGGCCGGGTGCGCCGCACTTGACCGGAGTGAACTTTGACCGGGCTGTCACGGTCTCCCGAGGCAACACACCAGCACCTCAACGACGTGAAGGTCCACGCGACCACGAGCTACCTTCCGCCTGACGCCCAATCTTGCGAACCTCGTCAGCCACCTTCTGGCTCACAACCGGCCACTCCCAGGGCAAACCCGTGCCTGCTATTTTGCTCCATTGCTTATCCAGATACACTCGAAAGTACTCCGTCCGAGCAACCCTCTCACTCAAACTGTGAGCATCTTGCACGAGCCCGCTGTACATCGAATCAACGATCGGTGTATCCACGCATACAGCATCGAGGTACGAGAAGTAGCCCATCAGAACTCGAACAGTGTAGGCGCCAACAGTCGTGATCCGATAGTTCAGATAAACCGCTTCCGCGCGATACCTCGGCGAGGCTTCGACCAATCGCTTAACGCTCGCGTGGTCAAGAGCAGCAGAGATTTGATCCGACTCGAAACCCAGCTTCTGGGCGAAGGCGTATACCTCCTCGGCCTGAACGAAACCTTCGTTGCCCAGCTTCTCGCCTTGAACCTGAATGTTCGAAAGAATCAACGGCAGCAAGAAGTGCTCGCGGCCGTCCGGACGAGTCAACCTTAGTAGATTTGCGATGGGCGATGCTTCTGGATCATAGTACTCGCCATCTCCGAACAAAAGTGCACGCAAGAACTCGTGTACCGCGATTGTGTATCTTCCAGTCGCCCCGTATGTGTCCAGTATCTTACGAGTATTGACGTGGCCGCTTCCAATAAAGTCTGAAACGAACGTTAGCGCCAATCGCATGTTGCCGCCAGCAAGGTTATCGATCAACGCCAGCAGGGGCTCGTTAAATCGAAAGTTCTCCGACAGCATCTTAAGAAATGCCGTCAGGCTGTCGCTATCGACCGTTACGCCTGCGGGGAATGAACCCAGCCGGCCGGTCTTCTGAATCTGAGTAAGGGCAAAATCGACCCTCTTCTGCAGCATGACGTCCGCGCGTGGAGGTGAAATCGTGAAGACTCTGGGCTGATAGCCCGAGAGCGCACCCGTTCGACTTGATTGATAGAAGGTCTCCGGCCGCAAAGTTACAAAGACAGTTGCTGGCCAGTTCTGAGCAAGCTCATTCGAGATTAAGAAAACCTGCTCTTGGTCGCCGCTGCTTCTCTGATCGATGTTGTCGAGAAATACAACGATCTGCCTCCGGCGGATGACTCGTAAATGCTCAAGGCAGGCCCGTAGATGATTAGGGCGGTCCTCAATAAGCGATCGCAGGTGTTGGATTCGCTCGCGCTGATACGAAGGCGGGTCCACATCCTTCAGTTTTCCAAGCCAGCTGCTATCGAATCGCTTCAGCTCGTCCCTATACACCGCCATAACCAGATCCGACTCATCGACATCGAATCCGTGTCGCTCCCGAAGTTGACGTATTCCCTCGTCGACAACGAACCGCTGTATCTCCGTTAAAGTGGTCGATGACCCGAAATCGATGTATAAGGTCAGAGCGTTCGCGAATACGTCGACAGCATCAACGTGCACTAACCTCTGAATGAACGTCGTCTTTCCCACACCGACGTCGCCGAGTAACACAATCGGGCGCCGTGAGGCCGCCGCAGCAAGCATGTCCTGTGTTAGATTCGGGGTAAGACCCTTCCGACTCTCAACCGGCTCGGGGTCCACGTCGCCTTCCGTATGCAGCAATGCATATCGCGTCTGCAGAATCTGTCGGCTAACTTCTGCGTATTGCGAAAGCGCTCCACTACTCGCATAGCAGTCGCGAAGGAAATCCGCTCGGAGTTCCTCCAAGCGATTCACATCTTCTAGAAAAAGCTCGCTCAAAATCTCAAGGCCCACCTGCAAGCTATTGCGCCGTTTGGTGCCAGGATAGTTGGACAACGTCGCAGATAGTGGGCGTGGAGCGGAGACAGGACCAATCTGTAGTGACTGGTAGAGCCTCCGTTCCTCAATGCCTAGCCTGGATACGTTGTCCCAGAGTAGCCGAAAATCATCGCGGATCTCTTCCAATGATGGAAAAACCAGGGCCCTGCCTTTCAGCGGTGCAGTGCCATCAGTTCGCGATCCCAGAATGAAGATCCACTGATGACCGTTGGTTACCCCCGCTGGTCCCACGCCGTTGACGGACGCATAACCTACGACTTGCGTCAGTGCGTCACGCAGCTCTTTACCGGAGTCACCCGACGTTAGGCTCGTAATGGAATGAACACCTGTACGAGTACCTACAGGTAATGAGAACGCTATCCCTTCGCGCTTGGCCTCCAAGACGAAGAGAGTTCCAGGCTTACCACATGCGTAATCGATTCGACCAGATCCGGCAGGTTCCTCGCAACGGATAGCTTGTTTGGTCCAACCGAGAACGTTTAAAAGCATGTCATCGATTAAGTGCAGTCTGGTGGTCGCTTCGTTCCGCCTGCGTCCGACATAGTTCGCCTCGGCCCACTCGATCAAGCTATCGAGTGCGCGTTTCGCTGAGTCGTAGTCGGTCGGCACGTTCGCTGCCTCTTTGGTTCTGGCCAGCCGGGTCAGCGAGGAGTGACAGCATGTCACTTCGATCTGACCCCGCGTAGCCGTGGCGATCTGTCAAGTTGGCGGTGTGGCTGAAGACCATCTTTGTCCTTGCCGGGGCGTGTCGTCTAGGCGGGTCACACGTCGTCGTTCAGTGGTCCGTCGTGCGGTCCCACGGCTGCTCAGCCGTCGAGTGGTCGATGGCTGGGCGGGCCCCCGCCCGACAATCCTCCACGTCGCGGCAGCGGAGTACAGGGCGCCTTCGGCGTCGCTACGCGATGGGTACGTCACCCTGCACACCACGACCGCGACGAGCAAGGTGGCCAGGACGAGGGAACCGGGGAGGTGCGGGCCGAACTCCCGGAGCTGGTCGCTCAAGATCGCACCCCAGGTTCGGCGACCTCCGAACGGGGATGCGCGGTGCGGACGGCGAGGCTGTTCCGAGACCGGCGGCCCCGGACGTCGACCAGAGGTGAGACGAGACGGTGGGTTAGCTGATGGTCCTCCACAATCTGTAACTATCAACATGCTTTCCGTAGCATGACCGGCATGGTTGATGGCACCGCTGCGAGCCCAGCTGACGGCCTCCAGCGACAGCTGACTCCGCTGTCATCGCCATGGTGGGGCGTGCTCCGTACACAGGTCGAGGGTCAGCAGCGGCCGAGCTACGACCAAGTGCTGATCGTCGGGTGGGTGCCATCGGTATGGGATGAGTTCGCGCCGGTCATCATGTTCGCGGGCGGGACGAGGGCGCAGATCGTTCCGAACGACTACGAGGTCCGGCTGTACGTCTACCCCACGCGCGAGGGGGCCGCCGCAGCGCGGCCCTGACGTCGCGCCGGCGATCCGCGTTCACACCGAAGCGCTCGGCTGAGTGGTTCCACCGTCGGTCGGGCGTGCGTAGCAAGGCCGCGCCGTCGTTGGGGGTGCAAGGCGCGCGGTTGGCCTTGCGGCCCCGGCGGCGGTGTGGCATCCCTGTGGGCGTCCGATCGGCGGTGGAACCACGACCACCACCTCAACCCACCTGCGGACTGCAGCCGATCATGTTCCGGCTCCACCGGAGTGTTGGGCCGGGTCCGGGCGGAGCCCGGGGAGCGCTTGTGACGGGACCGGAATTGTCGGTGGCCGCGCACATACTCGCGGGCATGGGTGTCGCAGCGGTGGTGGAGCGGTTGGAGTCCTCCGCTGTGGAGGCTCAGGAGCACCTGATGCGGGTGTTCGGGGTGTGTCACCCCCCGACCGTGCACATGATCCATGAGGACATGGACCCGCAGTACCTCGGTTCGATCCGGGCGCGGCCGTTCCGGGCCGGGCTGGACGCGGAGGCGGCGGTGCCGGATCTGGGGCTGTTGCCGTCGATGCTGGGGGTATCGCACCTGGTGGTGGTGTGGGACAACGTCGACCTCAGCCTGGCGTTGGTGCAGCCGGGGCGGGTGTCTGGTCTGGTGGTGCTGGTCGCGGACCGGACGAGCCACACGCTGCGCTGGCATCCGTTCGATTCGCACCCGAGCCAGAACGAGCAGGGGGAACCGACATC
>JAJAZD010000309.1 GCA_026785945.1 Pseudonocardia sp. | reverse complement strand
TGGTCCCACGCGTTGCCGGATGGTGGCGCCGCGGCAGGCGCCGGAGCGGTGCCGGCCCGCTCGCGTGCCCGCCTCTGCATGGCTTCCGCGTCGCCCCGTGACCACATGTCGCTGCCGTTGTCATCGACGTACCCGACACTCTGCCTGGCGTTGATCTCCGGGAACTGCTCCGCGAAGGCCCGGTCGGTGCCGTCCCCGACGATTCCCACTCCCACGAGGCCGACCCCCAGGTTCCGGCCGTAGCCGGGCATCGAAGGGCTGGACTGGTCGCCGGACGTCCCAGCGGCCACGGCGGCGGCGTAACGGGGATGTCCGGGCAGGAGCGGGCCCTCGCGCAGCGAGCCGACCGTGTTGGGGTCGGCGGTCCACGATCCGGGCTCGATGCACCGGACGGCGACCGGGCTCGCGCAGATCGGCCGTCCGGTGTCCACCGGAGGCTTGGGCGGCAGACACGCGTAGTTGCCGCACCGGATCAGGTTGTAGGAACTCTGCGCCAGCGCGGATCCTCCGTCGCGTACCGCGCCGCCGAGTACCCCGGTTGCGGTGGCCACCCGGCGGAAGGCGGCGCCGCTCTCGTCCAGGTGCGTCGCGGAGGAGTCGGCCATCTCCTGCCCGCCGAGCGGGGAGAACACACGGTCGCTCACGCCCAGCATGCCGTGTCCGAGACCACTGGACAGGTTGCCCAGCAGGCTGACGGCGGCGTCGGGCCCGGTCACGGGCTGCTGGCGCAGCCCGTGATGCAAGGAGCGGCTCGCCTGCTCCAGTCGGCGGTCGGCCACCTCCGCGGTCTCACGCGGGATCATCGGCAGTGGGGGCTGACCATTGCTGCTACGCCAGACGTTCTCGATCGCCTTGAACGGGTCCATGGTGTCCAACGCCATCCCGACGACCGGCAGCCCGATCGCGGCAACGCCGTTCGAGTACCCCCGGGTGATGTTGGTTCCTGCGCTGTCGGTCGGATCGACGTCGCCGACCAGCAAGCGGGAGCCGCCGGTGCCCACGTCGGAGAGGAACTGAGCGCCGCCACGCAGGTTGCGGAACAGCGCGTCGTCGACGGGAGGTTCGACGGTCAGCAGTTCGGCGATGGCGTTCTGGCCGCCCATCGTGGCCACGATGGGCAGGGTCTCCCGGAACGCGCGAACGGGGTTCAGGCGGCGACCGGCCATCCGCTGGTCCAGCATCACGTCGGTGCCGAACGCCGTCTGCAGACCGACGCCTCGGGCCAGCGACCGGAGGCCGATGTCGCAGTAGGTGTTGAAGTTGTTCGTGTCGGACGCCGATGGCTGGCAGATGCCGAATTGGTCCCGCACCGCGCCGTCGATCGTGGCGGCGGTGGTGACCGCGACCGGGGCCAGCGCGAACGGCAGTGGCCGGGTCGGCAACGCCAGGGTGAGCTCGTTCGGTCTGGGTACCGTCACCCTCGTCCCGCTTCGGGCACTGAGGTAGTGCTCCAGGTTGCGCTGCTGGATTCGGGGGAGCTCGGTCTGGAGACGCTGAGCGGCCGAGTTGATCAACATCCCGGTACCCCCACTGATGCCGGATTGGATCAGCGCGTTGGCGGTCGGGTCGTCCGTCGGGTTGAACCCAGCGGCCGGCCCGTTGAGGATCGTGTAGTCGACCGCGCTGGCCCGGGGCAGCGTCTGCACTCCGGCAGTGAAGTTGTTGAGCGGGTTGCGGGCCGCTGCAATCTGCGAGGGGGAGGAGGCGCCGGCGCCCAGTAGGCGGCCGGCGTTCCTCGTCCCGATCACCGTGGCGTTCTCGTAGGCGTTGATCCCGACCGAGAGGGGGCTCAAGGCGAACACCAGTGGCAGCAGGTCCGGGTCCATCACCGCTCCTGGACCCGTCGAACCCGGTGGGCGGGTCTCGGCAGAGGCGGTGGGGGTCCGGTCGGACTGAGACGCGGTGGACCGGACGATCCCGGTGCCCCCGGGCTCGGCCGCGAACTGTTGCCCGCGGGTGTCGACCGGCCCGTACGGGAGGACGTCTCGCGTGCCGGCGAGCGGGGTCGGCCGGGCACCGGTCCCCGCCCCGGCGCTCGGAACGGCGTCGGCGAGCGGGATGTCAGTGGTCGCCGTCGGGGACGGGGCCGTGCCCCTCGTGACCAGCGGCCGGGTCGGTGCAGGTTGCGCCGACGCCGTACCGGCGGAAGATGTCCCTACCTGCGCGGGGAAGCTCGGCGTGCCGGGAGACCACGTCTCCATGTCTCCGGTGTCGGGATCGGTGCGGTCCGCGATCCCGTCGGTCTCCCGTGAGGTGTCGGGGTCGAGATCCCGGACGAGGGGGGTTGGATCGGTGGTGGCGAGGTCCTCGAGCGCCAGGTTTGCGGCGTCGAGGAACGCCGGCGACGCGTCCGTCGGGTTCGGTCCGGTCGACGTCGCATCCGGTCGTGACGGGACCGGTGACACGTAGGGGTTGTCGGCGGTGAGGTCGGCCACTGCGGGGACGCTCAGGTCGGCGACGCGCGGGAAGGCCTCGTCGGTCATGACCTCAGAAGGATTGGCGACGGTGGGGCGGCTGTCGAGCGTCGGCATCAGGCCGGCTTCCGAGACGGTGCCACCGGTGGTGGGGTCGAGAGCCGACCCGACGTCCGGGATCACCGTGCTCGGCCCGGTCGAGGTCGCGACCTCGTCACGAGGTGACGAGAAATCGGGCCGCCACACGTCGGCGTCGGTCGATCGATCCTGCTCGGCGGTCACCGGCGTGTCCATGTCGAAGGCTTCGAATGTCGGCGCGTCGACCTCGACGGGGTGGGAGGCCGGGTCGGGCACGCCGACGCCGGTCGACGAGAAGTTCGATGCCGACGAACCGAGCCCGGCGTCCGGAGCCCAGCCACCCAGTTCCGATCCCGGGACGTCGTAGTCGAGATCCGATCCGCTGTCGGTGTCCGCGAACGCGCCGCCGGTGGCGATCGTGGACATGCCGACCACCAGGCCGGCGAGCAGGAACCCGACCGCGGCAGGCATGGGGACATCGATCGTCGAGGGCTCGGCAGACCACGGATTGTCGAGCTGGCCGATTGCATCGAATGTTGCCATGACCTTCTTTTCCTACGGCATCGGGTCAGGGTGCGTTCGTTCTTCGTGCACACGGCAGCCCGGCGCACCACGCGCACGGGTGATCGGGAACGCCGGTCGCGAAGGATTTGCGGGATGCCGCAAGCCACGTCACCGTGACAGGGACTGTGTGATTATTTGCCGCCGGACTTCGCAACCTTCGGTGGTCGCCTCCATGGCCGTCGTTGGACTACGGAGCTGGAATGAAATTGTCTATTCTCTTCGGGGTCGGATCGTGTAGTTCCAGTCACCGTGGAACTGGTGCCGGGTGATGGGTATGGATTCTCTCTGCTCGGCGGTCGGTTTGATTCCGGTGGGGTAGAGGTTGAGGTCGA
>JAJAZD010000308.1 GCA_026785945.1 Pseudonocardia sp. | reverse complement strand
GGGCTCGCCGCCGCCGGCCGGGCAGCAGATCGCGACGGCGTCGCTCGCGGTGCCCGTCCCCGGGACCCCGGCCGCCAGCAGCGCCTGCGTCTTCGCCTCCGTGACGGTCACGACCGCATTGACCAGCGCCGCGTCGGACAGCGGTGCCGGTACCCAGCAGAGCAGGTTGACCGTCCCCGGCGCCCACACCGACGACGCGCCGTCGGGTGCGGCCGCCCACGTCGGCACGGTCAGCCCGACGGTCGCGACGCACTCCGCCCCGTGGTCGGTGCCGGTACCGAACGCCCGGACCGGCGCCGCGGTCAGCAGGCCGACGCCGGCGCCCACCAGCCCGAGCTCGGCGCCGATCCGGGCCAGATGGGCGGCGGGCTCGAGGTGATATCTGTCGTGCACCTCGGCGTTGACCAGCCAGGACCGCTCCCCGAGCCCCCCGCCGAGCACTCCCGAGGACACGCACCGCACAGGCACATCGAAACGCCAGACGAGCGCCGGACGGGCCGCGCCGGTGCCGTCGTCGCTGTGCGTCGCGACGGAGGGGACAAGGATCACGGACCGAACGGTAGGCCGACGTGACAGGATCACGGCGTCAAGGTGACGGCGGGACGAGGAAGCCGGTGTGATTCCGGCGCGGTCCCGCCACTGTGACCGGGGAGCGACCCGTCACCGCGCCACTGCCCGTCGAGGGTGGGAAGGCGACGGGGGAGCGGTGATCCGGGAGCCAGGAGACTCACGCCGTCACAACCTCGCTGATTCGGGGCGGATCTCCCCGAGAGAGACTGGTCTCCCACCGTGTACCGCCGTGCGCCCGTTGCGCTGCTCGTCGTCCTGTTCGCGCTCACCGGATGCGCTGTCGCGGCGCCGCCCGTGCCCCGCGACTGCGTACCCACCTCCACCGACCGTTCCACCGTCGAGCACGCGAAGAACTTCTCGCTCCGCTACGAGCGCGACCACCAGGTCCTGACGGTGAACCAGCCGTCGCCCGGTGCGCCACCGGAGTCCTACGTGCTCGTCGGATGCGACGCCGACCCGCAGGTGCCCGCCGAGCTCGCCGGCGCGCCGCGTATCCAGGTACCGATCCGCAGCCTCTACTCCGGCTCGACGACGCACCTGCCGCTGCTGGTGGACCTCGATCGCCTCGACGTCCTCACCGGCGTCGCCACCGCGGCCTACGTCAGTTCGCCGCAGGTCACGGAGCGCATCGCGGCGGGCGCGGTGGCCGAGTACGCGCCGACCGAGCAGGTCGACGTCGAGCGGGTCGTCGCCGCCCGCCCCGACGTCCTGATGACCGGCGGCTTCGACGACCCGGCGTACGGTCCGCTGCGCGCAGGCGGAGTCGCGGTCGTCGCGAACGCCGAGTACCTGGAACCGACGCCGCTCGGCCGAGCCGAGTGGATCAAGGTGATGGCCGCGCTCACCGGTGACGAGCTGCGCGCCGCGACGGTGTTCGACGGGATCGAATCGGCCTACACCGAGAGCGCGGCCCGTGCGCAGGCCGCGAGCACGCGGACCCCGGTCGTCGCCGGGTCGATGTTCGAGGGTGTCTGGAGTGTCCCGGCGGGCGGGAGCTACATGGGCAGGCTGATCGCCGACGCCGGCGGCAGCCAGGTGTGGGAGACCGACCCCTCCACGGGGAGCCTGAGCCTCGACTTCGAGACGGTGTTCGCCCGTTCCGGGCAGGCACCGGTCTGGCTCGCCGCGCAGGACTGGGAGTCCCGCGCCGCGGCGCTCGCCGCGGACCCCCGCTACGGCGAGCTCGCCGCGATGCGGACCGGGCAGGTGTGGACGGCGAACAAGGCGATCGGACCGGGCGGGGGCAACGACTTCTACGAGCGCGGCGTCACCCGTCCCGACCTGGTGCTCGCCGACCTGGTCGCGATCCTGCACCCCGAGCTCGCGCCCGACCCGCGGTTCACGTTCTACACGCCGCTCTCGTGAGCGGTCCCGCGTGAGTGGCCCCGTCGTGAACGGCCCGATCGTGAGTGGCCCGATCGTGAGTGGCCCGATCGTGAGTGGCCCGATCGTGAGTGGCCCGATCGTGAGTGGCCCGATCGTGAGTGGCCCGATCGTGAGTGGCCCGATCGTGAGTGGCCCCGTCGTGAGCGGTGCCGGGCGTACGGCGGCCGTACTGGCCGGGCTCGTCGTCGCGACGCTGGCCGCGTCGGTGCTCGCCGTGGCGGTCGGGCCGGTGACGGTGTCGCCGCTGGACACGATCGCCGTGCTGTTCGGCGGCACCCCGGCCGATCCGGCCGCGTCGGTGCTGATCGGTGCGGTCCGGGTGCCCAGGGCGATGACGGCGGCGCTCGCGGGCGCCGCGCTCGGCGTCGCCGGGCTCCAGTTGCAGACCCTGTTCCGCAACCCGCTCGCCGAGCCTTACGTGCTCGGGGTGAGCGCGGGGGCGAGCCTGGGCGTAGCGCTCGCGGTGGCGGGGGCGGGTGGGGGCACGGCGGGGCTGTTCACCGCGGGCCTGACCGGTGCGACCCGGGCCGGGACCGTCACGGCGTCGGCGCTCGGCGCGGCCGTGGTGCTGAGCGCGGTGCTGGTGATGTCGCGTTGGGTGCGCTCGGCGGTTGTGCTGCTGATCATCGGGGTGATGGTGGGCTCGCTCGCGACGGCGGCGGTGAGCCTGCTGCTCACGGTGATCGACCCGCAGCGCGCACAGCAGTTCATCGCCTGGGGCCTCGGGAGCTTCTCCGGCACCACCGCCGCGGACCTCGCGATCCTCGCGCCGGTGGTGCTCGCCGGCCTCGCCGTGGCGTTCGCCGGGGTGAAACCGCTCAACGCGCTGCTGCTCGGGGAGGACTACGCGCGCAGCCTGGGTGTGCGGGTCGGCCGGACACGGCTGCTGGTCATGGTGTCGGCGTCGGTGTTGGCCGGGGCCGTCACAGCGTTCTGCGGTCCGGTGGCGTTCCTGGGGATGGCCGTGCCGCACGTGGCGCGGCGCGCCGTCGGCACGTCCGACCATCGGATACTGCTCCCGACCGCCCTGCTGACCGGTGCGGTGGTGGCGCTGGTGTGCGCGATCGCCGCGCACCTGCCCGGTACCGCGGGTCCGGTGCCGGTCAACGTGATCACCTCGGTCGTCGGCGCGCCCGTCGTGGTCGCGGTGCTGCTGCGCAGCCGACGCCTGGCGACGGGCGGCTCGCTGTGAGGGCGTGGGCACTGTGACCCGAGCGCCCTGGAATCGGGGACCCACTGCGCCCGGACCCACTGCGCCCGG
>JAJAZD010000307.1 GCA_026785945.1 Pseudonocardia sp. | reverse complement strand
GGGTCGGCCCGGGCGGCGGCCCGGACCCGGCGGGCCCGCTCGGCGTCGAGCAGCCCGGCGTCGAGGTCCGCGAGCAGGTCCAGGTGGGGCCGGTCGGTGGTCATGAGTCCTCCTCGCGCAGGTGCCCGAGCAGCACGGCCAGCCGTGCGCGGCCGCGCGCGCACCGGCTCTTCACCGTGCCGACCGGCACCTCCAGGATCTCGGCCGCCTCTGCCACCGGGCAACCCTGCATGTCAACGAGCAACACCGCCAGCCGCTGCTCGACGGTAAGCTCCAGCAGCGCGTCGTCGACCGCCATCCGGGTGGCGAGCTCGGTGGCCGGGTCGGACCGGCCGCCGGGCTGGTCCGTGTCGAGCAGCGGGACGGTGGGCCGGCGCCGTTCGAGGCGGATCCGGTCGATGCAGGCGTTCACGACGATGCGGTAGAGCCACGTGCGCACCGACGCCTCGCCGCGGTAGCTGCCCGCCCACCGGAAGGCGGCCACGAGAGCCTCCTGCACCGCGTCGGCGGCGTCCTCGGGATGGTCGAGCGTCCGGACGGCCACCTTCCACATCCCGTGCGTGTAGCGGCCCGCGAGCAGGCCGAACGCATCACGGTCACCGGCCCGGTGGGCCGCCATCAGCTCTGCGTCGGTGAGGGCCGGGCACACCGGCACGAGGCTAGGCGGGTGACCGCCGGCCCCGTGGGCGTTCGGGAGAACTCGTCGTTCAGGCGCCGGCGCGCCGGAACTCGATCTCGTCGATCTCGGTGCTGAACTCGCCGTTGCCGCCGCCGAGTTCGCTGACCCACACCAGGACGTGGGTGAGGGGCTGGCTCCCCGCGAGCGAGATCTGTGTGGCGCCCCCCGCGCCGAGGGGGGAATCCTTGATCGGTGTGGTCTCCTCGAACGCGGCGTCCGCCTTGGGGGACGCCCGGATCTCGACCACCGAACCCGCACTCGGCGAGTCGACGGTGAGCGAGGAGAGCTGCACGGCCGAGGCGAACGACACCATGATCCCGATGCCGGGTTTGAGCGCGGGGAACTGCTGCCGGTAGGTGACGGTGCGCCACCCGCTCTCGCGGTCGCCGTCGATGACGCGGGAGACGCGGCCCGCGTTGTCCCGGTCGCCGACCTCGTCGTAGACCTCCACCCCCGCGACGGCCACGACGCCACCCTCGGCGGCGGAGCCCTCCTCGGGTGGCGCGCCGGACGGGCCGACCGGGCCGTTCACGACGATCCGGGGGCCGTCACCCTCGGAGAAGATCGCACCGACCTGCACCCCGACGAAACCGAGCACGGAGACCACGCCCAATGCGAGGGCGGAGAGACCAAGGAGCAGGTTGCGCCGGCGGCGGGGGTCGGCCCGGGCCGGGGCCCGGCCCCTGTCCTGCCACACGTCACCCGGCCCGGACGGGACGCCGTCGGGCACGGGGGGGAACAGGGCGCTGCGGTCGTCCTCCTCGACGACCTCGTTGAGCAGGGTGCGCACCGCGGCGGCGGTGTGCACGTGCCCCGCCGCGTCGGAAGGACCGAGGGTGCCCACGGTGAGGGTGTCGAGCTCCATGGGGACGCCGGGGCGCTGGGCCGAAGGGGGCGGCGGGGCACCACCGGGGGCGCGGTCGGCGGTGGCGAGCCCGGCGCGGGCGGCGTCGGCACCCGAGAGGGGCCAGCGTGTGGTGAGCAGGGTGTAGAGCACGGCGCCGAGCCCACGCACGTCGTCCGCGGGGGTGATGTCGGGGCGCGGAAGCGCGAACGAGAGCCGCGCACGCCCGTCGGCGGTGATGCGGACGCGCTGGGGGTGGTCGCAGCCCAGCACGAGGCCGTGACGGTGGGCCTCCTCGGCGGCCGCGGCCAGCGGGGCGACGGCCCGTGCGGCGGCGAGAGGTTTGATCATCCCGTCTGCGATCACCTCGGCGAGGCTGCGACCGGGGACCCATTCGGTGACGGCCACGCCGAGGACGTCCGTCGGCACTCCTGCGTGGCCGGGAGCGAGCACGTCGAACAGCCGTGCGCAGCCGTCGTGTTCGAAACTGCCCGAGCGAAGGGCGCGGACGACCATCTCACCCGCCCGGGTGGAGCCCGTGGGGTCGTCGCCGCCGACCGCGCCGTCCTCGCGTTCCAGCCTGCGCAGGATACTGAGGGCGACGTCGCGGCGCAGGATGGTGTCCTCGGCGCGCCAGAACTCGGCGCCCGCGGCCGTGTCGGAACCGACACGTGTGCGCAGCCGGTACCGCCCCCCGAACACGGTGCCCGCGGTGGTGCTCGGCGCGGAGGCGGACATCGCGGACGATTCCGGGCGATGTTGCTGCTCGGGCACGGGAGCCGCGGCTGCCGCGCCGTCGTTGGCGGGAGGTGCGGCCGTCCGGCGCGGTGTGACCGCCCCTGACGGCCGGCTCGCCAGCTCACTCACTGATCCGACCTCCCCGGGGGACACCCTCCGCTCCGGCCCCGCCCCTGCGGCGAGCCTACGTCAGTGACCCGCTCGATGCCGAGGGCCGGCCCGGTCGACGAGGCGTTCGATTCGGCGCAGCAGCGGGTCCACCTCCCGGACGCCTGACAGCCACGCGCCGGCCAGGGTGAGGGGGGCGGCGACGGTCAGGGCCACGACGAGCTGGAGCCAGGCGCGGGCCAGTGGGGCGAGTCCGTCGAACGGGCCGGCGAGCAGGGCGACCACGCCGAACGCCATCAGGGTCGCCACGACGGACGTCACGAGCATTCGTCCGATGGTGCGGAGCATGTCCCGGGTCGGGACGGCCCCGAGCCGGCGGCGGAGCAGGATCTGCCCGAGTACGGCGCCCGCGATGAATGCGGCGCTGTTCGCCGCGACCAGGCCGAGCACCACCCGCTCGGGGGGCAGCAGCACCGGGCACAGCAGGAGCAGCGGGATCTTGATCCCGATGGTGACGAGCTGGATCAGCGTCGGCGTGCGGCTGTCGGTCATCGCGTGGAACACCCGCATCTGCAGGGTGGTGATGCCGTAGGGCAGTAGGCCGAACGCCGACACGGCGAGTGCGGCACCGAGCTGTCGGGCGTCGTCGAGGTTCGCCGCGCGCAACCCGAACAGTGCGGTGCCGATCTGCGGGCCGAACGCGGTGAACAGGGCCGAGACCGGGATCAGGAATACCGCGAGCAGCCGGCTGCCCAGCGAGAGGTCGGCGACGACGTCGGTGTAGCGGCCCTCGGCGGCGGCTCGGCTCATGCGCGGCATCAGCGCCGTGAGCAAGGAGACCCCGAGCACTCCGTAGGGCACCTGCAGCAGCAGCCACACGTTCGCGTAGATCGCGACGGCGGCACCGTCGGAGCCCGAGGCGATCCGGATGGTGACGAGGAGGCCGGCCTGACCGATGAGCACGTAGACCACGACCCACAGCGCGAGCCCGCCCGCCTGCGTGAGGCGGCGGTCCCAGCCCCATCGCGGCCGGTAGCGGAACCCGGCCCGGCGCACCGCGGGCAGCATCGAGGCGGCCTGAACGATGATGCCGAGGGTCGTGCCCAGGCCCAGGACCAGCAGTTTCGGACCGCCCAGCTGTGCCGGGTCGAGGCTGATCTCACCCGGTACCAGCGCGAAGACGATCAGCACGACGAGAACGACGAGATTGTTGAGCACCGGCGCCCAGGCGAACGCCCCGAACGCGCCGCGGCTGTTGAGGATCGCGCCGAGGAGCGCGCTCATGCCGAAGAAGAAGATCTGTGGCAGCAGCAGGTACGCGAACGCGGTGGCCAACGCAGGATTCGCTGTCTCGGTGGTGTTCGAGCCGAGGTAGAGCCGCGTGAGCAGGGGCGCGGCCAGCATGGCGGCGGTGGTGGCGAGCAGCAGCGCCACCCCGGCCAGGGTGAGGAGCTTCCTCGTGTACGCCTCGCCACCGTCGGCGTCCTCGGTCTGCGACCGCACCAGCAGCGGGACCATCACGCTGGTCAGCACCCCGCCGATCAGCAGCTCGTAGACGATCAGCGGGAGCGTGTTCGCCACGGTGAAGGACGAGTTGACCACGCCGAGGGTCAGCACCGTGACCAGCGCGACCTGACGCAGGAAGCCGGTCACCCTGCTCACCAGGCTGGCCACCGCCATCAGTCCGCTGGAGCGGCCCAGCGACCGCTCGGCCCGCTCCGGGACGATCGGGATCTGCTCGGTCAACGCGTCACCGCGCGGGTCCGGAGGAGGGAGCGGTGCTCCGCGGCCGATGGGAACGCCGTCCGGCCCGCTCATGGACCCGGGACGCCCGACCCGGCCGGGTCCGGGGGCCGCGGGACGAGTCTGCGGTGCGACAGGTGGCTGGACACCGGGCCGGTGGCCTTCGGGTCTGCGACCCCTCTGCGGTCCAGCGCCGTGTGGTCCTTGGCGGTGCCGTCCGGCGCCGTCGGGCCCGGGGCCGTCGGGCCCGGGGCGGTGGGGTCCTGCGCCGTGGGGTCCTGCGCCGCGGGTTTCTGCGCCGGGAGCTGCCCGGTCGGGACGAGGTCCTCGGGCGCCGGGAGGTAGTCGGCGTTCACGGCCGGCCGGCCGTTGGGCGGGCCGTCGGACGGGGACCGGGCGGGGGGCGCCCCCCCCCACCGGGGGGGGGGGGCCGGGGGGGGGGGGGGGGGGG
>JAJAZD010000306.1 GCA_026785945.1 Pseudonocardia sp. | reverse complement strand
TTTTTCACCCCCGGCCACCGCGTCGGGTCCC
Source organism: Pseudonocardia sp. (assembly GCA_026785945.1). Lineage (GTDB taxonomy): Bacteria > Actinomycetota > Actinomycetes > Mycobacteriales > Pseudonocardiaceae > Pseudonocardia. The sequence goes on along the minus strand of JAJAZD010000306.1, from coordinate 7,325 downwards.
GTGCTGTCGTCGACGCCGGTCGCCGCGGCCGTCACCACGCCCGCCGCACCCGCCGTCGCGCCCGCGGCCAAGCCGTTCACGCCGATGAAGAGCGAGATCGACGCCATCGACCTGTTCGACACGGCCGGTTCGCCGGTCCTCAAGCGCCTCGCCCCGGTGATCAGCGGTGGGCTCCTGCTGTTTTTGATCATCCTGCTCATCAGGCGGGTCCGCTCCAACTGACCCGACCCGATCGGGCGGGTTCGGCGATGTGTGCCGGACCCGCCCGCCCATCTCCCGGGGCCAGGATGGGCCCATGCGCACCGGCACGCACAACGACCTGACCGACGTCCCCGGCCTCCGGGTGGGCCACGCGCAGGTGGGCGGTGGGTTGAGCGGTACGACGGTCGTGGTCTCCCCGCCCGGCGGTGCCGTCGGCGGTGTGGACGTGCGCGGCGCCGCACCCGGCACCCGTGAGACCGACCTGCTCGACCCCCGCAACACGGTCACGCAGGTGCACGCGGTCGTCCTGAGCGGCGGCAGCGCCTACGGGCTGGCCGCGGCGGACGGGGTGATGGCCCGGCTGGAGGCCGCCGGCGTCGGGTTCGCCGTGCCCGGCGGGGTGGTGCCGATCGTGCCGGCCGCGGTGGTCTTCGACCTCGGCCGCGGCCCCTTCGACGTCCGCCCCGATGCCGCCACCGGCGCGGCCGCGTACGACGCCGCGCGCGGTGGGCCGGTCGGGCAGGGCGTCGTCGGCGCGGGGACGGGTGCGGTCGCGGGCGGACTCAAAGGCGGTGTCGGGTCCGCGAGCGTGGTACTGGACGGCGGCGCGATGGTGGCTGCACTGGTCGTGGTCAACGCGATCGGATCGGTCGTCGATCTCCGGACGGGTGAGTTGCACGGCGCCCGCGTCGGGCTGGCGGGGGAGTTCCCGCCCCACGTCCCGGATGCCGCGGCCCTCGACGAGCTCCGCCGCGCCGCGGCGCCATCGGTACCGGCGCTCGGCACCGCGACGACGCTCGCGGTCGTGGCCACCGATGTCACACTCGACAAGTCCGGTTGTGCCCGCCTCGCCACGATGGGCCACGACGGCCTCGCCCGTGCGATCTCGCCGGTCCACACGGTGCTGGACGGCGACACGGTGTTCGCGCTGTCCACGGCAGCCCGTCGGGCTCCTGACCTGCCCGAGCTCGTGGCGCTGCACGCCGCCGCGGCTGACGTGGTGTCACGCGCCATCGCGCACGCTCTGCTTGCCGCCACGTCCGTCACGTCGCTCGGACAGACCTGGCGCTGCTACTCCGAGGTGGTCGCCTGAGCGCGCGTACACCCGGGATGCGAGATCCCTCTGGGGGGGTTGGGTGCTCCGTTCGGGGTATCGCGCGCCACACCGACCGCTCAGACTCCGGCGGCGAGTCCCGACCATGCCGGAGGAAAACGAGCCATGCCGTTCACCCATTTCGTCGCACGCCGCCCCATCGCGTCCGGGCAGGAACTGACGTTCGACTACACGATCGACCACGCCGGGGACCGACCGAGGAGATCGTGCGCCGTCAGCCTCCGGCGAAGGGGGGCAGGACGTCCAGGGTGGCGTCCTCGGTCACCGACACCGTGCGGTCGCGGACGGCCATCTCGTTCAGCAGGAAGCTGCAGCGGTCCAGCACACGGGAGAGCTCGGCGCCGTGGGCCGCACGTACGGCATCGAGCAGGTCCTCGACCGTGGCGCCGGCGGTCAGCTGGACCTTCTCGATCTCGACGCCCGCGGCTGCGCGAGCCGCGGCGAAGTAGCGCACGGCGACGGTGGTGGTCACGGGGGTCATCCTGCTCATCCGCCGATCGCGCTCATCGGGCGGTCGGGTTGCAGGAATCCCGGGTCGTCGATGCCGTGGCCGGCGAGCTTGCCCCACATGGCGTGCCGCCAGGTCTCGGCGATCTCGGCGTCCGTGCAGCCACCGCGGAGCATCGCCCGCAGGTCGGTCTCGGTGCGGGCGAACAGGCAGGAGCGGACCTGGCCGTCGGCGGTGAGGCGGGTGCGGTCGCAGGCACCGCAGAACGGCCGGGTGACCGAGGCGATCACACCCACCACGGCCGGCCCCCCGTCGACGACCCAGCGCTCGGCCGGGGCGCCCCCGCGTTCGGCGGGGTCGGGCGTCAGGGTGAACGCGGTGCGCAGCGACTCCATGATCTCGCCCGCGGTGATCATCTCGGTGCGTTCCCAGCCGTGCTGTGCGTCGAGCGGCATCTGCTCGATGAACCGGAGCTCGTAGCCGTTCTCGACCGCGAACCGCAGGAGCGGAACGGCCTCGTCGTCGTTGAGACCGCGCAGCAGGACAGTATTGATCTTGACGGGGCCGAGGCCTGCGGCCCGGGCGGCGGCGAGGCCCTCCAGCACGTCGGACAGGCGGTCGCGGCGGGTGATCGTGGCGAACCGCTCCTGCAGCAACGTGTCCATCGAGACGTTGAGCCGGTTCACCCCGGCCGAGGCGAGGGACTCCGCGCGGCGCGCCAGCCCGATGCCGTTGGTGGTGAGCGAGATGTCCGGGCGGGGTTCGAGCGCCGCCGACGCCGTCACGAGGCCTTCCAGGCCCTTGCGCAGCAGCGGCTCACCGCCGGTGAAACGCAGCTCCGCGATACCCAGGTCCCGGACCGCGATCTCGATCAACCGCATGAGCTCGTCGTCGGTGAGCTGCTCGTCGCGCGGCATCCAGTCCAGGCCCTCGGCGGGCATGCAGTAGGAACAGCGCAGGTTGCAGCGATCGGTCAGGGAGATGCGCAGATCGGTCGCGACCCGGCCGAAGGTGTCGATGAGTCGAGCATCGGCGGGGCGGGCCGGGTCTCGGGGGGTCGCCTGCCGCACAGCGGGGAGGCCGAGCTCGGAAGCCGTCACTCCACCACCGTAACCGCCGTGAGTGACCTCCAACCGGCCCCCGATCTGCGAGAACGCCCGCCATCCGCATACACGGACCGTCGCACCCCGCCGGCCCGCATCTGCCCCTCGGCCTTCCCGAGCGAACTCACCAATGGTCCAGCCGCCCGCGAGTCGGGGTGTGAGCGTCACCGAGTCGGGGGCTCGGAGCGCACCGAGGCCCCGACTCGCGCGCATGTGGGCCCCGACTCGCGGGGTGGTTAGTTGTGGCGGCCCAGTTCCTGGCGCGCGACGGTGCGCATGTGCACCTCGTCCGGACCGTCGGCGAGGCGCAGGGCCCGGGCCCACACGTAGAACCCGGCCAGCGGGAGGTCGTCGCTCATGCCCGCGCCGCCGTGGATCTGCAGCGCCCGGTCGATCACCGCGCACGCGATCCGCGGGCAGACCACCTTGATCGCGGCGATCTCGGTGGCTGCGCCCCCGGCGCCGTACCGGTCGATCAGCCAGGCCGTCTTGAGCACCAGCAGCCGCGCCTGCTCGACCTCGATCCGGGACAGGGCGATCTGCTCGCGCACCACCCCCTGGTCGGACAGCGGCCTCCCGAACGCGACGCGGGACCGGGCGCGCCGCACCATCAGGTCGATGGCGCGCTCGGCCATGCCGATCAGGCGCATGCAGTGGTGGATGCGGCCGGGGCCCAACCGGGCCTGGGCGACCGCGAAGCCGCCGCCCTCCTCGCCCAGCAGGTTGCCGACCGGAACGCGGACGTCATGGAACTCCATCTCGGAGTGCCCGTGCTGGTCCTGGTACCCGAACGTGGGCAGATGCCGGGTGATCCGCAGGCCGGGGGTGTCGCGGGGGACCAGCACCATCGACTGCTGGCGGTGCGTGGTGGCCTCGACGTCGGTCTTGCCCATCACGATGAACAGCGCACAGCGGGAGTCGGCGGAGCCGGAGATCCACCACTTCTTCCCGGAGATGACATACGAGTCGCCGTCGCGGCGGATCGTCGTCTGGATGTTGGTGGCGTCCGAGGACGCGACGTCGGGCTCGGTCATCGCGAAGGCCGAACGGATGCGGCCCTCCAGCAGCGGTTCGAGCCACTCCGCCTTCTGGTCGGGAGTGCCGAACAGGTGAAGCGTCTCCATGTTCCCGGTGTCGGGCGCCTGGCAGTTGATCGCCTCGGGGGCGATCACCGGGGACCACCCGGACACCTCGGCGACGGCCGCGTACTCGAGGTTGGACAGCCCCGAGACGCTCGGCAGGAACAGGTTCCACAGCCTGCGCGCACGTGCTTCGACCTTGAGTTCCTCGACGACGGGCGGGAGGTCCCATTCCTGCGGGGTGCCCCGGCGCTCGGCGCGGAAGGCGTCGTAGGCGGCCTCGGCCGGCAGTACCTTCTCGTCGAGGAACGCGCGCATGCGCTCGGTGTGATCGGCAGCGACGGCGCTGGGTTCGAAGTCCACGACCCGCAGCCAACCACACGGGACAGGTCCGCTGGGCGGATGCGCATTCGCGGATCTAGGATCCCGTTCGTGCCGCAATTCAGGATTGCCGATGCCGCCCGCCTGCTCGGTGTCAGCGACGACACCGTCCGCCGCTGGGTCGACGCCGGGATGCTCCCGGTCCAGCCGGACGCGTCGAACCGCAAGGTCATCGACGGCGCCGCGCTCGCCGCGTTCGCCCGCGACCACGCGCAGACCGCGCCCGACCCGTCCGGCGTGCAGCGCTCGGCGCGCAACCGGTTCGTCGGGCTGGTCACGGCGGTCGTCACCGACACGGTGATGGCGCAGGTGGAGATCCAGTGCGGCCCGCACCGGGTGGTGTCGCTGATGTCGAGCGAGGCCGTACGAGAGCTCGGACTGGAGCCCGGGGTACTGGCCATAGCCGTGATCAAGTCGACGAACGTCGTCGTGGAAACACCCGGAGGAACTTCGTGAAGATCCGTGCAACCACGGTCGGGGCCGTCGGCATCGCGCTGCTGCTCGCCGGCTGCGGCAACGCCGCTCCCTCCACGCCCGCGGCCGCGCCGACGCCCGCGGCGCCCGAGGCGCGGGAACTCGTCGTGCTCGCGGCCGCCTCGCTCACCGAGACGTTCGAGACCCTCGAGACCCAGTTCGAGACCGAGAACCCCGGCGTGGACGTGAAGTACAACTTCGCAGGCTCCTCGGACCTTGCCCAGCAGATCGTCAACGGCGCGCCCGCCGACGTGTTCGCCTCGGCCAGCGACGCGACGATGAAGACCGTCACCGACGCGAATCTCACCGCCGCCGCGCCGACGATCTTCGCCACCAACACGCTGCAGATCGCCACCGCACCGGGCAATCCCAAGGGGATCGCGACGTTCGCCGACCTGACGAAGCCGGACCTCAAGGTCGTGGTCTGCGCGCCGCAGGTGCCGTGCGGCGCGTCGGCGGAGAAGATCGAGAAGGCCACCGGCGTGACGTTGACGCCGGTCAGCGAGGAGCCCGAAGTCAAGTCCACGTTGGGCAAGGTCACCTCGGGTGACGCCGACGCCGGGCTGGTGTTCGTCACCGACGTCACCTCCGCGGGTGCCGACGTCCAGGGCGTGACGTTCCCCGAGGCGTCGCAGGCGGTCACGAACTACCCGATCGCCGTGCTCAGGGACGCCCCGCAGGCCGAGCTGGCCGCGGCCTTCCAGGAGCTGGTGACCGGTGAGGCCGGCCAGAAGGCGCTGGGGGTCGTCGGGTTCGGCGCCCCGTGACGTCCGCCCTCACCGGGAAGCGGCGCGACGACGAGAGGCGGCGTGACCACGAGTTCGGCGTCGGCCTGCCGCCGCTGCTCTGGGTTCCGGCCGGGCTCGCCTTCGCGCTGATCGCGTTGCCCGTCGTCGGGCTGGCGGTCCGGGCCGACTGGCCCCGCGTCCCGGAGCTGCTGCTCAGCGGGTCCGCGCTCGACGCGCTGCGGTTGTCCCTGGTCACGGCCGCGATCTCGACGACGCTGTGCATCGTGTTCGGCGGGCCGCTCGCGGTGGTGCTCGCGCGCGGGCGGCCGGCGGGGCTGTCGGTGCTGCGGTCGGTGGTGCTGCTGCCGCTGGTGCTGCCGCCGGTCGTGGGTGGGCTCGCGCTGCTGTTCCTGCTCGGACGGACCGGGCTGCTCGGGCGCGGGCTGGACCTGTGGTTCGGCGTCACGATCCCGTTCTCGACGACGGCCGTCGTGCTCGCGCAGACGTTCGTGGCGCTGCCGTTCCTGGTCGTCAGCACGGAGGGGGCACTGCGGACCGCCGGGCAGCGCTACGAGGCGGTCGCGGCGACCCTGGGTGCGTCGCCCGGGCTCGCGTTCCGGCGGGTGACGGTGCCGCTGGTGCTGCCGGGGCTCGCGTCCGGAGCGGTGCTGGCGTTCGCGCGGTGCCTGGGTGAGTTCGGGGCGACGATCGCGTTCGCGGGCAGCCTGCAGGGCACCACCCGGACGCTGCCGCTGCTGGTGTATCTGGAGCGGGAGTCCGATGTGGACGCGGCGGTGGCGCTGTCGCTGCTGCTCGTCGTCGTCGCGGTCACGGTGATCGCGGTGGCCCGGCCTCGTGGCGTCGAGGGGTCGCGATGAGGCCGGGCGTGGCGGCGCGGGTGGTGGTGCGGCGCCCCGAGTTCACCCTGGACGTCGAGCTGGACGTGGCCGAGGGGGAGGTGCTCGCGGTGCTCGGCCCCAACGGGGCCGGCAAGTCCACGCTGCTGGACGTGCTGTCCGGGCTGCTGCGGCCGGCCGAGGGCCACGTCAGGGTCGGGGACGAGACGCTCACCGGGGACGGCCGGCACGTGCCGCCGCACCGGCGCGGGGTCGGGCTGCTCGCCCAGCAGGCCCTGCTGTTCCCGCACCTCACGGCGCTGGGCAACGTGGCGTTCGGACCACGCGCGCAGGGCGTGCCGCGCGGGGAGGCCGAGCGCCGGGCCCGGGAACTGCTCGCCGCCGTCGACGCGTCGGAGCTGGAGCAGCGGCGTCCGGGCCGGATGTCGGGGGGCCAGCAGCAACGGGTCGCGCTGGCCCGCGCGCTCGCGCCGGGACCCGCGCTGCTGCTGCTCGACGAGCCGCTGGCCGCGCTGGACGTCGACGCCACGCCTGCGTTGCGCTCGCTGCTGCGCCGGGTGATCAGGGAACGGAAACAGACCGCGCTGCTCGTCACCCACTCCGCGCTCGACGCGCTGGTGCTGGCCGACCGCGTGCTCGTGCTGACGGGCGGGCGGGTGGTCGAGCAGGGGCCGACCCGGGAGGTGCTGGCGCGGCCCCGCAGCCCGTTCACGGCCCGGATCGCCGGTCTCGACCTCGTGCCGGGGATCGCGTGCCCGGACGGCCTGCGGACGGCCGACGGCCTGCTCGTGTCCGGTCGGGCCGCCGGCGTGGACGACGGCGAACCCGCGGTCGCGGTGTTCCCCCCGTCGGCCGTGGCGGTGTACGCGCAGCGCCCGAGCGGCAGCCCGCGCAACGTGCTGCCGGTGCGGCTGGCGGCGATCGAGCCGCGCGGCGACAC
>JAJAZD010000305.1 GCA_026785945.1 Pseudonocardia sp. | reverse complement strand
GTCGCAGAAGATCACGGTGGACGCGCGGGGTGAGATCCTGGAGTTGAAGTCGACGGTCAACACGATGGTGGATCAGTTGCAGTCCTTCGCCGATGAGGTCACGCGGGTGGCGCGTGAGGTGGGCACGGAAGGCAAGCTGGGCGGTCAGGCCCAGGTCCGTGGCGTGTCCGGCACCTGGCGCGACCTCACGGAGAACGTCAACCAGCTCGCCTCCACCCTCACCACGCAGTTGCGTGCGATCTCCGCCGTGTCCACCTCGGTCGCCAGCGGCGACCTGACCCAGCAGATCCGGGTGATCGCGCTGGGCGAGGTGGCCGAGCTGAAGGACAACATCAACCAGATGATCGTCACGCTGCGCGAGACGACGACGGAGAACGCCGAGCAGGGCTGGCTCGACTCGAACATCGCGCGGATCGGGGGCCTCCTGCAGGGGCAGCGCGACCTGGGCGAGGTCTGTCGAATGATCATGAACGAGGTCGCGCCGCTGGTGAATGCCCAGGTCGGCGCGTTCTTCGTCGCCTCGAGCGGGGTGTCGGCCGGTCAGGGAGCCGGGCCGCGGTGGGTCATGGGCGGCGGTTATGCGACCGCGATCGGCGAGCCGCCGCTGTCGTTCGGCCCCGGGGAGGGACTCATCGGTCAGGCCGCGGCCGGCCGACAGGTGGTGGTGGTGGAGAACGTGCCGGCCGACTACCTGCCGATCCGCTCCGGTGTGGGGTCGACGTCGGCGGGCGCGGTGGTCGTGCTGCCGGTCCAGTACGAGGGCGAGTGCCTCGGGGTGATCGAGCTCGGTTCGATCGCGTCGTTCGCCCCGCTGCACCTGACGTTCCTGGAGCGCCTCGTCGCCACGATCGGCGTCGCGATCATCACGATCCAGGCCAACCGGCGCACGGAGGAGCTGCTGGCGCAGTCCCAGGGTCTCGCCACGGAACTGCAGGACCAGTCCGCCGAGCTGCAGCGCGCCAACGCCGAGCTGGAGGAGAAGGCCAAACAGCTCTCCGAGCAGAACCGCAACGTCGAGATCAAGAACATGGAGATCGACGCGGCCCGGCGCGGTGTGGAGGAGAAGGCCCAGCAGCTCGCGCTGGCCAGCCAGTACAAGTCGGAGTTCCTGGCCAACATGAGCCACGAGCTGCGCACGCCGCTCAACTCGCTGCTGCTGCTCTCGCGCCTACTCGCCGACAACCCCGACACGAACCTGACGTCCCGGCAGATCGAGTTCGCCAGCACCATTCACGGCGCGGGTTCGGACCTGCTGCGCCTGATCGACGACATCCTCGACCTCTCCAAGATCGAGGCGGGCCACGTCGGCGTCGACGCGGCACCCGTGGACCTGGCCGAGGTGCGGGGCGTCGTGGAGCTGGCCTTCCGGCCGCAGGCGGAGGAGAAGGGCCTCGCGCTGCACGTCGAGACGGGACCCGCCCTGCCCGGCTCGGTCGTCACCGACGCCCAGCGGCTGCAGCAGATCCTGCGCAACCTCCTCGCCAACGCCATCAAGTTCACCGACTCCGGCAACGTCACGCTGCGGATGTCGGCGGTCCCCGCCGGCACGCTGCACGGTGTGCCTGCGCTGGACGCGGCCCGGTCGGTGGTCGCGTTCGCCGTGCGCGACACCGGCATCGGCATCCCCGAGGACAAGTTGGGCATGATCTTCGAGGCGTTCCAGCAGGCCGACGGCACGACGAGCCGCAAGTACGGCGGCACGGGGCTCGGACTGTCGATCTCCAAGGAGCTCGCGCGCATGCTGGGCGGCAAGATCGACGTGTCGTCCGAGGTCGGCGTCGGCTCGGTGTTCACCCTGCTGCTGCCCGACGAGCTGCCGCTCGCGACGGCGGCCGCGGCACGGATGGCGCCCCGGCACATCACCCGGGTCGCGCCCGTGGACCAGCCCGCGCGGGGGGACAATCCGATCCTGCGTGCCGCGCCCGGCGGCCCGGCCGGGCTGCGCCCGGCGCCCGAGCTCGCCGGTGCGACCGTCCTCATCGTGGACGACGACGTGCGCAACGTCTTCGCGCTCACCAGCGCGCTGGAGCTGCACGGCCTCACCGTGCTCTACGCCGACAACGGCGCCGACGGCATCCGGTTGCTGACCCGGCACCCCGAGGTGGACGTCGTGTTGATGGACGCGATGATGCCCGACCTCGACGGGAACGAGACCACGCGGCGGATCCGCGCGCTGCCCCAGGGCCGGCACCTGCCCGTCGTGTTCCTCACCGCCAAGGCGATGCCGGGCGACCGGGAGTCCAGCATCGCCGCCGGCGCCACCGAGTACGTCACCAAGCCCGTGGATCTCGACGAGCTGCTGGCGCTGATGGCGTCGTGGGTGGGTCCCGGGCGGGACGGGCGGGCCCCGCTGCGCACGGCGGGTGGGCAGGGGTGAACCCCCGGAACATGGCCAGGGTGCTCGCCGTGGACGATCGGCGGGAGAACCTCCTGGCCCTGCAGGCCATCCTGGAGGGCCTGCCGATCGAGATGGTGTCGGTCACCAGCGGCGAGGACGCCCTCAAGCGGCTGCTCGTGGAGGACTACGCGGTGATCCTGCTCGACGCCCACATGCCCGGCATGGACGGTTTCGAGACCGCGGGCCACGTCAAGCAGCGCGAACGGACGCGGCACATCCCGATCCTGTTCCTCACCGCCGTGGACTACGACCCCCATCTGGCTTTCCGCGGGTACCAGGCCGGCGCGGTGGACTACATCACCAAGCCCTTCGACCCCTGGGTGCTGCGGTCCAAGGTCGCGGTGTTCGTGGATCTCTGGACGATGCACACCCAGCTCGCGGACCGCGCCGCCGAGTGCGTGACGCTGCGCTCGGCCGTTGACGACGCGTTGGGCCTTCTCGACGGGCCCACCCGCGATGACCCGCTGGTCACGTCGCGGGTGCGGGAGCGGCTCGCCGCCGTCCGCAACCGCCACCGCTGAGGCCCGCCCGGCCGGGATCGCCGGTCCGGTCGGATCGGGTGGCGGTGGGGCAGGTGGCGGTGGGGTCGGGTGGCGGTGGGGCAGGTGGCGGTGGGGTCAGGTGGCCGCGGTCAGGCACAGGCAGAAGGGGTGCCCGGCCGGGTCGAGGTAGACCCGGAAGGTCGTGCCCGGCTGGTGCTCGTGCTTTCGTGCGCCGAGCGCCAGTACCTGAGCCTCGGCCACGTCCAGATCGGGGGTGTCGAGGTCGAGATGGAACTGCTGAGGGTGCTGCGCGCTCGGCCACTGCGGCGGCGTGTGGTCGGGGGCGAGCTGGAAGGCCAGCCCACCGGGCCCGTCGAGCTGCACCCAGTCGTCCTCCAGCCGTCCGATCGGCACCCCGGTGATCGCGCTGTAGAACTCCGCCACCACCAACGGCTCGCGGCAGTCCAGGACGACCGCGCCCAACGTCGCAATTGCTGTCATGGGCCCGACGCTAGCGGGCCACCCCGACAGGCGGATCCCGACTTGCGCAACGGGGCTCCGGGCAAATACTCTCGACTATCAAGACTAACTATGATGGAGAGAGTGATGACCGCACCTGCCTGGGCCTCGCGATCGTGGCTGCCCGTCCTTCTCCTCGTCCTCGCCGCGGGCCAGATCGTGAGCCCGTTGCTGATCACGAACGACTTCACCGTGGCCGACCGGGCCGGCGAGCCGGCGATCGTCCCCGCCGGGTACGCGTTCGCGATCTGGGGCCTCATCGAGGCGCTCGCCGTGGGCTACGCGGTGTGGGCGTTCGTCACCCGCCGCGACGCCGGGGTGCGGGAACGGCTCGCCGCCCCCCTCGCTGTCGTGTTCGCCGGGTTCACGCTGTGGATCGTGGCGGCGGCCGTGGAGCCGGTCTGGACCACGCTGGTGGTCTTCCTGGTCATGTTCGGCGGCCTGCTCCGGGCGCTGACGGTTGCGGCGGGCGCCCGCGGGGAGATCGCGCGGTGGAGCCGGCTGGGACGCGGCCTCCTGTGGGGGATGCTCGGCACGTACACCGGCTGGACGTCGATCGCCGTGTGGCTCAACCTCGCCACCGCGCTCACCGGCTCCGGTGCACCGATCGAGGGCACCCCGGGGGTGCTCGGCCAACTTGCCGTGCTGGCCGGGGCCACGGCCACGGCCTGCGCCATCGTCTGGTGGACCGGCGGGCTGCTTCCCTACGCCGCCACGACGGCGTGGGCCTTCGTCGGTGCGTTCATCGGGGCCTCCGCGGCCGGGGAGGGCGTCCTCGCGACGGCCACCGTGGTCGGGCTGCTCGTCGTCGCCGCCGTCACGCTGGCCCGCCGCGTCGGGCCGGCCGCGCGGGTACCGGTGCGACCAGCGACGTGACGGGCCCGGTCACCGCCAGTCCAGGCAGACCGCAGTCGCGTCGTCGGCCAGGTCTCCGCCCCGGAAGGCGAGCACCTCGGCGGTGAGATGTCGGACGAACTCGGCCGGCGTGCGGTGTGCCTGGGCGATCAGGAACTCCATCACCCGTCGGGTGCCGAACGGAGGGCTCCCGGCCACGTGCGCCTCGGTGATCCCGTCGGTGAGCAGGAGCAGCCGGTCGCCGTGGCGCAGGTCGAGCCGGTGCGTCCGGTAGACGGTGTCCGCGTCCAGACCCATCGGCATGTCCGGTTCCCACATCAGCTGCGCGGCCGCTCCGTCACGCAACAGCAGCGGGGCGGGGTGGCCGGCGTTGACGACCACGCCGGACCCGGTCGCCAGCTCGATGTCCATCAGGATCCCGGTCACGAAGTTCGCGCCCGGGAACTGCTCGACGAGATGGCGGTTCGCGGTCGCGGCCTGGCCGAGGATCCCGTCCCCGCACCGGCGGGAGTTGCGCATCGCCGTGACAGCCAGGCTGCCCAGCAGCGCCGCCCGCAGTCCGTGGCCCACCGCGTCGGTGATTGCCACGACGACCTGGGTGGCGTTCACGGCGTAGTCGAAGGTGTCGCCCCCGATCTCGTAGGTGGGCTCGAGGGCACCCGCGATGGAGAACTCGGGCAACTCGTTCGCCAGCACCGGGAGCAGCTCCCACTGGATCTCCGCCGCGAGCCCCAGGTCGCGACGGCGGCGCAGCACCTCGTACCGGTCGGTGTAGCGCCGGGCCCCGTTCAGCACGTAGGCCAGCACCCGCGCGGCGTCCGACACCTCGTCCGGCACGCCCTCCACATCCGCCGGCAGGGCGACCACGAGCACGCCGAGGCGTTCCGTACGGATCGTGACGGGCAGGTGCACGACGACGTCGGGTGCGTCGGACGCCAGGTCCGTCACGACCCGCTGCTCCCGGTAGGCGGTACCGGCGTTGTCGTCGTCCACCGTGTGGCGGCGGTGAACGGGTCCGCTTCCGTTGCCGGGCACCGGCTCCAGGACGGTCTCGCCGTAGTCGACCAGGAGCAGCCTGCTCCACCGTGCGCCGGTGTGACGGCGCAACCACCGGTCGCACACGTCTATGAGCTCGTAGGGCGCTGCGCCGTCGAGCTCGCTCAGCAGGAGCCCAAGCAACACGTCACGACACCTCTCGTACGGGGTGGGGGCCACCGCATGGCCCGGGCGGGGGCCCGGGACGGCCGCCAGCACATCGGAACCCAACCTATACGGGGCCCCGACATGCCCGCGACATCGTGCCGCACGACGGGCAGCTGTGCCAGGGTGGGCCGCAAGGTCGGCCGCCACCGGCGCCGCTGTCGAACCGCTGCGAGGTGCTCATCCACACCGTCGACCCGGGACCCGGCCCGCCCACCACGTGTCGCGGCCTGTGCCACGCCGATCCGATGGGGTCGGCCTGATGCGGGTGCTGGTCGTCAACGCCGGCTCGTCGTCGGTCAAGCTCGCCCTGCACGACGGCGACGACGTCGTCACACGCGACTCGGTCGCGCCCGAGGCCGCCGGTGACGCGCTGGGTGTGCTGCTCGGGGAACGGCCCGACGCCGTCGGGCACCGCGTCGTCCACGGCGGGACCCGTTTCACCGGCGCCACCGTCGTCGACGACGACGTACTGGGCGGCATCGACGACCTCGGCACGCTCGCCCCGCTGCACCAGGGCCCGGCGGTGGCGGCCCTGCGTCTTGCTCGCGAGGCGCTCCCGGGCGTGCCGCAGGTCGCGTGTTTCGACACGGCATTCCACACGACCATCCCCGCCGCTGCGTCCACCTACGCGGTGCCGAGGAGGTGGCGCGACGAGTTCGGTGTGCACCGCTACGGATTCCACGGCCTGGCGCACGAGTGGTCGTCGCGGCGGGCCGCGGAGATCGTCGGACGCCCGGTCGGCGAGCTGCGCATCGTCACCGCGCACCTCGGGTCGGGGGCGTCGCTGTGTGCGGTCGACCGGGGCCGGTCGGTCGACACGACCATGGGGTTCACCCCGACCGCCGGGCTCGTGATGGGCACCCGCAGCGGCGACCTCGACCCGTCGGTGCCGCTCTACCTCGCCCGGCGGGGCGTGCCGGGGATCGGCGAGGCGCTGGACCGGGGGAGCGGCCTGCTCGCGCTGGCGGGAGCGTCCGACATCCGCGACGTGCTCGTCGCCTCCGACGCGGGTGACGGGGACGCGGACCTGGCCCTCGACGTGTGGACCCATCGTGCCCGCGGGCTCGTCGCGGCCATGGTCGCGGCGCTGGGCGGGATCGACGTCCTTTCCTTCAGCGGCGGGGTCGGCGAGCACCAGCCACGACTTCGGGCGCGGATCGTCGACGGCCTCGGCTTCCTGGGGCTGGCACTGGACCCCGGCCGTAACGCCGCCGCCTCCGCCGACGCCGAGATCGGTGCGGCCGGCGCGACGGCACGGTCGGTGGTCGTGTCGGCACAGGAGGACCTGGTGATCGCGCGCGAGGTGCGGGAACTGCTCGGTCGGGTATGACGAAGGGCCCCACCGCCGCGGTGGGGCCCTTCGTCGTGCCGATCGCTCGGCCCGGTGTGTCGCTCGGCCCGGTGTATCGCTCGGCCCGGTGTATCGCTCGACTCAGTGGGCGTTCTGGCGGACGTTGCCCGTGGCGTCCTGCGTGCGGTCCCGGACATCCTCCGCGGCGAACCGGCCCTCGTCGGCGACGGTGCGCCCGGCGTCGATGGCGGTCGACCGCACCGAGTCGACGGCCTGCTTGGCGGGCTCCTGCAGGTTGTCCTTGACCTCGCCGGCGGCCTGCTTCGCCGCGTCGGCCAGCGGCCGGCCCAGCTCGGTGGCCCGATCCTTCGCCTGGCCCGCGAGCTCCTGCTCACGGTGCCCGGCGGGAATCAGCGAGGAGATCAGCCAGCCCGCACCGAACGCGATCAACCCGGCGGCGAGGGGGTTGCCCTGTGCCTGCCGACGGACGGCCTGCGGGGCGTCCTGCACCGTCGAGGCGACGGTCGAGGACGCGTCCGACGCCCGGTCCGACACGGTCGAGGCCGCGTCGGAGATCGTCGATGCCGTGGACGACGCCGTGTCCGACATCGAGTCCGCGGCCCGGTGCGCGGTGTCGCGGGTGGTGCGGGGCGGGTAGGTGTCGTCCCTGCTGCCCATGACCTGGTCCTTCCACCGGCTGGCGGTACCGCGCACCCGGTCCACGCGCCGCTCGACGATGCGGCTCGGGTTCACCTTCTCGGTGAGCGCGTCGACGTCGGTGCTGATGTTGGCTTGGGTGCGCTCGATCTCGCGGCGGATCTGTTCGGGGTCGTTGGGGGTGGTCACGCCGTACCTCCTCGGTGGCCCTTGAGGGCGTCGGGAACCTGGCTGAGGGTGTCGATGGTGCGTTCCGGTTTCGGATTGACCTGGCGGAGCTGCGAGCGGCCGGTCACGAAGAGGACCGCGGCGACGACGGCCCACAACACGGCCACGATCACCGCCGCCCAGCCGGCGTCCATCACGTTCGACAAGCCCGCCCACAGAGCGAGTGAGAGGAACAGGACGACGAAGAACGCAGCGAAACCTGCTCCACCGAGCGCACCCGCGCCCTTGGCCGTCTTGGCGACCTCCTGCTTGACCTCGGCCTGGGCCAGCGCGAGCTCCTGGCGCATGAGCGTGGACAGGTCGCGCGTGACGTTGCCGATCAGGTCGCCGACCGAGACGTCACCGACGTCCACGGTCCGCTGGGCGACCGGGCCGCGATCGGTGTGCAGGTTCCCGCCGAGGCCCGCGAGGGAGTCCTCCGGGCCACCGGCGGTGGCGTAGCTCCCAGCCGGTCCCTGGGGGGCGCTCATCGCGGCCCACCCGGGTACGGACGCTCGTGCTGCTGGTCCGCGCCCCGCTCGAACTCCTCCACGTACTCGCCCACGGTGGTGGCACCGGGCCGCGCCGCATGGGCCGGGGGGCCCGAGGGCCGGAACGCCGGGTCGAGGCCGGTGGGATCGGTGTAGGTGGGATCGGTGTAGGCGGGGTCGGCGTAGGCCGGGTCGGGATAGGTGGTGTCGGCCGCCGGGTAGCTCGATCCGAGCCCACCAGCGGAGGGGAACCCACCCGCATGGCTCGCACCGACGGGCGCGCCGCCGGGCACCGGACCGGGCCCGTCGTAGGACAGGTGAGCCGGTGTGCCGGACCGGGCCGGCTCGAACGCCGGCCGTGGTGCCTGGGTGGGCCGAGCACCTTCGTCGTCGCGGTTCGCGTCGACGGCACCGCGCGTGAGCCGCCCGGCCAGCACGCCCGCGAGGGCCGCACCGAGAAGGAAAGCACCGGGTCGGCGGCGGGCCAGCCCGCGCACCTCCCCGATCAGGTCGCCGGGCTCGCGGTGGGCGAGCCAGTCGGCGGCGCCCTCGATGCGGTCGGCGGCCTGCTTCGCGAGGTCCGAGGCGGGACCGTGCTGGTCTCCGCCGTCGGCCATCTGGTGGAGCTCGCCGGCCAGGGTGCGCAGTCCCTCGGCGGCCTTCTGCTGGCCTCCGCGGGCCTGCTCCGAAGCCTGTCCGCGGGCGTCCTGGAAGAGGTCCTTCGCCTGCCGGCGGACCTCTCGGGCCACCTCGCCGGCCTGCTCGGTCGCCGTGCCGGCGACGTTCTTGCCGGCGGCGGCCGCGGAGCGGCCCACGTCCACCGCTTCGTCGCGCGCCACCTGGGTTGTTGCCGGGCCGGTGCCGGGACCGGTTGAGGCCTCCGGCGCGTGACCGCTGGTCTGCTGAGTCATCGCAGCTCCTTCGTGGTCGGGGTAGCCGTGGTTGATGTCGACGCCGGGTTACCCGCGGTGGCGCGTCGAAACCGGATTCCTCCCAGGTTCGGCCGATCGGCTCAGAGTCGGGACGACCGATCGGCCCGGGTCCCCCGTCCGCGGGCCAGCCGGGTGGCCGCGAACAGCGCCACACCCAGCGCCAGCAGCAGCCCGGCCCGCAGCCACACCCCCGCGTCCTGCTGGGTGGCGAGACCCACGCACGAGAGCAGCCCGAGGACCGGCAGGACCAGCGGCACGCGGACGTGGTCCGGGGCGTCCGCCTCCGCCGGGCGACCGCGCAGGACGATCACTGCCAGGTTCGTGCTGGCGAACGTCACGAGCAGCAGCAGGACCACGGTCTCGGCCAGTTGTTCCAGGCTCCCGGTCGACGCGAGGGCCATCGAGACCGCCAGGGTCGCCACGATCGCCACCCACGGTGTGCGGCGTCGCGGCAGCACCCGGGCCAGTACCGAGGGCAGCAGGCCGTCGGTGGCCATTCCGTAGGCCAGCCGGCTCGCGAAGATCCCGGTGAGCAGTGCCGTGTTGGTGACCGCGACGAGCGCGACCAGCGAGAAGAGCCAGTCCGGGACGCCGACGTCGGCGATGCGCACGACCTCCAGCAGCGGCCCGCTCGAGCCCGCGAGCAGGTCGGGCGGAACGGTGAGGGTGACGACCAACCCGACCAGGATGTACAGCACACCCGCTACGAGCAGGCCGCCGATCAGTGCGCGCGGGAAACTGCGACGAATGTCCCGGGTCTCCTCGGCGAGGTTGGCCGAGGTCTCGAACCCGACGAACGAGTAGAACGCCAGCGCGGCGGCGGCGACCACCGCAAGCGCGACGCCACCGGTGCCACCCTCGGGCAGCTCGCCCAGCCGCGCGGCATCGGCGGCACCGCGACCCACCACCACCGCGCCGAGGACGACGACCAGCACCAGGCCGGTCGCCTCGACCAGGGTCATCACGATGTTGGCGCGCATCGACTCGGTGATGCCACGGGCGTTGAGCAGCCCGATCGCGACGAGGAACGCCAGTGCCACGGGTACCGGGGGCAGGTCCACCAGTGCCGAGAGGTGGTCCCCGCCGAACGCGATCGCCAGCGCCGAGACGCTGGTGACGCCGGCCGCGAGCCCACAGAACCCGACAAGGAACGAAACCGGCTCGCTGCGGAACGCCCGATGGGCGAAGACGGCCGCCCCACCCGCGCGGGGGAAGCGTGTGACCAGCTCCACGTAGGACGCGGCCGTCAGCAGGGCCAGCCCGAGCGCTACGGCCAGCGCGATCCACAGCGCCCCACCCGCTTCCGCCGCGGCCTCCCCGACCAGCGTGTAGATCCCGGCGCCCAGCACGTCACCGATCACGAACAGAAGCAGCATCCGCCCGCTGACGGCGCGCCGCAGCGATGTGTCCGGTCGTGTGCCCGTGCCGGTGGAATCCTCATCCGAGATGGCCATGGAGCCCAATGCCCGTCTACCGCTCGGTTCACACGGTGGGCGGGGAGCGACCGTCGGAAGTCGAGTGGAGATGGTCCGGTCGGGTGCTCCCGACGCGCGCGGGCCCGGGAAGCTTGCGAGGTCGCCGCGGAGCCAGAACTATAGGGCTCTGCCGTGGGCCTGCGCTCCGCCGGCCCCCATCCCGATCAAGATCGACCACCCCATGACACTGAACCCTTTCGCGGACGGTCGAGACGACGTCGAGACCGTCCTCCCGGGTCGCGTCGACAGCCGGGACCTGCTGCGCACGACCGTGCGCGAGGAGCGGGACGGCGTGTTCGTGGTCGTGCCGGTGGGCGAGGTCGACGCGGCCACCGCCGGGCCGTTCCGGGACGCGACCCTCGACGCCGTCCGGGTCGCGTCGCGACAGGTCCTGGTCGACCTGTCAGGCGTCACGTTCCTGGGCTCCGCGGCCCTCGCCGTCCTCATCGACGCCCACGACGCGGCCACCTCCAAGGGCGTGGCCTGTACGCCGGTCGCGGCCGGGCGCGCCGCGCGCCGGGTACTGCAGCTCACCGGACTGGACTACGTACTGGGACTCGGTACGAGCGTCGACGAGGTGCTGCGCGAGCTGCGTTGATCGCTCAGCTGTCCCGGTCCCTCGGGCCGGTACGGCGTAGCTGCGCCCACATCGTCTTGCCGTCCGGGTGGTCAAGCGCGCCCCATGCCGCGGCGAGCAGGGGGACGAGATGCCACCCGCGGCCCCCCGCGCGTGTGACGTCCACCGGGCGCGGACGGGGGTCGGGATGCGCACGCCGGAAGTCCCGCACCGCGAGGTGCAGGCCCACGCGGTCGACTCCCAGCTGCAACAGGCTCCGGGTGTGGGCGTGTTGCACGGCGTTGGTCACGAACTCCGTGGCCACGAGGGCCGCCATCTCGGACATCTCATTGAGGTCCCACCCTGCGCAGGCATCGCGGACGAGGACCCTGGCCGCTCGCGGTGAGGAGAAGTGGGCCGGCAGTTCGTGGCCCGGAAGCCACGTTCGGAACAGATGTGCGGGCGTGTGATGGTGGACGCGTTCGCGGCGAGCGGGGCCCCGCATGGGGTGCTGGGCAGAGTTCCCCTGGCAGTGGATCGGCGTCGGGAGGCCGGTGGGTAGCGGTGTCAGCGGCCGGCGGGCACACCCGAGGAGCGGGACTCCTGCGCCACCTCGTCCGCGACCTCGTCCGCGGCCACGGCCCGCCGCTCACCGCGGGGCGTCTCCGGCCCACGGGTCGTGTCGCGTTCGGTCTGCTTCTCCGCCTCCGCGTTGATCTCGGCGCCGAGCAGGACGATGTAGCTGGTCAGATACAGCCACAGAAGGAGCACGACGACACCGGCGAGCGCTCCGTAGGTCTTGTCGTAGTTGCCGAAGTTGTTCACGTAGAGGCTGAACCCGACACTGCCCACGATCCACAGGGCGGCCGCGACCAACGCGCCTGTGCTGACCCATCGGAAGCGGGGGGCGTCCCGGTCTGGTGCGACCCGGTAGACCACGGCCAGTGCGCCGATGATCAGCGCGATCAGCAGGGTCCAGCGCGCCACCTCCGCGAGGACGGTGCCCAGGACACCCAGCGCCAGGGCGTCGAGCATCACCGGGACCACGGCCACGAGTGCGAGGGTGAGAAGCACGAAGGCGACGGCGCCCGACGTCAGGGCCAGCGCGATGCCCCGGGACTTGACGAAGCCGCGCGTCTCGCGTTCGTCGTAGGCCAGGTTGATCGCCTTCATCAGGTTGGCGGTGCCGCTGGACGCCGCCCAGAGCGCGGCCAGAAGCGAGATGATCAGCCCGAGGGTGAGCGCGCCCCCGCTGCCCGCGGCCAGGCTGTCGAGCTGGCCGCGGATCAGCGGCTGTGCCTCCTGCGGCAGCGTCCCGGCCAGTGCCTCCATCTGCCCGGCGACCTGCGCCGGGTCGGCCACCAGCCCGTAGAGCGTGATGGCGGCGATCAGGGCCGGGAACACGGCCAGGAACGCGAAGTACGCGACCCCGCCGGCGAGCATCGAGACGTTGTCGTCACCGCTCTCCTTCAACGCGCGCCGGGTGACCTGCCACCAACCGCGCGCGGGGATCTGGGTGGGGCTCTCGGCCTTCGCACCGCTCGGATCGTTGTGCATGAGTACCTCTTCGATCGCGGACACCTGTCCCGTAGGAGTAGCCGTTCCTGCGGTTCGCAACCGCGTCCGCGTGGCTCAGTCCCGGCGGGTTCCGTCCGGACGGGGCGCGGTGAGAAGCCGGTCGACTCCGCTGAGCGCGAGCATCCTGGCGACCGGT
The DNA here is from genome assembly GCA_026785945.1 of Pseudonocardia sp. Classification (GTDB taxonomy): domain Bacteria; phylum Actinomycetota; class Actinomycetes; order Mycobacteriales; family Pseudonocardiaceae; genus Pseudonocardia. The sequence continues at coordinate 6,082 of JAJAZD010000305.1, read as the reverse complement.
CCTCCGGGAGTGGTGACGACCCGCAACCGCCCGCCCGCGGCGGCCACGACGTCGACGGCCTCGACCAGCAGCGCGACGCCGGCACTGGCCAGATAGGTCGTCGCAGTCAGGTCGACGGTCGCAGTGAGGTCGACGGTCGCAGTGAGGTCGACGGGCGCAGTCAGGTCGACGGGCGCAGTCAGGTCGACGGTTCCTCCCAGGTCGGCGGTCGGGTCGTCCTCGGGGTTGTGGAACGCGGCCAGCAGCGACGGGCGGATCGCGGCGACCCCGGCGATGTCGAGGTCTCCGACCACCTCCACACGCGGCCTCCTGCGCGTGCCGGTGACCCGCATTCGCGTCCGGCCGGCCGACGGGGGTGCGGTAGGCCCGGCAACGGGCTCGCGAGCAGTTGCCGCCGCGGCCGGGGGAAGGTCGAACCGGACCTCGGTGCCGTCGACGTCGCGGGTCACACTCATGGCCGTGCCGATCTCGCGTATCAGCGCCAACCCGCGGCCGCGGTGGCCCTTGTCGGCGGGCTCGGTTCGCCACACGCCGTCGTCGCGCACAATGATCCGGAGGCGGCCGCCGGCCTCGCGGTCCAGCTCGACGTTCATGGTTCCGGTCGGGCGGTCCCGGTAGGCGTGCTCGATGGAGTTCGCGGCGGCCTCGCCGACCGAGAGCTGCAGGTCGTAGACCTCGTCCTCGCACAGGCCCGCGGCGTTCGCCCACGCCAGCACGGCGGCGCGCAGGCCCCGCAGCCGGGCCGGTTCGGCGGGCAGCTCCATCCGCAGCGATGCGGGCAGGAGCCTGGCCACGATCAGCGCCACGTCGTCGGACCCGGCGGGACAGCCCGAGCCGGGTGCGACGTCGTGGGCGAGCAACGCGTCGGCCAGAGCGTCGGGTGCGAGCCGGTGGGCGGCCCTGGCGGCGCCGGCGAGCCTGTCGAGACCGTCGTCGACGACCTCGCCACGGCGCTCGACGAGGCCGTCGGTGTAGAGCACGATGCTGTCGCCTGGTGTGATGCGCGCGTGTTCGAGGACGTACGGGGGTCGGCCGCGTACTCCCAGCACCGTGCCGGAGGCGCCGTCCAGGTACCGCGCTCCGTCCGGTCCGGTGACCAGCGGCGGCAGGTGCCCCGCGGAGGCCCAGGTGAGCCCACCCGTGGCGGGATCGAGCACGAGACACACGACGGTGCTGCCCGCCGCTCCGGCCACGCGCGCGGCGAACCGGTCGAGCCGGTCGAGTGCCTCCACCGGACCGTGTCCCTCCAACAGGTAGCCCGACAGCACACTGCGCAACTGGCCCATGACGGCCGCGGCCCGCGTCCCGTGCCCCACGACGTCGCCGACGACCACGGCGACGCGGTCGTCGTCCATCGGCAGCACGTCGTACCAGTCGCCACCGGCCTGCGTGCCCTGCGCGCCGGGCAGGTACCGGGCGGCGAGCGCGAGCCGGTCGAGCTCGGGTAGCGCGGGTGGCAGCAGGCTGCGCTGGAGGGTGTCGGCGATCGCGCGGCGCTCGTCGTCGGTGGCGGCCCGTTCGAGCGCGGGCGCGGCCTGGGCCACCAGGGTCAGGATGAAGTCGCGCTCGTCGGACGGGAACTCCCTCGGCGTCGGGAAGCTCATGCCGATCGTGCCCACGACCCGCCCGGCCGAGATGAGTGGGATGGTCGCCGCGGCGTGCCGGTCCCCCTCGACGACGTGCGGCAGGAGCTCCGGCCACCCGGCCGCCCACGCGTCGCGATCGCGGATCCAGATCGGCACCCCGGTGCGTGCGACCACCGCGAGCGGCACCGTGTCGTCCAGCCGGACGACCCCGTAGTCGGCCAGCAGCGCGTCGGTGTATCCGGTGCCGAACACCATGCGGGTCCCGTGCTCGGGATCCACTGTGTACACGCTCATCGCCTCGGCGCCGAGGACGTCGCCGAGGCGCAGGACGAGGCGCTTCGCGACCTCGACGAGGGTCCCGGCCGACGCCAGCTCGGCGCTGACCTGCTGCATGTGGCGCTCGCGGCTCCGCCTGCGTTCGGTGGCCAGCATCTGTGCGATCCGCGTGGCGAGCTCGCCGGCGATCTCGTGGTCGGTGCGGTCGTGGTAGCGCGACCGGCCGAAGTCGGGGAAACCCAGCACGCCGATCAGCCGGTCGTCGATGACCAGCGGCGCCACGAGCACGCTGTGGGACCCCAGCGCCCGACGGTCGGCCGCGTCGTCGTCGTCGCGCGCGGAGGCCCGGTGCAACTCGTCGGTGACCGGGACGACGACCGGGCGTCCCGGTGCGAACAACGCGAGGAGCTCCGGCGTCGGACGGCTGGGAGCCAGCCGGAGCAACGCCCGCTCCATGTCGGGGTCGTCGTGCGCGACCGCGACCCTGCGCAACAACCCGTCCTGGCCGAGCAGGGAGATGATCGCCGCGTCCCCGAGATCGTTGACGGCCAGCCGCGCGAGCGCGTCGAGCTTCTGCTCGACCGAGCCCGCGTCGCCGATCAACAGACCCGCCCGGGACAGCAGGGCCGTCGCGTGCTCGGCCCGCTTCTGTTCGGTGACGTCGACCGCGAGGCCGTGGAGCCGGGCGGGCGCACCGTCGCTCCCCGGGACGACGTGCACCACCTGGTGCAGCCACACGACACGCCCGTCGACGGCCACCGCCCGGCAGGTCATGTCGTGGTCGATGCCGGCCGCCGTCCGCCGGGCGGAGTAGGCCAGCACCTCCTCGCGGTCCTCGGGATGCATGACCCGTGCCCACAGATCGGGCTCCGCGACGAACTGCCGTGCCGGATACCCCAGCAGCTCCTCCACCCGGTCGGAGACGAACGTGTGGCGCGTCCCGTCGCGGTCCGACTCGGCCTCCCACACGATCGCCGCGAGTCCGGCCACCATGGCCGTCATGCGGGCGGCCGCGGCGTCGGAGACCCGGCGGGCCGCCTGCTCGGCCGCGGCGGCGCGGCGCGCGAGTCCGGCATGGTGCTGATCGGTGAGGTCCACGGTCGTGCCGAGGAACCCGGTGGGAGTTCCGTCGGCGGCGCGCAGCTGCACCGCACGCGACGTCACGTGGTGGGTCTCACCTGCCGCGTCGACCAGCCGGTACTCGTGTTCCCACAGATCACCGGCCCCGGCGGCGGCGTCCCAGCTCTCCCTGTGGCCCGCCCGGTCCTCGGGGTGGACGATCTCGTCCCGGTCGTGGCCCGTCAGACGTTCCGCCGCGTGGCCGCAGAGCTGCACGATCCGTTCGTTGACGAAGGTGACGGCGCCGTCGGCGTCGGTGATCCAGATGCCGACCGGCGCATGGGTGATCAGGCTGCGGTAGCGCTCCCGCTGCTCCTGCGCCTGCTGTGCCCGCCGTTCGTCGAGGTCGTGGCGCTCGGTGATGTCGACGCAGCTTCCCACCCATCCCGCGACGACGACGCCGTCCGCCCCCGCCCCGTGGGGGATCGGGACGGCGTGTTCGAGCAACCACCGGTAGCTGCCGTCGGCCCGCCTCATCCGGAACTCGGATTCCCAGCCGGTGGCGCCCGCGCGTGCCGTCGCCGTCCGCTGCAGGTGCCCCGGCAGGTCGTCGGGGTGGACCAGTGCCTGCCAGCCGACCCCGAGCTGCTCCGCCTCCGGTGCGCCGGTGAACATCCGCCACGCCGGGCTCAGGTGCCCGACCCGTCCCGCGGGGTCGCCCACCCAGCTCATCGCGGGGGCGTGGGCGGCGATCGTGGCCGACGGATCGTCACCGGTCACCGGCGGTCACGGCGGGAAGTGTAGAGCTGCCGCCCATCGAGCCGCGCGCCGAGCAGCGCGCCGCACGCCCGGGTCGGGTCGTGAGCGCGCCCGTCAGGAGAGGTTGATGATCTCCCCGTCGGCGTCGAGATCGATGGCGTGGGCCGCGGGGTGGGCGCCGAGGCCCGGCATGGTGCGCATGTCACCGCAGATCGGGTACACGAACCCGGCGCCCACCGAGGCCCCCACCTCCCGCACCGGCAGCCGCCAGCCGCTCGGCGCGCCCCGCAGGGTGGGGTCCGCCGAGAGCGACAGGTGCGTCTTCGCGATGCAGACGGGCAGCTCGCCGAACCCGTTGCGTTCGTGGGAGTCCAGCTGCCTGGCCGCTGACGCCGTGTAGTCGACGCCGTCGGCGCCGTACACCCTCGTGGCGATGATCTCGATCTTCTCGCGCAGGGACGCCGAGTCGGGGTAGAGGAACCGGAACTCGGAGGGCTCCTCCGCCGCCTCGGCCACGGCGTCGGCGAGGTCGACCGCGCCCGCACCACCGTCGGCGAAGTGCGTGCACACCGCCGAGCGGGCGCCCGTCGACGCCGCGATCTCCGCGATCGCCGCATGCTCGGACGGGTGGTCACCGGGGAAGGTGTTGATCGCCACAACCGGGGACACGCCGTGCAGCCGGATGTTCTCGATCTGCTTGCGCAGGTTGGCGCCGCCCTCGTGCACCTCATCGGGGTTCTCCGCCAGCATCTCCTCGGGCAGGGGGCGTCCCGCGACGACCTCGTGCTTCCCGGAGTGCACCTTCAGCGCCCGCACCGTGGCCACCACGACGGCCGCGTCCGGCGTCAGGCCCGACGCCCGGCACTTGATGTTGAAGAACCGTTCGGCGCCCATGTCGGCGCCGAACCCGGCCTCGGTGATCAGGTACTCCCCGGTGTGGATGCCGATCAGGTCGGCGACCACCGAGGAGTTGCCGTGCGCGATGTTGCCGAACGGACCCGCGTGCACCAGGACCGGCGTGTTCTCCAGGGTCTGCAGCAGGTTGGGTGCCATCGCGTCACGCATGATCACGGCCATCGCACCCGCCGCGCCGACGTCCTCGGCGGTGACGGGTTTGCCCTCGGGCGTGTAGCCGACGACGATGCGGCCCATCCGCTCGCGCATCTCCGGCACCGACCGCGCCAGGGCGAGGATCGCCATGACTTCGGAGGCCGCGGTGATGTCGAACCCGGTCTGGCGCGGGATGCCGTCCATCCGGGACCCGAGCCCGGTGACGATGTTGCGCAGGGCGCGGTCGTTGACGTCGAGGACCCGGCGCCAGGTGATGTCCTGGGGATCGAGCCCGGCCCCGTTTCCCTGGAACAGATGGTTGTCCAGGACCGCGGAGAGCAGGTTGTGCGCCGCTGTGACGGCATGGAAGTCGCCGGTGAGGTGCAGGTTGAGGGTCTCCATCGGCACGACCTGGGCGTGGCCCCCGCCCGCCGCGCCGCCCTTGATCCCGAACGTCGGCCCCATCGACGGCTGACGGAGCGCCACCGTCGCCCGCCGCCCGGTGCGCCGCATCGCCTGCGCCAGCCCGACGGTGGTGGTGGTCTTGCCCTCGCCCAGCGGTGTCGGCGTGACCGCGGAGACCACCACGTACTTCGCGCGCGGCCGGTCGGCGAGCTCGTCGACCGCGGCCAGGTCGATCTTGGCCACGTCGCGGCCGTAGGGCACCAGGAGGTGCTCCGGGACTCCCATGCCGGCCGCGATCTCGGCCAGCGGCACGAGCGTCGCGGCCTTGGCGATCTGCAGGTCGTTCACGGCCGCACTCCTTTGTCGGGGTCGTGCGTGGGGATCCTCGCACCGGTCACGCTCACAGGCGGGCAGCGGAACGCGTCACAGACACCCGTGGCCGCCGCGGTGCTCTCGACATGCAGCCTCGCACGGGCGGCCGGGGCCGGCAGATCTGGCGGCACCGGTGGGGGCCGACCGGGTGTCCTGCGGCGCCCACGACGTCGACGGCCCGCTCGCCGGTCCGCCTGCGGCGGGCGGGCCGTTACCGACGCTTCCAGGCGATGAAGCCGGCTGCCTCGGCGTCCTCGGTGCTGGAGAACCAGGCCTCCGCTCGTATCCGGCTGTAGTACGGCGACGCCGGGGTGTGATAGAGCATCGAGCCCGCGTTGCCCTTGATCGTGAACGCCTCCGTGGGCGCCGAACCGTCCGGGGCCGGGAGCGCGGACCCGGGCCACGGCCCGGGCGCGCCAGCGGGCCCGCCGTGACCGGGTCCGCCGGCCGGGGCCGCGGCCCGCGCGCCGATGGGGTCGGCGGCGGCGCGGTCCGGCCCGGCCGGCGGCTCCGGGGCGGCGGCGGGGCCGGCCCCGGCCCCCGCCGTGGCCGCGCCGGGCGCGGCCGGCCGGCGG
>JAJAZD010000304.1 GCA_026785945.1 Pseudonocardia sp. | reverse complement strand
GTGTCGCCGCGGACGGGGAGCACGGGCGCCGTGTCGAGTCGTGAGTCAGCCGCCCCACCGCCTCCTCGCCCTGGCCACAGGTATCAGGCGCAATTGGGCACTCGACGTCACCGCAGAACGATCACTGGTCGTCGCCGACCGCTGAACACCAACTTCACGGAATCACTCATCTAGGGTGATCGGGTGACGTCGTACGTGCTGGCGCCGGTTGCCGAGCGGTATCTCGGCCGGCACGTCGCCATCCCGGTCGAGGCCGACGGGGTGGTGCGGGCCATGCCCGTCGTCCTGCGGCTGGAGCGCCCGGGTGGGCCGGTCGCGGTGCCGAACCGGACCCCGGTCCTGGAGGCGGCCGCCGCCGCGGCCCTCGCGGTGTGCCTCGACCCGCGCGCCGGGCCGGACGGGGAGTGGCACGAGGCCGTCACGACGTGGCTGGTGAGCCGCATCCGGAAGATCGCGCGCCGGGCCCGGGGCGCGCACTGGGACGCCGTGCAGGAGTTGCCGGGCGTCACGGTCGAGGTGGGCGGCGCGCAGGTCCGTGCCCTGCTGCCCGGCCCCGTCGACGATGTGCCGAGGTCGGTGTCGCGCCTGCAGATCGGTGGCACCGACCTGGAGCCCGACGACCCCGGTGAGCTGCCGCTCGGGGTCGCGGTGATCTGGGTGAACGCCGGCCTGCGGATGACGGTCGGCAAGGCCGCCGCGCAGGTCGGGCACGCCTCGATGCTGTTCGCGGCCGCGCACGGGCTCACGTCCGTGCCCGGGTTCGCCGTGCGCGACGCGGCGGGACAGCGGTGGGCGGCTGTGCACGCGGCCGCGGGACGGGGCGAGGCCGTCGCCGTCCGCGACGCGGGCTTCACCGAGGTGGCCCCGGGTACGACGACCTGCGTCGCCGGGTGGGGGCCTACCCTGCCCGCGTGAGCGAGTCGAGGATGCGGATCCTGCCCAGAGCGGCGCCGAGGACGTCCCGCCGTGCCGGCGAGCCGGTGCGCCCGGCGACAGAGCCGCCGTCGGCGAGCCGGGCGATCGAGGTCTACCTCGACGTGGCGCGGGAGCGGGTCGCGATCGGGGCGGACGAGCTGGAGGCGCTGGTGCTCGCCCGGTTCGGTCTGCGGGCCGGGGACCCGGTCGCCGACGGGGTGCTTCATGACATCGACCGCGACCTGCTGGACGACCCCGACTCGCCGGTGACGATCCTCGCCCCCGACGTGGTGGTGCACGTGCCGGCCATCGTGGACGGCACCGTGTTGACCCACCGGCTCACGGCCGACGAGCGCACCGGGGACCGCCTCGACCTCGACACCGATCTCGCGGGATTCCTGCGCGTCGCCGGGCCCCGCGCCGGTGAGGAGCCGCTCCACGTGGACGAGACCGGTGGCGACGGCCCGCTCGCGTGGACGGGCCCGTCCGGCTGGCTTGCCGACCTCCCGGTCGACGCGCTGCTGGCCGTCCGCGTGACCGGCGGCGCGGTCACGATCACGGTCCTGGACGCCGAGCCCGCCCTGACCCCCGACCTGACCGCGGCCCTGCGGGTGGCCTACGACGCCGAGGTCGACGAGCCGTGGCTCCCGATCAGCGCCGAGGACCTGATCGTCGGGATGCTCCATCGCGACCGTGCCGCCTTCGCGCAGGCGCGCCCGCCACTGACCGAGCTGGCCGCCGCGGCCGGCCTGGAGCGGCGCGGGGACGAGTTCGCCCACGAGGAGTCGGTGTGGCGGGCCGCGGCGGACGCCGACCGGCAGTTCCGGTTCGGCCACGGGCTCGACACCCCGGAGCAGGTCGATGCCGCCGAGGAGGCGTTCCGCGGGCTCACCGGCTCCGACCACCCGGCGGACCTGCGCCGGGTCCTCGACCGGCTCCAGGATCCCGAGGTGATCACCGCGGTGGTGGAGGAGCTGCTGCACCCCGACGGCGACCCGCAACGGGTGGCGGCGCTCGTCGCGTCGGCCGACCGGCTGCTCGCCGTCGCCGGAAGCTCCCCACGGGCCGCGGTGGCGGGTTGGATCGCCGCGGTCGCCGCCGAGCGCGACGGACGTCCGCTCGACGGGGAGTCCCACCTCCGGGCGGCATCGGTGGCCGCCGCCGGATGGCCGATCGTGGAGGACCGGCTGGCCTGGTACGAGTCCGACCGCGGCGACGCGGGCGCCGCGCTGGGCCGCTGGGTGTCGATCGAGGCACCCGGCGACGACCCGGACGTGGCGATCGTCGCCCGGTTCGCGGCGGCGTCGGGCCCCGAGCCGGGACGCAACGAGCCGTGCTGGTGCGGGTCCGGCCGCAAGTTCAAGCAGTGCCACCTGGGCCGGCCCGCCGTCGCGCCGCTGCCCGACCGGGTCCGCTGGCTCCATCGCAAGGCGGCCGCCTACGTCGAGCGCAGGGGAGGAGCCGTCGGCGCCGTGTGGGACCTGCACGCCGAGGTCCTCGCCGGGACCGGGGAGGAGACCACAGAGGGGACCGGCGCGGCGGCGGCCCTCGACGCCGCGTACGCCGATCCGCTCGCGGTCGACACCGTCCTGCACGAGGGCGGCTGGTTCGAGCGGTTCCTCACCGACCGCGGGCCGCTGCTCCCGGCCGACGAGGCCCAGCTCGCCGCGTCCTGGCTGCTCGTGGACCGGACCGTGTTCGAGGTGGTCGACGCACGTCCGGCGGGCGGGCTGACGGTCCGTGACCTGCGCACCGGTGACCACCTCGACATCACCGAGCACCAGGTGGGCCGCGACGCCGCCATCGGCGGGCTGGTCTGCGCGCGGGCGGTGCCCGACGGCGACGGCCACCAGTTCGTCGGGGCGGTGTTCGGCGTGCCGGCGGGCCGCGAGCACGACCTGCTCGACGTGCTGGCCTCGCGCGACGCCCTCGACCTCCTCGACCTGGTGGCCACCCTCAGCGGCTGACCGTCCGAGCCGCCGCGGGCCGACATCCGACGGTCCTCACGCCCCGCGCAGGCGGCGCAGCGCGGCGTGGACCGTCTCCCGGTCGTCGGTCTGCCAGAAAGGAGGCAGGGAGGCGCGCAGGAAGCCGCCGTAGCGGGCGGTGACCAGGCGGGGGTCCAGGATCGCGACCACGCCGCGGTCGTCCATCCCGCGGAGCAGCCGGCCGGTCCCCTGGGCGAGCAGCAGGGCCGCGTGGGTGGCCGAGACGGAGAGGAAGCCGTTGCCGCCGCGGGCGTCGGTGGCCCGCTGCCGCGCGGCGACCAGCGGGTCGTCGGGGCGGGGGAACGGGATCCGGTCGATGATCACGCACGACAGGGACGGCCCGGGGACGTCCACGCCCTGCCACAGCGACAGCGTGCCGAACAGTGACGTGGCCTCGTCCTGGGCGAATTTCTTGACCAGCAGCATCGTCGAGTCGTCGCCCTGGCAGAGCAGGGGGGTGTCCACCCGCCCGCGGACCGCCTCGGTGGCCTGCTTCGCCGCGCGCATCGACGAGAACAGCCCCAGCGTGCGGCCACCCGCGGCCTCGACCAGCCCGGTGATCTCGTCCAGGTAGGCGGGCGGCAGCCCGTCGCGCCCGGGTGGGGGGAGCCGTTTCGCGACGTAGAGGATGCCACTGCGGGCGTGGGCGAACGGCGAGCCGACGTCCATGCCCGACCACTTCGGGGCGTCCGGATCGGGCACGGGGTCGTCCGTCCCGCCCGCGGCCGCGGCGGACGGCGGGAGGCCCCACTGGCGGCCCAGCGCGTCGAAGTTGCCACCGAGGGTGAGCGTCGCGGAGGTGAGCACCACCGTCGAGCGCCCGAACAGGCGCTCGCGCAGCAACCCGCCCACCCACAGTGGTGCGGCGCGCAGCACCCCGTGGCGCGCGCCGTCGGGTCCCTGCTCGGCGAGCCAGACGACGTCACGGCGCTGGGCGGGGTCGGGTTCGGAGAACGCGCCGAGCAGCCGGGTGGTGGTGTCGACGACCTCGTCGAGCCCGGCTTGGGCGATCTTGCGTCCGGTGGCTCCGTCGGGGTCGTCGCGACGCTCCCCGCCGAGCGCCGTGCGGCACGAACCCGCCGCGTCGACGACCGCCGACAGCGCCCCGGACGCGGCCTGGGGGAGCGCGTCCCAGCGCCCGGGCGCGAGATCCTCCAGGACCAGGCCCAGGCCCTCGCCCGCCTCGGCCAGCCGGTCCGCGACGGTCTGGTCCACCAGCTTGCCCAGGCGGCGCGCGGCGATGCCGACCATTCCGGCCGTCAGCTCGGCGGTGGCCACGCCGGTGACACGGTCGACGAGCTCGTGCGCCTCGTCGACGATCACGACGTCGTGCTCCGGCAGCACCGGGCGCCCCTCGAGGGCGTCGATGGCGAGCAGGGCGTGGTTGGTGACGACCAGGTCGGCCCGTCCGGCCTCGGCGCGGGCCAGCTCGGCGAAGCAGTCGTCACCCACCGGGCACTTCGCCGCGCCCAGGCACTCCCGCGCGGTGACCGAGACCTGCCGCCACGTCGCGTCCGGCACGCCCGGCACCAGCTCGTCGCGGTCGCCCTTCTCCGTGGTGTCGGCCCACTCGTGCAACCGCTTGACCGACCGGCCCATCGCGGAGATCGCGAACGGGTCGAACAGCTCGTCGGCCGGGTCGGTGTCGTCCCCGCCGTGCAGCTTGTTCAGGCACAGGTAGTTGCGGCGACCCTTGAGGATCGCGAAGGTCGGCGTGCGTCCGAGCAGGGGTCTGAGGGCCTTGGCCACGCGCGGCAGGTCGCGGTCCACGAGCTGGCGCTGCAAGGCGATCGTGGCCGTCGACACGACCACCGTGGTGTTCTTCGCGATCGCGTGCCGGATGGCGGGCACCAGGTAGGCCAGGGACTTGCCGGTGCCCGTCCCGGCCTGCACAGCCAGGTGCTCGCCGCTGCTCAGGGACGCCCGGACGGCCTGCGCCATCGTGTCCTGGCCCTCGCGGCGGGCGCCACCCACCGATGCGACGGCCGCCTCGAGCAGCTCCGCGACACCGGGAAGCTCCGTCGTGGTGGGCACCGGGGGAGGCTACCCGGCCCGTCCGCGGCCCCGTGGGCGAACCTCAGTGAGGGGGGTTGCGTCAACAGTGCGTCGGATTCCTCACACGTGATCCCCACCCGATCGGGGTTCGTGGCGCGACCGGCTCGCCATCATGTGACGCGTGACCTCCACCCAGACCCGGCACGAACCCGATGTCTACCCGGTCCTCGTCGAGCGCGCGGCCCGCTACAGCGACCTCGACCCCAGCCGTCGCATCGGCCGGGACGCGCTCGTGCGCTGGTTCGAGGACGCACGGGTCGCCGTCGAGCGCGACGCGTTCGGCGCCGATCTCGACAACCGCGGGAGGGTGCGGCTGCTGCTCGCCTCCGTTCGCGTGAACGTGCTCGCCCCGCTGAGGGTGACCGGTCCGTACCGCATCGGCCTGGGCGTCACCCACATCGGCAGGACGTCGTTCACCTACACCTACTCGGTGTTCGCCGGCGACGAGTGCGTCGCCACCGGTGAGTCGGTGAGCGTGCACGCCGATCCCGGCCCCGCCCCGCTGCCCGACGCCGTCCGCGCCGCGCTGGAGGGACTGCGGATCGCGGGCCCGGAGGTCGTGCGACCCGGGCGTGAACCGTCGCGGCTGGTGCGCGAGGCGTACCCGTTCCGGCTCGACGTCCGCACCCGCTTCGGTGATCTCGACACCAACCGCCACGTCAACAACGTGGCACTCACCGGCTGGTACCTCGACGCGCTCGCCGAGCTGCACCTCGACGTCCTCGGCTACCCGACCGGCGGCCCGCTCGACGGGCTCTCGCCGAGCTCGTTGCACGTCGAGTACCTCGCCGAGGTCCACTACCCGGGCATCCACCAGCTGCGCGTCGGCGTGCTCGACGTCGACGAGGACGAGACCCGCTACGCGTGCGGCCTGTTCGACGGCGCGCGGTGCACGGGTCTGGCCGAAGCGGTCGGATCGCACCACGCCCCCGGTGACGACGGCGACCTGGTGGAGCTGGCCACCCGTTTCGAGCCCTTCCGCATGCGCGCGGTGTGAGTGCGGCGACCTGACGGCTCTCGCACGGAGAGCCCGACTCGCGCGCACGGAGAGCCCGACTCGCGGGCTATTCGAAGGTCGTGGGGATCGCAGGTTCGCCCCGGCTGAGCTTCAGGCCTTCCCAGGGGATCGTGATCAGGGCTGTGCGGAGGTGTTCGCGGGACTGGTCCAGCGTCGGCAGGTCGGGCACCGGTTCGCCGGCGCGCAGCAGCGGCACCGGCAGCACGCGGTCGTGCGGGCCGACGGCGGGCGGGCGCGCGGCCGCGTGCACGACCTCCTCGACGGCCGTGCCCGTCGGCTTGTAGCGACGGATCGCCGATTTCGCCCCGCCGCGCGACTCCTTGGCCGCGCTCCGCTTGGCGACCGGCCGCCCGTCGACCTGGACGAGCTTGTAGACCATGCCCGCCGTCGGAGCGCCCGACCCGGTGACGACCGACGTGCCGACGCCGTAGGAGTCCACGGGCTCGGCGCGCAGCGAGGCGATCGCGTACTCGTCGAGATCGCCGGACAGGACGATGCGGGTGCCGGTGGCGCCGAGCGCGTCGAGCTGTTCGCGGGCCTGGCGGGCCAGCTCACCCAGGTCACCGGAGTCGATGCGGATCGCGCCCAGCTCGGGTCCGGCCGCGGAGATGGCCAGCTCGATCCCGCGCCGGATGTCGTAGGTGTCCACCAGGAGTGTCGTCTTCGCGCCCTGCGCGGCGACCTGGCTGCGGAACGCGCCCAGCTCGTCGTCGTGCAGCAACACCCAGGAGTGTGCGGCCGTGCCGGCGGTCGGGATGCCGTGGCGGCGCTCGGCCTCCAGGTTGGACGTGGCGGCGAACCCGGCCAGGTAGGCGGCCCGCGCGGCGGCGACGGCCGCCGCCTCGTGGGTGCGGCGCGACCCCATCTCGATGAGCGGGCGGCCCGCGGCGGCGGTGACCATCCGGGCGGCCGCGGAGGCGATGGCGCTGTCGTGGTTGAGGATCGACAGCGCCAGGGTCTCCAGCAGCACCGCGTCGACGAACGTGCCGGTGACGGTGAGGATCGGTGATCCGGGGAAGTAGAGCTCCCCCTCGGGATAGCCGTCGACGTCACCGGAGAAGCGGTACTCGGCCAGCCGGTCCAGGGTCGGCCGGTCCAGCATCGCGCCGAGCGGTTCGAGCTCCTCCGCGCCGAAACGGAACCGCCGGATCGACTCCAGCAGGCGCCCGGTGCCCCCGACGACGCCGTAGCGACGCCCCTCGGGAAGCCGGCGGGCGAACACCTCGAACACGCAACGGCGGTGCGCGGTGCCGTCGGCCAGCGCGGCCGCCGCCATCGTCAACTCGTACCGGTCGGTGAACAGGGCGGTGCTGACCCCGGCCGAGGACGGACTCCCAGTCATGCGGTGAGCCTATGTGCCGTGTACGCCCGACGGCAGGAGTGTCACCATAGGACCATGGCCGCGCCGCTTCCCGCACCCACGCGCCAGGTCGAACCGGACGTCGCCACGTCCAGCGACACGCCCTGGCAGGCGATCGTATGGAACGACCCCGTCAACCTGATGTCGTATGTCACCTACGTGCTGCAGAAGGTGTTCGGGTATCCGGAACCGAAGGCCACCGCGCTCATGCTCGACGTGCACCACAAGGGCAAGGCGGCGGTGTCGTCGGGGGACAAGGACAAGGTCGAGACGGATGTGGCGAAGCTGCATGCGGCAGGCCTGTGGGCCACGATGCAACGGTCATGATCGGAATGTGCGGATGAACGGCTGGAAGAAGTCGGGACGCGGGTCCAAGGTGCGCCTCGTCGCGTCCCTGGAGGCCCAGGAGGCCGCGGTGCTGCGCGGGCTGGTCGACGAGGTGCGTCAGATGCTCGCCGGTCGCACCGACGACAACCCCGCCGACGAGCTGGCCGTGATCACCGGCATCCGCACCGGGCCGTCCACCCGACCCGACGACAGGGTGCTCGCCCGGCTGCTCCCCGACTTCACGTCCGAGGACGCCGATCTCGCCGCGGGCCTGCGCTCCCTGCACGAGCCCGCGCTGATCGACGCGAAGAACGCCGCGGCGTCGGTGGTGCTGGAGACGCTGCCCGAGTCCGGCGGGCGCATCGAGCTGAGCCCCGACCAGGCGGACGCGTGGCTCACCACGCTCAACGACGTCCGGCTCGCGCTCGGCACCGCCCTCGACGTCAGCGAGGACATGCCCGAGGAGCTGCCCGCCGACGACCCCCGAGCCTCGCACCTGGGCGTCTACCACTGGTTGACCTTCGTGCAGGACGCGCTCGTGCAGAGCCGGATGCTCGTGCGCTGACCCACCCGGTGTGAGCCGCACCGGGTGTCGCGCGCGAGGGGTGCGTCCTGTCGGGGTCGACACGTACCCTCGGGAACGTGCTGGTGATCCGAGCCGACCTCGCCCGGGAGATCGTCGCCCACGCGCGTCGCGACCACCCCGACGAGGCGTGCGGTGTGATCGCCGGGCCCGATGGGTCCGACCGGGCCGAGCGTCTCGTCCCGATGCTCAACGCCGCGCGCTCGCCCACGTTCTACGAGTTCGACTCGGGCGACCTGCTGGCGCTCTACCGGGACATGGACTCCCGCGACGAGGTACCCGTGGTGATCTACCACTCGCACACCGCCACGGAGGCCTACCCGTCGCGCACCGACATCTCCTTCGCCTCCGAGCCCGAGGCGCACTACGTGCTGGTCTCCACGCGCGAGGCCGGGTCGCACGAGTTCCGGTCGTTCCGGATCGTGGACGGCGTCGTCACGGAGGAACAGGTCGAGGTCGTGGAGACTTACATGTTTGCGCACACCGGCGCGGACGCGGTCCCCGACGGGGACATCCCCGACCAGTCCTGACGTCCGCCCACCCGACCTTCCGAACCGACCTGGAGCGCCTCCCGTGGCCGTCACCGTGTCCATCCCCACCATCCTGCGTACCCACACCGGCGGTGAGAAGTCCGTCGAGGCCAAGGGCGGCACCGTCGCGGACGTGATCGAGGACCTGGAGTCGCGCCACAGCGGCCTGTCCGCCCGCCTGATCACCAACGGCTCGCTGCACCGGTTCGTCAACATCTACGTCGACGACGAGGACGTGCGGTTCGCCGGTGGGCTCCAGGCCCCGGTCGGCGAGAACTCGTCGGTGACGATCCTGCCCGCCGTCGCCGGCGGGATGCGCTAGCCCTCCGAGGAGGCGTCATGGCCCGCTACGAGTCCCTGCTGCACTCCGTCGGTGACACACCCATGGTGGGCCTGCCGTCGTTCGCACCCGCGCCGCACGTGCGGCTGTGGGCCAAGCTGGAGGACCGCAACCCCACCGGCTCGATCAAGGACCGCCCGGCTCTGGCGATGATCGAGAAGGCCGAGGCCGACGGGCTGCTCACGCCGGGAGCCACGGTGCTGGAGCCGACGTCGGGCAACACCGGCATCTCCTTGGCGATGGCCGCCAAGCTCAAGGGCTACCGGATGATCTGCGTGATGCCGGAGAACACCTCCAGCGAGCGCCGGCAGCTGCTGCACATGTACGGAGCGGAGATCATCTCCTCGCCGGCGGCGGGCGGGTCGAACCAGGCTGTCGCCATGGCCAAGCAGCTGGCGAAGGAGAACCCGGACTGGGTCATGCTCTACCAGTACGGCAACCCCGCGAACGCGGACGCGCACTACCGCACCACCGGGCCCGAGATCCTGCGGGACATGCCCACGATCACGCACTTCGTCGCCGGGCTCGGCACGACGGGCACGCTGGTGGGCGCCGGCCGGTTCCTGCGCGAGCGCAAGGCCGACGTACAGATCGTCGCCGCCGAACCACGGTACGGCGAGTTGGTCTACGGCCTGCGCAACCTGGACGAGGGTTTCGTCCCGGAGCTCTACGACCCCGAGGTGCTCACCTCGCGGTACTCGGTCGGATCGCACGACGCCCTGCGCCGCACCCGCCAGCTCGTCGAGCAGGAGGGCATCTTCGCGGGCATCTCCACCGGCGGCATCCTGCACGCCGCGCTCGCCGTCGCCGAGAAGGCGGCGGGGGCGGGCGAGACCGCGGACATCGTGATCATCGTCTGCGACGGCGGCTGGAAGTACCTGTCCACGGGTGCCTACAGCGGCACGCTCGACGAGGCGGCGGACGGCATCGACGGCCACCTCTGGGCCTGACCCGGCGCCCGGGCCCTGCACCCCGATTCCCGCCATCCGTGCCGGACCGGCCGGATCGCCCCACATGATCGGCGTCCGTGGTGCAGGAGCGGCACAGATGACGCTCCTGCACCACAGACGCCGATCATGGCTCGCGCTGGGTGACGCCGCAGTCGCTGCTCGCGGTCCGCGCGCTCGCCGCGACCCGCGGTGGGGAACCTGCGCGGCCTGACGATTCCCGGTTCGGCCGAGTAATGTCGGGGCATGGTCGCCCCCGCGCCCGCGCCTCGCCGCCCGACCGCCCGTGTGCTGCCCGCCGCCCCCGCGCGGGCCGCACTCACGATGCTCGCGTTGACCGCGCTGCTCTACGTCATCGAGATCGTCGACCAGCTGAGCGGCAGCGCGCTGGAACGCAACGGCATCGAACCGCTGGAGATCGACGGCCTCGACGGTGTGCTGTGGGCGCCGCTGCTGCACGGCGACTGGGCCCACCTGACCGGCAACACGCTGCCGTTCCTGGTGTTCGGCTTCCTCGCCATGGCCGGCGGCATCGGTCGGTTCTTCGGCGTCACCGCGGTGATCTGGCTGGTCGGCGGGCTCGGGGTGTGGCTCACCGGTGGCGACGAGACCAGGCACATCGGCGCCTCCGGAGTGATCTTCGGCTGGCTGGCGTTCCTGCTCGTCCGCGGTTTCTTCGCCCGGAGCCTGCGCCAGATCGCCCTCGCCGTCGTGCTGTTCGCGCTCTGGGGCGGGCTGCTGTTCGGCGTGCTGCCGGGGCAGCCGGGCATCTCCTGGCAGGCCCACCTGTTCGGCGCGCTGGCCGGGCTGCTCGCCGCGCGCCTCGTCGCCGGTGGTCGACCGAACCGGCCCTCGCCGATCGCCGCGCCCTAAACTGTCGGACATGACCCGTAGCGTCACGATCGCCGAGGCTCCCGCTGTGGTGGCCCAGCGGCTCGAGCGCTGTCCCGAGTGGCGCCAGGGCGGCCACGACGTCGGGGAGGCCATCCCGCACGCGAAGATCGACCGGCCACCGGCCACGTGACGTCCGCACCCGGTATCGATGCCCCGATCGGCATCTTCGACTCCGGCGTCGGCGGCCTCACGGTCGCGCGTGCGGTGATCGACCAGCTGCCCGCCGAACAGGTGGTGTACGTCGGTGACACCGCGCACGGCCCGTACGGCCCCCTGCCCATCGCCGACATCCGTCGCCACGCACTCGCGATCGGCGACACGCTGGTCGAGCGGGGTGTCAAGGCCCTGGTCATCGCCTGCAACACCGCGTCCGCGGCCTGCTTGGCCGACGCGCGCGAGCGCTACCCGGTGCCCGTGATGGAGGTGCTGCTGCCCGCGGTCCGGCGGGCGGTCGCAGCCACCCGCACGGGCCGGATCGGGGTGATCGGCACCAGCGCCACCATCGCGTCGGGGGCCTACACCGACGCGTTCGCCGCGGCCCGCGACGTCGAGGTCACGGCGGTGGCGTGCCCGCGCTTCGTCGACTTCGTGGAGCGCGGCGTGACCAGCGGGCGGCAGATCCTCGGGCTCGCGCAGAGCTACCTGGAGCCGCTGCAGCGGGCGCGGGTGGACACCCTGGTGCTCGGTTGTACGCACTACCCGCTGCTCGCGGGCGTGCTCCAGATCGCGTTGGGTCCGGACGTCTCGCTCGTGTCGAGCGCCGAGGAGACCGCGAAGGACCTGGTGCGGGTGCTGATGGCCCGCGACATGGCGCGCGATCCGGAAGGGCGGCCACCCGCGGCCCACGAGTTCCTCGCGACCGGCGACCCGGAGCCGTTCCGACGCCTCGGCCGCCGATTCCTAGGCCCGGAGATCGGAGCCGTGGCGGCGCTGAAGCCCGCACCGTGCCCCCCGACCGAGGCGGTGCCCCCCGTCGAGGGGGAGCACGACACGAGCAGGGGAGCACGAGACGAGTCGGGGAGCATCGTGGCGCCTCCGGTAGCGTCTGGCCGGTGATCGACGCGCTGGTGATCGTGGTGATCGTCGTGACCGGTGCACTCGCAGTGTTCGGTCTGGTGCTCACGGCCCTGAACCGAACCCCGGACCGGACGCTGCGCCTGGCCGTCACCGCGGTAGTCGCGCTGCTGGTGGTGCAGGCCGTGATCGCCGCGGTCCCGGTGCTGTCCGGCGGCGTCACCCTGCCCGAGACCAGCACGTTCCTCATCTACCTGGTCGTCTCGGTGTGCGTGCTGCCGATCGGCCTGCAGTTCGCCACCGCCGAGCCGACGCGTTGGGGCGGCACGGTCGTCGCCGCCACCGCGGTCGGCACGGCCGTCGCGGTGCTCCGCCTCCAGGGCCTCTGGCAGGCCGGCGTGGGGAACGCCGGTGGCTGAGCCCGCGGATCTTGCGCGCCCCACCTCGTCCGGTCCCGGACGGGTGCTGGTCGCCGTGTACGGGATCTTCGCGCTCTCGGCCACCGCTCGCGCCGGGGTGCAGATCGCCGGGAAGTTCTCCGAGGCGCCGGTGGCCTACCTGCTCTCGGCGCTGGCCGGCGTCGTCTACATCCTGGCCACGATCGGGCTCGCCGGACGCGGTCCCCGAGCGCGGCGCCTCGCGTGGGCCGCCGTCGGTTTCGAGCTGGTCGGCGTGCTGGTCGTCGGCACGCTCACCGTGCTCGACGCGGGTGATTTCCCCGACGACACCGTCTGGTCGGTGTACGGGCGCGGCTACGGGTTCATCCCGCTGGTGCTGCCGATCGTCGGGCTGTGGTGGCTCACGCGTACCCGCCCGCGGAGGAATGCGACATGAGACTGACCGTTCTGGGTTGTTCGGGCAGCGGCCCCGGCCCGGCGTCGCCGGCGTCGGGATACCTCGTCGAGGCGGGCGACGCGCGGCTCGTCATGGATCTGGGCAACGGGACGTTCGGGGCGCTCCAACGTCACCTCGACCCGTGGTCGCTCGACGGCGTGCTGCTCTCCCACCTGCACGCCGACCACTGCGCCGACTTCTCCTCGCTCGCGGTGCACCGCCGCTACCATCCGCGCCCGCCGTTCGACGCCGCCGGACGCCGGCTTCCCGTGCACGCGCCGGTGGAGGCCCCCGACCGGTTCGCCGCCGCGTACGCGGTGTCGGTCGCCGAGCGGGCCGTCACGGACCTCACCGACGTGTTCACCTTCCACGCGCTGTCCGACGGCGGACGGGCCGAGGTGGCGGGCGTGACGGTGCGCGCCGCGGGCGTCGACCATCCCTGCGAGGCCTACGGACTGCGCATCGAGCACGAAGGCCGGAGCCTGGTCTACAGCGGCGACACCGGCCCGTGCGCCGGCCTGGTCGAGCTGGCCCGCGGCGCCGACGTGCTGCTCTGCGAGGCGTCCTGGCCGCACGTCACGGAGTACTGGGACTCCCCGCCCCCCGGGGTGCACCTGTCCGGCCGGCAGGCGGGGGAGCACGCCGCCGCGGCCGGCGTCGCGCGGTTGCTGCTCACCCACGTCCCGGCCTGGTTCGACGGCGGGCAGTTGCTCGCCGAGGCCGAGGCCGCCTTCGACGGACCGGTGGAGCTGGTCGCCGCCGACGCGACCTACGTGATCTGACCGGGTTCCGTCCGGCCGGGTTCCGTCCGACCGGGCTGGGGCCGTCCTGACCTACCCGCCCGGGGCCGTCCTGACCTACCCGCCCGGGGCCTGCCACACCGCCGCGGCGCCGCTGTGCCCGATCCAGACCACCAGGCCGGTGACCGCGAGTCCGGCCAGCGCGGCGAGCACCGCGGCCACGGCGGCGACCCGGGAGCCTGTTCTGACGACGGTCGCACCTTTGCCGTGCCGTCCCGTCGAGTCGGTGCGGCGCCCGACCGTCACCGCCACCGCGAGCAGCACGAGGAACGCCACCGCGACCGGCAGGAGCGTCTCCCCCCGCGTCTCGTGTATCTGGATGAGGGGGTTGGGGCCGGGCACCACGGCCGCCAGCTGCTCGCCCGTGTTCGTCGCGAGCGGCACCGCGGCCACCCCGACGATCGCGATGAGCAGCACCGGGATGCCGTAGGTCCGCCGCCACGTCGGGCGCACCGCCACGACGATCGCGCCGAGGGCCGCGAGGGGGAGCAGGACCACCACTGCATGGACGATCAGCGGGTGCAGCGGGATCCCGTCGAGGAGGAGCACGTCGAGGATCCAACTCTCCTGCTCGTGAGGCCGCCGTGATCGGGGTGCGGCCCGTACCTAGGCTGTCGTCGTGGCAACCAATCCGGCGGCAACCATCCACGCGACCCAGGCGACCGGCGCGGAGCACGCGCGACAGAAGCGGGCCGACGGTCGCACCGACGACCAGCTCCGCCCGGTGACGATCACCCGGGGCTTCCAGAAGCATCCGGCGGGTTCGGTGCTCGTCGCGTTCGGCGACACGGTGGTCCTGTGCGCGGCCAGCGTCACCGAGGGCGTGCCGCGCTGGCGCAAGGGATCGGGGCTGGGCTGGCTCACCGCGGAGTACGCGATGCTGCCCTCGGCCACGAACACGCGCAGCGACCGCGAGTCGGTGAAGGGCCGCGTCGGCGGGCGCACCCACGAGATCAGCAGGCTGATCGGCCGCTCGCTGCGGGCCTGCATCGACCTGCGGGCACTGGGGGAGAACACGATCGCGCTGGACTGCGACGTGCTGCAGGCCGACGGCGGCACCCGCACGGCCGCCATCACGGGCGCCTACGTCGCGCTGGCCGACGCGGTCACCTGGCTCGGCGCCCGCGGCCTGCTGACCGACCCGGAGCCGCTGTCGTGCCAGATCGCGGCCGTCAGCGTCGGTGTGGTGGACGGCCGGGTGCGGCTGGACCTTCCCTACGAGGAGGACTCCCGCGCCGAGGTGGACACGAACGTCGTGGCCACCGACCGCGGAACGCTCGTGGAGGTGCAGGGCACCGGTGAGGGAGCCACGTTCTCCCGGGCCACCCTCGACGCGATGCTCGACTCCGCGCTCGCCGGCATAGGCCGGCTCGTCGCGGTGCAGCAGGAGGCACTGGCCGGTCCCTACCCGGGCCGGCTGCCGTGACGCGCGCGGTGCTGCTCGCCACGCGCAACGCCGGCAAGCTCACCGAGCTGCGCCGGATGCTCGCGGTGTCGGACCTGAGTGGTCTGGAGGGAGGCGGTCTGGAGATCGTGGGCCTGGCCGATGTCGCGGCGTTCCCCGACGCCCCCGAGACGGGCGCGACGTTCGC
The DNA here is from genome assembly GCA_026785945.1 of Pseudonocardia sp. Lineage (GTDB taxonomy): Bacteria > Actinomycetota > Actinomycetes > Mycobacteriales > Pseudonocardiaceae > Pseudonocardia. Next base: position 2,815 of record JAJAZD010000304.1, on the reverse strand, counting down.
GGAGAACGCCCTCGCGAAGGCCCGCGACGCCGCCGCGGCGACCGGTGTGCCGTCGGTGGCCGACGACTCGGGTCTCGCCGTGGACGCGCTGAACGGGATGCCCGGTGTCCTGTCCGCGCGCTGGAGCGGCCGTCACGGTGACGACGCCGCGAACGTGGCGCTTCTCCTGGGCCAGCTCGGCGACGTGCCCGACGAGCGCCGCGGCGCCGCGTTCGTCTGTGCCGCGGCGCTGGTGGTGCCCGGCGGTGCGGAGACGGTCGTCCACGGCGAGTGGACCGGCGCGATCACCCGCGCTCCCCGTGGCTCGAACGGCTTCGGCTACGACCCGGTCTTCGTCCCGGACGGGGAGCGGCGCACCTCCGCGGAGCTCGATGCCGGGGAGAAGGACGCCGCATCCCATCGAGGGCGCGCGATGCGCGCACTGCTCCCGCACCTGCGGCGGCTGTGAGGTCGGACCGCGATCGGTCCGGCCGCCGTCCCCCGGGTCGGAGATGTCAGGCGGCCGGGCCGGGCGGGTCCTCGGCGAACACCCGACGCGCCACCGAGAACGCCGAGTTCGCGGCAGGCACCCCGCAGTACACGGCGGTCTGCAGGAGCACCTCGACGATCTCCGCGCGGCTGAGGCCGGTGCGCGACGCCGCCCGCAGGTGCAGCTCCAGCTCGGCGTGATGCCCGTGCGCGACGAGAGCGGTGATCGTGACGACGCTCCGGGTCCGGCGGTCGAGGCCCGGCCGGGTCCAGATGTGCCCCCAGGCGTACTTCGTGATCAGCTCCTGGAACCCGGCCGTGGTGGAGTCGGCCCCCGCGAGGGCGGCGTCGACGTGGTCGGCGCCGAGCACCTCGCGGCGTACCGCGAGGCCGGCCGGGTCGAGGTCGAGGGCGGGGTCCGGGAGGGGGGTCACGGTGGATCACCGTAGTCGGCACCCGGGTGGCACGGTCGGGTCCGCGGCCGGCGGTGGGCGGAGGCCGAGGCCGAGGCCGAGGCCCGCGGTGTGCTCACCCTTCGTGGCGGTGGGGGTGGGGACGGCGGTAGCGTTCCGGAGGTGAACCGCGGACGACTGGTGGCCGGTACTGCCGCTGTGCTGCTCGTCGCCGGGGTGGTGTTGCTGGTGGTCCGGGCCGGCGGGGTCCCCGATGTGCGCGCGGCCGTGGCGGCCGCCGGGATCTGGGCGCCGATGCTGTTCGTGCTGCTGCAGGGCGCGGTGACCATCACCCCGCTGCCTCGCACCGTCTTCACGGTGGCGGCGGGCGTGCTCTTCGGCTCCGTCGCCGGCGTGCTGCTCGCCGTGGCGGGTACCACGCTCGCCGCTGTCGCCGCGTTCTGGCTGGTCCGGCGGCTGGGCGCCGGGTTCGTCCAACGGCATTCCCACCGTGCGGGGATCGGCTGGGTGCGTGCCCGCCTGGACCAGCGGGGCCTGCTTGCCGTGATGTCGCTGCGCATGATCCCGATGGTGCCGTTCGCGATCCTGAACTACGCCTCGGGCCTGTCGGGTGTGAAGTTCGTGCCCTACATGATCGGCACCGTGCTGGGCGTACTGCCGGGCACGGTCGCGATCGTCGTACTCGGGGACGTCGCCGTGGGCGGGCAGCCCCACCCGGCACTGTTCGCCGTCTCGGTGCTGTCCGGCCTGATCGGCGTGGGAGGGGCCCTGCTCGCGGCGCGCCGCCCGGCTCTGGTGGGGGAGCCGGATCCCCCCACGACACAGCAGCACATCAGGCCCGACCAGGCCGCGTAGCCGCGCGGGTGGTGCCGACGGTGGGATTCGAACCCACACTGCCGGGTTCCTAGGACCCGTCTCTCTGCCAGTTGGAGTACGTCGGCGCGCAGTCGATGATAGGTGATCAGACCGCGAGGTCCTTGCGCAGCTTGGCCACGTGCCCGGTGGCGCGGACATCGTACTGCGCCACCTCGACCCTGCCCTCCGGGTCGACCACGAACGTCGAGCGGATCACCCCGGTGACGGTCCTGCCGTACATCTGCTTCTCCCCGAACGCACCCCAGGCCTGCAGGACCTCCCGGTCCGGGTCGGACAGCAACGGGAAGGTGAGGCCCTCGGCGTCGCGGAACCGCGCGAGCGCGGACTGCTTGTCGGGAGAGACCCCGAGCACGTCGAGGCCGGCTCCACCCAGGTCGGCGAGGCTGTCGCGGAAGTCGCAGGCCTGCTTCGTACAGCCGGGGGTGCTCGCGGCCGGATAGAAGTAGACGACGACGCGGCAACCGCGGTAGTCCGACAGCGACACCGGCTTCCCGTCGGCGTCGGGGAGGGTGAACTCCGGCGCGACGTCGCCGGGTGCGAGACGGGTCATGGGACGCATCCTGGCATGCGGCCCGGGCGACGGCCGGGGCGTGTGTGATCTACGGTGACAACCCCCAAGGACCGTGACTTTCAGGAGGCGCTGTGGCGCGCGACCCGGACACCATCGAGCGTGAGATCGAGCAGGCCAGGGACGCCCTCGCCGGCAGCCTGGACGCACTCGGCGACCGGGCCAACCCGAAGCGGCTGGTCGACTCGGGCCGCCGGAGCATCCAGTCCACGCTCGCCGAGCCCAGGGTCCGCTACGCCCTGATCGCGGTGGGCGTCGTCATCGTCGCGGCGGTACTGCGCCGGATGTTCCGCTGACCGGACCGGCGGCGCGGAGTGCCGGCGCGGGGGGGCCCCCCCCCCCCCCCCCGCCGCCCGCGGGCCCCCCCCCCCCGGGGCGCCCGCGCCCGGCCGCGCGCCCCCCCCCCCCCCCCCCCCCCCCGCGGAAAAAAAAAAAAAAACACCCCCCCCCCCCAAAAAATAGTTATAAATAAGTGGGGGGCGGGAAATAT
>JAJAZD010000303.1 GCA_026785945.1 Pseudonocardia sp. | reverse complement strand
GCGGCGCCCCCGCCCCCCCGCCGCCCGCGGCCCCCGCGGCCGGGGGGCCGGCCCCGGGGGGGGGCGCGGGGGGGGGGGGGGCCCCCCCGGGGGCGGGCCGGGGGGGGCCGCCCCCGGGCCGGGCGGTTCCTCGCGGAGGGGGCGCAGGCCGTTCGGGAGGCCCTGCGGTACGGCACCGTCCACGAGCTGTTCGTCACCGATGAGGCGGCCGCCCGGCAGCCCGACCTGCTGGCGGCCGCACGAGAGGTCGGCGCGCGGATCAGCCCGGTCGACGACCGCGCCGCCGACTCGCTCTCCGACACGGTCACCCCGCAGGGCCTCGTCGGTGTGTGCGACCTGCTGGACGTCCCGGCCGCTGCCGCGCTCGGGGACCGGCCCCGCCTGGTCGTGGTGTGCGCCGCCATCGCCGACCCCGGCAACGTGGGCACCGTGATCCGGGTCGCCGACGCCGCGGGCGCCGACGCGGTGCTGCTGGCCGGCGACACCGTCGACCCGCACAACGGCAAGGCCGTCCGCGCCTCGACGGGCAGCGTCTTCCACCTGCCGCTCGCCCGTGACCGCGACTCCGCTGCCGTCCTCGACGCCTGCGTGGCCGCCGGGCTGACCCTCCTGGTGACCGACGGCGGGGGTGAGCTGGACCTGCACGACCCCCGCGCCGACGCCGTGCTGGCCGGACCCGTGGCGTGGGTGTTCGGCGGCGAGGCGCACGGTGTCCCGGCCGCGGTGTCCCGGCGCGCCGACCACCGGGTGCGGGTGCCGATCCACGGTCGCGCCGAGAGCCTCAACCTGGCCGCGGCGGCCGCGGTCTGCCTGTACGCGAGCGTCGCCGCCCGGGCCCGCGGCGGCGCGCCCTAGGATCGACCCCACCATGACTGAAGGCACGGACGTGATGAACCCGCTGCACCCCGCCGCCCAGGGCCCCCACGTCCTTGAGGCAGCCGTCGACGCGGCCCGAGCGGCGTTCGCCGGTGCTGCCGACCTGGCGGCGCTGGCCGCCGTCAAGCCCGCGCACCTGGGTGACCGCGCGCCGCTGCTGCTGGCGCGCCGCGAGCTCGGAACGCTCCCCGGCCCCGAGCGGGCCGACGCGGGCAAGCGCGTGAACGCGGCCAGACAGCAGGTGCAGGAGGCGTTCGACGCGCGTCGCGAGGTGCTCGCCGTCGAGCGGGACGCGCGGGTGCTGGCCGAGGAGGCCGTCGACGTCACGCTGCCGTGGGACCGCACGCCCCGCGGCGCCCGGCACCCCCTGACCCAGATCTCCGAGCACATCGTCGACGTGTTCGTCGCCATGGGCTGGGAGGTGGCCGAGGGCCCCGAGGTCGAGTCGTCGTGGCTCAACTTCGACGCGCTGAACTTCGGCAAGGACCACCCGGCCCGCACCATGCAGGACACCTTCTACCTGGGCGACTCCGAGACGTCGGGCACGGTGCTGCGCACCCACACCTCGCCGGTGCAGGTCCGTTCGCTGCTGGAGCGCGACCTGCCGGTCTACGTGGTGTGTCCGGGCCGCACCTTCCGCACCGATGCGCTCGATGCCACCCACACCCCGGTGTTCCACCAGGTGGAGGGCATCGCGATCGACAGGGGCCTCACGATGGCCCACCTCAAGGGCACGCTCGACGCGTTCGCCCGCGCGATGTTCGGCACCACTTCCAAGATCCGGATGCGGCCGTCGTACTTCCCGTTCACCGAGCCCTCGGCCGAACCCGACGTGTGGTTCCCGCAGAAGAAGGGCGGCGCGGGCTGGGTCGAGTGGGGCGGCTGCGGCATGGTCCACCCCAACGTCCTGCGCGCCGCGGGGGTCGACCCGCGGGTGTACTCCGGTTTCGCGTTCGGCATGGGCCTGGAGCGCACCCTGATGTTCCGCAACGGCATCCCCGACATGCGCGACATGGTCGAGGGCGACGTCCGGTTCAGCCGCGCCTTCGGCGTCTGAACCTCACCCACCCCGCAAGGCAGGAGTTGCTGTGCGCGTTCCCATGTCGTGGCTGGCCGAACTCGTGGGCGGCTCCGGCCTGCCCGCCGCGGACGAGGTCGGCGAGGCGTTCGTCCGCGTCGGCTTCGAGATCGAGGACGTGCACCGCGGCCCGGAGATCACCGGGGCGCTCGTCGTCGGCCGGGTGCGCGACATCGAGGAGCTGACCGGACTGAAGAAGCCGATCCGCTGGTGCCAGGTGCAGGTCGGGCCCGAAGCGGCGAACGGGATCATCTGCGGTGCCCGCAACTTCGCCGTCGGCGATCTCGTCGTCGTCGCCCTACCGGGCGCGGTGCTTCCCGGCGGCTTCGCCATCTCGGCCCGCAGGACCTACGGCCACGTCTCCGACGGCATGATCGCCTCGGCGAAGGAGCTGGGCATCGGCGCCGACCACGCCGGGATCCTCGTGCTCCCACCGGGCTCGGCCGAGCCCGGTGCGCAGGCCCGCCCGCTGCTCGGTGTCGACGACACCGTGATCGAGCTCAACGTCAACCCCGACCGCGGCTACTGCTTCTCCCTGCGCGGCCTGGCTCGAGAGTTCGCCTGCGCCACCGACGCCGACTACACCGACCCGGCGGCTCGGGTCGAGGTCCCCGACGCCAACGGCGACGCCTGGCCGGTGCGCCTGGACGACCCCGCCTGCGTGCGCTTCGTCGGCCGCCGCGTGGACGGGGTGGACCCCGCCGCACCGGCGCCGTGGTGGATGCAGCGGCGCCTGCTCGCGGCCGGGATGCGCCCCATCTCGCTGGTCGTCGACGTCACCAACTACGTCATGCTCGAGCTCGGGCAGCCGCTGCACGCCTACGACGCCGCGCGCCTGACCGGCGGGATCGTCGTGCGCCGGGCGAGGGCGGGGGAGACGCTCCGCACACTCGACGGCGTCGACCGCACCCTGCGCCCTGACGACCTGCTCATCACCGACGACTCCGGCCCGATCGGGCTCGCCGGGGTGATGGGCGGGGCGTCCACGGAGATCGCCCTGCCCGCGGCCCGCCCGGACGGCACTCCCGGCCCGGACGGGCGGATCGACGTGCTCGTCGAGGCCGCGCACTTCTCGCCCCCCGTCATCGCCAGGGGTGCCCGGCGGCACAAGCTGCCCAGCGAGGCGTCCCGGCGCTTCGAGCGCACCGTCGACCCTGCGCTGCCCCCCGTCGCGGCCGAGCGCGCCGCGCTGCTCCTCGTCGCGCACGGGGGCGGGACGATCGCCGCGGGCCGCACCGACGCCGGCGCCGCACCCGCGCCGGTCCCCGTCCGTATGCCGCTGGACACGCCCGACCGCGTCGCCGGCGTCGCCTACGCCCCCGGTGCCACCGTCCGCAGGCTCGGCCAGGTCGGCTGCTCGGTCGAGCTCGTCACCGCCGACGGAACTGTCGTCCCCGACGGCGGTGTCGGTGATGTCGGTGGTGTGGGCGGTGTCGATCTGGTCGTCGCGACGCCGCCGTCGTGGCGTCCCGACCTGGAGCTGCCCGCCGATCTGGTCGAGGAGGTGCTGCGGCTGGAGGGACTCGACGTCATCCCCTCGGTGCTGCCCGCCGCGCCGCCCGGGCGCGGTCTGACCCCGGCTCAGCTCCGGCGCCGCGCGGTGTCCCGCGGGCTGGCCGAGGCGGGGTACGTCGAGGTGCTCCCGTTCCCGTTCGTCGACCCGTCGGTCTGGGACGCGTTCGGCCTCGCGCCCGACGACGTCCGGCGCCGGACGGTGCACGTGCTCAACCCGCTCGACGCCGACCGTCCCGAGCTGGGCACGACGCTGCTGCCCGGGCTGCTGGACATGCTGGTGCGCAACCGGTCGCGCGGACTGGCCGACGTCGCGCTGTACACGGTCGGGCAGGTCGTGCTGCCGCACGCGAACCCGGTACCGATGCCCGACCCGGTCGTGGACCGGCGCCCGACCGACGCGGAGATCGCGCAGATCGACGCCGCGCTCCCCGCGCAGCCGCTGCACGTGGGTGCGGTCCTGGCCGGCGACCGCGACGCCCGCGGGTGGTGGGGCGCAGGCCGCGCGGCCGGCTGGGCCGATGCGGTGCAGGCCGCGAAGCTCGTCGGATCCGCGGCGGGGGTGGAGCTGCGGGTCACCACGGCCACGCTCGCACCGTGGCACCCCGGACGCTGCGCAGCGCTCCGTGTCGGCGACTGGGTCGTGGGGCACGCGGGTGAGCTGCACCCGAAGGTCGTCGAGGCCCTCGGGCTGCCGTCCCGGACGTGCGCGATGGAACTCGACCTCGACGCCCTCCCGCTGCGCGACGCGCGACCCGCGCCACGCATCTCGCCCTACCCCCCGATCGCGGTGGACGTCGCGCTGGTGGCCGCCGCGGACGTGTCGGCCGCGAAGCTCGCCGACACCCTCCTCGACGGCGGCGGGGACCTTCTGGAGGACGTCCGGCTCTTCGACGTCTACACCGGTGCGCAGGTCGGCGCCGGGAAGCGGTCGCTGGCCTTCAACCTGCGTTTCCGCGCGGCCGACCGCACGCTGACCAACGAGGAGGCGAACGCCGCTCGCGACGCCGCGGTCGCCCTCGCCACCGAGCGGCACGCGGCGACACTGCGCAGCTGAGGCGAGGGCAGGCGATGCGAGGGCAGGCGATGCGAGGGAAGCCGACCTCACGCCCGGGCGGCGTCACAGGCGCGTCAGGTCACTCGGGAAGGCGCGTCAGGGCTGCCGTGGCGGCGGTGCGCCAGCCGTCCTGCGTCGGGGTGGCGCCGGAGACGAGGATGGTCACCAGGAAGTCGTCGCTCGCGACCTGCAACGTCGGCCCCGCCTCGGTCTCGAAGACCGCCGCCGCCTCCCCGGTCTCCGGGAGGTCCCGCCCCCCGGCACCGGCCCGGACGTACTCGGCAGCCGTGCCGGACCGCACCCGGTACACGTTGATCATGGCCAGCGGCGTGTCGCCGACATTGGCCACGCAGCTCGAACCCGTGGTCCCGGTACCGCCCTCCGGATCGCCCTGCTCGGGCGGGCGCACCGCCTGACCGATCAGCGCCCCGAACTCGGAGGCGTTGAGCAGACACTCGTCGTCCACCACGTCCACCTCGAGGTCGCTGCGGGGCGCGGAGGACCCGGTCGGCGCGGCCGGCGAGGACGGTGTGGTGCTCCTCGGGGCCGTCGCCGGTGCCGCCACGCCGCTGCCCGCCACGGTCTGCGTGCACCCCACGAGAAGGACGGCTGCCACGACCGTCGTCATCCCGAGCCACTCACGTCGCACGCCGTGACCGTAGCGGGAGACACCGCCGGCGCGTGGGCGTCCCCCGCCCCGAAGCTCCGCGGCCCCGTCGCCGAGAGCAGCAGCGCGAATGGTGTTGCATGATTTTGCGTCGTCCTGCATAGTCATGCGCATGGTGTCGGTCGCGGTCGCGGGGGCCAGCGGGTACGCGGGGGGCGAGCTCCTCCGGCTGCTGCTGGCACACCCGCAGGTGGAGATCGGGGCGCTGACCGCGGGCGGCAGCGCGGGGACACGGTTGGGTGCGCACCAGCCACATCTGCTCCCGCTGTCCGACCGCCTGCTCCAGGAAACCGGTCCCGACGCCCTCGCGGGGCACGACGTCGTGTTCCTCGCCGTGCCGCACGGCCACTCGGCGGCGCTGGCGGCCGAGCTGGGTGACGCCACAGTGGTGATCGACTGCGGCGCCGACCACCGACTCGCCGACGCCGGCGCCTGGACCCGGTGGTACGGCGGTGAGCACGCCGGGAGCTGGCCCTACGGCCTGCCCGAACTGCCCGGCGCCCGCGACGCCCTGCGGGGCGCGAGACGGGTCGCGGTACCCGGCTGCTACCCGACCGCGGTCAGCCTCGCGCTGTTCCCGGCACTGGCCGCGGGCCTCGCCGAGCCCGACGTGGTGATCACCGCCGTCACCGGTACGTCGGGCGCGGGCCGAGCGCCCCAGGCGCACCTGCTCGGCGCCGAGGTGATGGGCTCGTTGTCGGCGTACGGCGTGGGCGGCACCCACCGGCACACCCCCGAGATCGCGCAGAACCTGTCGACGGCCGCGGGGAGACCGGTCGGCGTGAGTTTCACACCGGTACTGGCCCCGCTCCCGCGCGGGATCCTGGCGTCCTGCTCGGCGCGCACCGGGGCATCGGTCGCGGAGATCACCGAGACCTACGCGAAGGCCTACGCCGACGAGCCGTTCGTCCATCTGCTGCCGGCGGGCTCCTGGCCGTCCACCTCGGCCACGCTCGGCTCCAACACCGTTCACCTGCAGGTCACGGTCGACGCCGACGCGCGGCGGCTGATCGCCGTCGCCGCCGTCGACAACCTGACCAAGGGCACCGCCGGAGGCGCTGTGCAATGCATGAACCTGGCCCTGCGGCTGCCGGAGACCACCGGGCTCCCCCTGACGGGAGTCGCGCCGTGACCGTCACGGCTCCACGGGGCTTCCGGGCCTCGGGCATCGCCGCTGGCCTCAAGAGCAGCGGCGGTCTCGACCTCGCCCTCGTGGTCAACGACGGCCCGCGCCACGACGCGGCGGCCGTGTTCACCCGCAACAAGGTCAAGGCCGCCCCGGTGCTGTGGTCCGAGCAGGTACTGGCCACCGGCAGGCTGCGGGCCGTCGTGCTCAACTCCGGTGGCGCCAACGCCTGCACCGGACCGGAGGGCTTCCGGACGACCCACGCCACCGCGGAGCGGGCCGCCGAGGTGCTGGGGTGCGGTGCGATCGAGGTCGCGGTCTGCTCCACCGGGCTGATCGGCGCCCAGCTCCCGCGCGAGGCCGTCCTGGCCGGCGTCGTGGCCGCCTCCACCCGGCTGGCCGCCGACGCCGACGCCGGGCTGGCCGCCGCCACCGCGGTGATGACCACCGACACCGTGGCCAAGCAGGCGAGCCACGCCGACCCCGCAGGCTGGACGATCGGCGGGTTCACCAAGGGTGCGGGCATGATCGCGCCGTCGATGGCCACCATGCTCTCGGTGCTCACCACCGACGCGGTCATCGACGCGGCGGCGCTGCGCGAGGCGCTGCGGGCCGCCGTACGGGTGAGCTTCGACCGGCTCGACATCGACGGCTCGATGTCCACCAACGACGCCGTGATCGCCATGGCCTCGGGCGCGAGCGGCGTCGAGGTCGACCCGATGGATCTCACCACCGCGCTCACGGCCGTGTGTCGCGATCTCGCACAGCGGATGCAGGCCGACGCGGAGGGCATCACCAAGCGCGTCACCGTGCGGGTGAGCGGCGCGGCCGGCGAGGACGACGCCGTCACCGTGGCGCGCACCGTGGCCCGTGACAGCCTGGTCAAGACCGCGCTGTTCGGCTCCGACCCCAACTGGGGACGGGTCGCGGCTGCCGTCGGCTACTCGGCCGCCGACGTCGACCCGGACCTGCTCGACGTCACCATCAACGGGGTGCTGCTGTGCCGGGGCGGGGTGGCGTGGGGCGACCGCGCCGCCGCCGACCTGTCGGGCAAGGAGATCCTGGTGGCGATCGAGCTCGGCCTCGGCCACGGCACAGCGGAGATCCTCACCACCGACCTGTCCCGCGCCTACGTGGAGGAGAACAGTGCCTACTCCTCCTGAGGGTTCCCCGGCGACGAGACTGAAGCGCGCGGGGGAGAAGGCGGCCATCCTCGCCGAGGCCCTGCCCTGGTTGCAGCGGTTCCACGGCCGGATCGTCGTGGTCAAGTACGGCGGCAACGCCATGGTCGACGACGAGCTCAAGCAGGCGTTCGCCCGCGACATGATGTTCCTGCGCCTCGCCGGCATCCTGCCCGTCGTCGTGCACGGGGGCGGACCGCAGATCACCGCGATGCTCGACCGGCTCGGGCTGCCGGCGGAGTTCCGCGGCGGTCTGCGCGTGACCACCCCCGAGACGATCGACGTCGTGCGGATGGTGCTCGTCGGGCAGGTCGGCCGCGAGCTCGTCGGGCTGATCAACCAGCACGGGCCGTACGCGGTGGGGCTCTCCGGCGAGGACGCGCACCTGTTCACGGCGGAGAAGCGCACCGCGCTGGTCGACGGCGAGCCGGTCGACATCGGGCTGGTCGGCGACGTCGCGGCGGTCAACCCCGACGCGGTCCTCGACATCGTCCGCGCGGGACGCATCCCGGTGGTCGCGGGCGTCGCCCCGGACGTCCACGGCACGGTCTACAACATCAACGCGGACTCCGCGGCCGCCGCGCTCGCCGTTGCGCTGGACGCCGCCAAGCTCGTGGTCCTCACCGACGTCGAGGGGCTCCGCGCGAACCACCCCGACCCCGAGTCGGTGATCAGCGAGCTCACTGCCGCCGAGCTGGAGCCGATGCTCCCGCACCTCGCGAACGGGATGGCGCCGAAGATGGAGGCGTGCCTGCGGGCGGTGCGCGGAGGGGTCGGCCAGGCCCACGTGATCGACGGGCGGGTGCCCCATTCGGTGTTGCTCGAGGTCTTCACCAGCGAGGGAGCCGGAACGATGGTGACCCCATGACCGACGGCGACGCGCTCACGGCCAGGTGGAGCTCGTCGATGATGAACAACTACGGCACCCCCCCGCTGGCGCTCGTGCGCGGCAGCGGCGCGCAGGTCTGGGACGCCGACGGCCGCCGCTATCTCGACCTGCTGGGCGGCATCGCGGTCAACGCGCTCGGGCACGCCCATCCCGCGGTCGTCGAGGCGGTCACTCGGCAGATCTCGACGCTCGGCCACACCTCCAACCTCTACGTCACCGAGCCCCCGCTGGCGTTGGCCGAGAAGCTCCTCGAGCTGCTCGACCAGCCCGGCGCGAGGGTCCTGTTCTGCAACTCCGGTGCCGAGGCCAACGAGACCGCCTTCAAGATGGCGCGCCGCACCGGCCGCCCGCACATCGTCGCCGCGGAGAACTCCTTCCACGGCCGGACGATGGGCGCGCTCGCGCTCACCGGCCAGCCGTCCAAGCGCGCGCCGTTCGAGCCGATGCCCCCGGGCGTCTCCCACGTGCCCTTCGGCGACGTCGTCGCGCTCGACGCGGCGGTCGGACCGGACACCGCAGCGGTGTTCCTCGAACCGATCCTCGGCGAGGCCGGCGCGGTCACCCCGCCCGAGGGCTACCTGCGGGCCGCCCGGGAGATCACGGCGGCCCACGGCGCGCTGCTCGTGATCGACGAGGTGCAGACCGGCATCGGACGGACCGGCGCCTGGTTCGCCCACCGGACCGCCGGTGTCGTGCCCGACGTCGTCACCCTGGCGAAGGGGCTCGGCGGTGGTCTCCCGGTCGGCGCCTGCATCGGTATCGGCGCGGCCGCGTCGCTGCTCGAACCGGGCCAGCACGGTACGACGTTCGGCGGCAACCCCGTGTGCTGTGCCGCCGCGTTGGCCGTGCTCACCACGATCGCGTCCGACGGTCTGCTGGAGCACGTCACGCTCGTCGGCAAGAAGATCGTCGCGGGGATCGAGGCGCTGGGCCACCCGCTCGTGCGTGGCGTCGACGGAGCGGGCCTGCTGATCGGTGTCGTGCTCCGCGAGCCGGTGTCGGCGGCGGTCGCGGCGGCCGCCCGCGATGCCGGATTCCTGATCAACAACGCCGTGCCGGACCGCGTGCGGCTGGCCCCGCCGCTGGTGCTCACCGAGGCGCAGGCGGGGGAGTTCCTCACCGCGCTCCCGATGATCCTGGACGCCGCCACGTGACCCGGTACCTCCTGCGCGACGACGACCTGAGCCCCGACGAGCAGCGAGAGATCCTCGACCTCGCCGACACGATGAAGGCCGATCCGTTTCGCCACCGCCCGCTGGACGGCCCGAGGTCCGTGGCCGTGCTGTTCGACAAGACGTCCACCCGGACCCGCATGTCGTTCGAGGTCGGCATCGCCCAGCTCGGTGGCACCTCGCTGATCATCGACGGGCACGCGAGCCAGCTGGGCCGCGGGGAGACGATCGGCGACACGGCACGGGTGATGTCGCGCTACGTCGACGCGATCGTGTGGCGCACCGGCGACCAGTCGCGCATCGAGGAGATGGCCGCCGGCGCGACCGTCCCGGTGGTCAACGCGCTCACCGACCAGTTCCACCCCTGCCAGGTGCTCGCCGACCTGCAGACCATCCGTGAGCGGTTCGGCCGCCTCGCCGGGCTCACCCTCACCTACCTCGGCGACGGCGCCAACAACATGGCGCACTCCCTGTTGCTCGGCGGCGCCACGGCGGGCCTGCACGTGCGGATCTGTGCCCCGGAGGCCTTCACCCCGAGCAGCGAGATCCTGCGTGACGCCGCGAGCCGCGCCGCGGAGACCGGCGGCGGCGTGGAGCTGATCGCCGATCCGCACGCCGCCGTGGACGGGGCCGACGTACTGGTGACCGACACGTGGACGTCGATGGGGCAGGAGGTCGACGGCCTGGACCGGGTGGCCCCGTTCCGTCCGATGCAGATCGACTCCGGCCTGCTCGGGCGCGCCGCACCGGGGGCGATCGTCCTGCACTGCCTGCCCGCGCACCGCGGCCACGAGATCACCGACGACGTGATCGACGGCCCGGCCAGCGCGGTGTGGGACGAGGCGGAGAACCGCCTGCACGCACAGAAGGCGCTGCTCATGTGGCTCCTACGACGATGACGGCCGGGTCCCGGGCGTCGCGGCAGGCGCGGATCGTCGAGCTCGTCACCCAGCGGCAGGTGCGCAGCCAGACCGAGCTGCTCGGCCTCCTGGAGGTCGACGGCATCGGCACCACGCAGGCCACCCTGTCGCGGGACCTCGACGAGCTGGGTGCGGTCAAGCTGCGCGGCGCCGACGGCGGCACCCCGGTCTACGTCATCCCCGACGACGGCAGCCCGGTACGCGGGATCGTGGGCGGCACCGCCCGTCTGGCGCGCCTGCTGGGGGACCTGCTCGTGTCCGCGGACGCGAGTGGAAACCTCGCCGTGCTGCGCACGCCGCCCGGCGCGGCCCACTACCTGGCCAGCGCGCTGGACCGGGCCGCGCTGCACGACGTCGTCGGCACCATCGCCGGCGACGACACCCTGCTGGTGGTCGCCCGCGAGCCCCTCACCGGTGCGGAGCTCGCCGACCGCCTGCAGAACCTGACGAACGAAGGAGAGCACACATGACGGACCGGGTCGTACTGGCCTACTCGGGCGGGCTGGACACCTCGGTGGGGATCGGATGGATCGCCGAGGAGACGGGCGCCGAGGTGGTGGCCGTCGCGGTGGACGTCGGCCAGGGGGGCGAGGACATTGAGGAGATCCGCAAGCGCGCGCTGGCCTGCGGTGCGGTCGAGGCCGTCGTGGCCGACGCCCGCGACGAGTACGCCGAGCAGTTCTGTCTCCCCGCCCTGGCGGCCAACGCGCTCTACATGGACCGATACCCGCTGGTCTCCGCGCTGTCGCGCCCGCTGATCGTCAAGCACCTGGTCGAGGCGGCGAAGTACCACGGCGCCTCCACGGTGGCGCACGGCTGCACCGGCAAGGGCAACGACCAGGTGCGTTTCGAGGTCGGCATCGGGGCACTCGCCCCGGACCTGAACGTGATCGCGCCGGTCCGCGACTTCGCCTGGACCCGCGAGAAGGCGATCCGGTACGCCGAAGACCGCAACCTTCCGATCGACGTCACGAAGTCCTCGCCGTACTCCATCGACCAGAACGTCTGGGGCCGCGCGGTCGAGACGGGGTTCCTGGAGGACATCTGGAACGGGCCCATCGAGGACATCTACTCCTATACGCAGGACCCGGCCGAGCCGCGTGACGCCGACGAGGTGGTCGTCCGCTTCGAGAAGGGGGTTCCGGTCGCGCTGGACGGCAGGCCGGTCTCGGTGCTGCAGGCCATCCAGGAGCTGAACCGCCGGGCCGGCGCGCAGGGCGTCGGGCGCCTGGACATGGTCGAGGACCGGCTCGTCGGCATCAAGAGCCGCGAGGTCTACGAGGCCCCCGGCGCGATCGCGCTGATCACCGCGCACCAAGAGCTGGAGAACGTCACGGTCGAGCGCGACCTCGCCCGCTTCAAGCGCACGGTGGGGCAGCGCTGGACGGAGCTGGTCTACGACGGCCTGTGGTTCTCCCCGCTCAAGTACGCGCTCGACGCCTTCATCGCGCAGACCCAGGAGCAGGTCACCGGCGAGGTGCGGATGACGTTGCACGGCGGCCGCGCCGTCCCGACCGGCCGGCGATCCGACGCGTCGCTCTACGACTTCAATCTCGCCACCTACGACGAGGGCGACGCCTTCGACCAGACCCTCGCCAAGGGTTTCGTGCAGCTCTGGGGCCTGCCGAGCAAGATCGCTGCCCAGAGGGATCAGCGCGGGGGGCATCAGCGCGGGAGGGATCAGCGCGGGCAGGGTCAACGCGAGCGGGACCAGCGGTCCGGGGGCGCCCCGTCGTGAGCTCGAATCTGTGGGGCGGACGGTTCGCGACCGGGCCGGCCGACGCGCTGGCGGCCCTGTCGAGGTCCACGCACTTCGACTGGCGGCTGGCGCCCTACGACGTGCGCGGCTCGGTCGCCCACGCCCGGGTGCTCGCGGGCGCCGGCCTGCTCACCGACGCCGAGCTCGCCGGGATGCTGGACGCGCTGGCCACGCTCGCGACCGACGTCGAGTCGGGGACCTTCGGGCCGGCCCCCGGCGACGAGGACGTCCACTCCGCGCTGGAGCGCGGGCTGATCGAACGCGCCGGACCGGATCTCGGCGGCAGGCTCCGCGCCGGCCGTTCCCGCAACGACCAGGTGGCCACGCTGTTCCGGATGTGGCTGCGCGACGCGGCCCGCCGGGTCGGCGCCGGCGTCCTGGACGTGGTCGACGCCCTGGTCGCGCAGGCCACCGCCCATCCGGACGCCCCGATGCCGGGCCGCACCCACCTCCAGCACGCCCAGCCCGTGCTGCTCTCGCACCACCTGGCGGCCCACGCCCACGCGTTGCTGCGCGACGTCGACCGGCTGCGCGACTGGGACCGCCGGGCCGCGGTGTCGCCGTACGGCTCGGGGGCACTCGCGGGGTCGTCGCTGGGTCTCGACCCCGACGCCGTCGCCGCGGAGCTGGGCTTCGACTCGTCGTCGGCGAACTCGATCGACGGCACCGCCTCGCGGGACTTCGCCGCCGAGGCCGCGTTCGTGCTGGCGATGACGGCCGTCGACCTGTCGCGGATCGCCGAGGAGGTGATCATCTGGGCCACGGCGGAGTTCTCCTACGTGACGCTGGACGACGCGTTCTCCACCGGCAGCTCGATCATGCCGCAGAAGAAGAACCCCGACGTCGCGGAGCTGGCGCGCGGCAAGGCCGGGCGCCTGATCGGCAACCTCACCGGACTGCTGGCCACGCTCAAGGCGATGCCGCTCGCCTACAACCGCGACCTGCAGGAGGACAAGGAACCTCTGTTCGACTCCGTCGACCAGCTGGAGCTGCTGTTGCCGGCGGTCGCGGGCATGATCGCCACGATCGTGTTCCACACCGACCGGCTCGCCGAGCTGGCCCCCGCCGGGTTCAGCCTCGCCACCGACGTCGCCGAATGGCTGGTGCGCGACGGCGTCGGGTTCCGGGTGGCGCACGAGGCGGCAGGCGGCTGCGTCCGCCTCGCCGAGGCGCGTGGCGTCGGTCTCGCCGACCTGACCGACGTCGAGCTCGCGCAGGTGCATCCGGCCCTGACGGGGAGGGTGCGCGACGTGCTCACCGTCGCGGGCTCGATAGCCTCCAGGGACGCCCGTGGCGGTACGGCGGGGGCGCGCGTCGCCGAGCAGCTCGGCGATCTGCGTGCCGCCGCGAGCGTGGCCCGTGGTGCTCTCGCGCCTCGAATTGCTACCGGAGGACCCGTATGACCTCGCCCGCCGACCTGGCGCGACCGGCTCTCGAATCGGCCCGTGCCGACTACGACGCCCTCGTCGCCCAGGGCATGAAGCTCGACCTGACCCGCGGCAAGCCCTCGGCCGCGCAGCTCGACCTCGCGTTGCCGATGCTGAGCCTGCCCGGCGAGCGGTACCGGGCCGTCGACGGCACCGACACCCGCAACTACCAGGGTCTGCAGGGCCTGCGGGAGCTCCGCGAGATGTTCGCCGACGCGCTGCAGGTGCCGGTCGAGCAGCTGATCGCCTTCGGCAACTCGAGCCTCGAGCTGATGCACGACACGCTCGTGCACGCGATGCTGAGCCCACTGCCCGGCGCGGCGCGGCGCTGGGTCGACGAGGACCGGGTGGTGTTCCTCGCGCCGGTTCCCGGGTACGACCGGCACTTCGCGGTGTGCGAGCGCCTCGGTGTCGAGCTCGTCGCGGTGCCGATGACCCCGGACGGCCCCGACATGGACGTCGTCGAGCGGCTCGTGGCCGACGACGCGTCGGTGAAGGGCATCTGGTGCGTACCGAAGTACTCGAACCCGGACGGCACGGTGTACTCCGACGACACCGTCCGCAGGCTCGCGTCGATGCCCGCGACGGCGCCGGACTTCCGGATCATGTGGGACAACGCCTACGCGGTGCACCACCTCACCGACTCCCCGGCGGGGATCGCCGACGTACTGGCGCTCGCCGCCGAGGCGGGCCACGCGGACCGGCCTCTCGTGTTCGGCTCCACCTCGAAGATCACCCTCGCCGGTGCGGGCGTCGCTTTCCTCGGTGCGTCCGCGGCCAACGTCGCCTGGTGGTTGGCGCTCACCGCCAAGCGCACCATCGGCCCCGACAAGATCAACCATCTCCGGCACGCACTGTTCCTCGGCGACGCCGACGGGGTCGCCCGGCACATGCGTCGCCACCGGGACATCATCGCGCCCAAGTTCGCCGCGGTGGAGCGGCTGCTCGCCGGGCTCGGTGACACCCCGGGCGTGTCGTGGTCCACGCCCACCGGCGGGTACTTCGTCACGCTGACCGTGCCGGACGGGTGCGCCTCGGAGGTGGTACGGCTCGCCAAGGAGGCGGGCATCGCACTGACGCCTGCCGGCGCCACCCACCCCCACGGCAAGGATCCGCGGGACGCGACGATCCGTCTCGCCCCGACGTTCCCGGTCCTCGACGAGGTCGAGCGCGCCATGGCGGGTGTCGTGGTCTGTGTCCGGCTGGCGCTGGCCACGCGCGAGGCGTCGTCCCGGCAAGGGGGTGCTACGCAGGTGGGTGCGACGCACGGGTGACGCTGCTCGATCGCGCGGCGCTGCGCGGCGACGTCCTCGAGGCGGCGACGCGCCTGCTGGGGTGCACGGTGGAGGCCGACACGCCGGAAGGCACGGTGTCGGTACGGCTGGTGGAGGTCGAGGCGTACCGCGGCGCGGACGATCCCGCGTCGCACTGCTTCCGCGGCCGTACGCCGCGCAACGCCGTGATGTTCGGCCCGCCCGGCCACCTCTACGTGTACTTCGTCTACGGCATGCACTTCTGCGCCAACGTGAGCTGCCTCGACGACGGCGAGCCGGGTGCGGTGCTGCTGCGCGGTGGCGAGGTCACCTCCGACCTCGCCACCGCGCACGCGCGTCGGCCGACTGCCCGGCGCCACGCCGACCTGGCACGTGGCCCGGCTCGGCTCGCGTCGTTGCTGGGGCTCGACCGGGCACGCAGTGGTGTCGACGTGACCGACCCCCTGTCACCGGTACGCGTGCTGGAGCGACCGCGGGTCGACGGCGGCCTCGTCCGCACCGGGCCGCGGGTCGGCGTCGCGGCGGCACACGAGCGGCCGTGGCGGTTCTGGGTGGACGGCTCTCCTGCGGTCAGCACCTACCGGCCGGGCCGGGGCGACCCGGCGGTCACCGTCGGGGAGGACCACGCGCCCGTGCGCGGGAACCGGCGGGCGTCCGCGACGTGACGTGCGGGAGGATCGGCCCGTGAGCACGGACATCCTCGACGAGCTGGAGTGGCGCGGCCTCCTCGCACAGAGCACCGATCGTGACGCCCTGCGCCGCGACCTCGCGGACGGCGTCATGACGCTGTACGCGGGGTTCGACCCGACCGGCCCGAGCCTGCACGCCGGGCACCTCGTGCCACTGCTCACCCTGCGTCGTTTCCAGCAGGCCGGGGCGAGACCGATCGTGCTGGCCGGCGGTGCGACCGGGTTGATCGGCGATCCGAGGGACGTCGGCGAGAGGCCGATGCAGAGCGCGGAGACGGTCGACGAGTGGGGGCTGCGCATCCGGGGTCAGCTCGAGCGGTTCGTCGAGTTCGACGACACCGCGACGGGAGCGCTGGTCGCGAACAACCTCGACTGGACGGGCGCTCAGTCCACACTGGAGTTCCTCCGCGACGTCGGCAAGCACTTCTCGGTGAACGTCATGCTGGCCAGGGAGACCGTGCGGCGACGTCTCGCCGCGGACGGGATGTCCTTCACGGAGTTCAGCTACCTGCTCCTGCAGAGCCAGGACTACCTGCACCTGTACCGCAGGTACGGCTGTCGCCTGCAGGTCGGTGGGTCGGACCAGTGGGGCAACATCGTCGGCGGGGTGGAGCTCGTCCGCCGGGTGGAGGGCGCGGCGGTCCACGCCGTGACGCTGCCGCTGGTCACCGACGCGGAGGGGCGCAAGTTCGGGAAGTCCACAGGGGGCGGCAACATCTGGCTCGACCCCGAGATGACGTCCCCGTACGCGTGGTACCAGTACTTCGTGAACGTCGCCGATGCCGACGTCGGCCGCTACCTGCGTCTGTTCACGTTCCTCCCGCGCGCGGAGATCGAGCAGCTCGAACGCGACGGCGCCGAACGTCCACATCTGCGCGCCGGGCAGCGGCGGCTGGCCGACGAGCTGACGACACTCGTGCACGGGAGGCATCAGACAGATCAGGTCGTCGCGGCCAGCGGTGCCCTCTTCGGGCGTGGTGACCTCCGTGAACTCGACGCAGACACGCTCGACGCCGCACTGGCGGAGGTGTCGACCGCCACCGTCCGGCTCGACGACCGGCCCACCATCGTCGATCTGCTCGTCGTCACCGGTCTGGTGGACAGCCGGGGTGCTGCCCGTCGCGCGGTGGGGGAGGGCGGCGCGTACGTGAACAACACGAAGGTGGCCGACGAGCAGTGGACACCGAACACCGGTGACCTGCTCCCGGGGCGCTGGCTGGTGGTGCGACGGGGCAAGCGCAACCTCGCGGGCGCCCGCGCCGCGCCCGTGCAGCCCTCCGGTCGAGCGTCCTGACCTCAGGAGATGGTCATGGGCACCCCCGGTTCGAACGGCGCCGGAGCGAGTGTGTAGCTTCTACCGAGTCGCCACGGCGGGCAGCACCGCAGGATCGGGATGATGTTCTCCGGTCCGAGGTCAACGCCCCGGAGGTGGACACCCTGCCGGGAGTCATCAGCAGGGGAGTCATCAGCAAGTCGGTACATCTCGCAAGGTTGGGACTGGCAGGGGTTGACTCTGCGGCCAGGACCAAGTACCTTGGGAAAGTTGCTCCGGCTCAGCTCGGAGCACGGACGGATAGTCAGCCCCGTTCGTCCATGTCATGTGGGCGTCGGTGTGCGGGTGTCTTTTGAGAACTCAACAGTGTGTCGAGCTATATTGTTCTTGGATTGGTTTTTGTGCCAGTTTGTTTGTATGGCCTGCAGTGTTTTGTGGGTTTTGTTGGGCCAGTTTTTGTTGGAGAGTTTGATCCTG
>JAJAZD010000302.1 GCA_026785945.1 Pseudonocardia sp. | reverse complement strand
GGGATCGGCGACGTCCACGCGGGCGTGGGGCCGCGCGCGCCGCTGGGCCGCCCGGTTCCCGCCGGCGCTCGTCCGGCGCGCGGCGTTCGGCCAGGACGTCGTCGAGCTCGCCGCCCGTCCCGGGATTGGGCTGTACGGGACGGGGTAGATGCCCATCATGACGAGCTTCGGGTACTTCCTGTCCTGCGAGGAGTTCGGCCCCCGCGAGTTGGTGGCGCACGCCCGGCTGGCGGAGGAGGCGGGCTTCGACCGGTTGTGGATCTCCGACCACTTCCACCCGTGGAACGACGCCCAGGGCCAGAGCTCTTTCGTGTGGTCCGTGATCGGCGCGCTGTCCGAGGCGGTGTCGCTGCCGGTGACGACGGCGGTCACCTGCCCGACGGTCCGCATCCACCCCGCGATCATCGCCCAGGCCGCCGCGACCGCCGCCGTGCAGCTCGACGGCCGTTTCGTCCTCGGAGTCGGCAGCGGCGAGGCCCTCAACGAGCACATCCTGGGGGACCCCTGGCCGTCGGTCGGCGTCCGCCTGGAGATGCTGGAGGAGGCGGTCGAGCTGATCCGGCTGCTGCACCGGGGTGAGCAGATGAGCTTCCACGGCGCCCACTACGAGGTGCAGGACGCCCGCATCTACACGCTCCCCCCGGAGCCGGTGCCGATCTACGTCTCCGGGTTCGGCCCCCAGGCCACCGAGCTCGCCGCCCGCATCGGCGACGGGTTCTGCACCATGGAGCCGGACGCGGATCTGGTGCGCGCCTACCGGGAGGCCGGCGGCGGGAAGCGGCCCGTCCAGGGCGGGATGAAGGTGTGCTGGGCCGAGACCGAGGAGGCCGGGATCGACACGGCACACCGCATGTGGGCCAACCAGGGGCTTCCCGGCCAGCTCGCTCAGACCCTGCCGCGGCCGCAGGACTTCGAGGCCGCGTCGTCCCTGGTGCCGAGGGAGGCGATGGCGGAGCTGATCGCCTGCGGGCCGGATCCCGAGCGTCACGCGGGGGCCGCGCGCGCCTTCGTCGACGCGGGGTTCGACGAGGTGTACGTCCAACAGGTCGGTGGCGACCACGCGGAGTTCTTCCGCATGTGGGCGGCCGACGTCCTGCCCGCACTGCGCTGAGCCGCCCGTGACGGCGGCCGTCCGGTCGGGCCGTCCACGGCCGCTCCCGCCCGGCTCGACGTGAGCAGCGCCAACACACGCCAGCTCGCGAACATCGCCGAGCAGGCGCCGTTCGACGGCGTCAACTCCTTCGGCACCGATGCCGCGTTCAAGGGCAGCCTCGCCTACGTCGGCAACTACGACAACGGCTACATCTACCCCTCGGACATCCAGAGGAGCCTCGACGTCCTGAAGATCACCGACTCGAAGGTGGCAGGCGCGGGCGTGGCGGAGTAGCGATCGTTCGCGTACGGTTGCGAACATGAGTGTTCGTTCTCGATCAGTCCTGCCCGGTCCGACGTTGCTGCAGACGGCGACCGAGGTCCTGGTCGCCGACCCGGCGGCCTCCCTGAGTGACGTGGCGAGGGCGGCCGGGATCGGCCGCACCACCCTGCACAAGCTCTACCCGACCCGGCACGCCCTGCTGGTGGCACTGGCGCGCGACGCCCTGGACCTGCTGGAGCAGACCTACCGTGCGGCGGGGCTCGACGCGCCCGGCGCAGAGGCGCCCGCGGTCCTGCGCAGGCTGGTGACCGCGGTGATCCCGCTGGGACCTCGCCTGGAGTTCCTGCTGCGCGAGCGATCGCTGGACGCCGAGCCGGAGCTCACGGCGCGGGTGGAGGCACTGGACGCGCCGGTGCGCGACGTGGTCCGTCGAGCACAGGCGGCGGGTGTGCTCCGCGCGGACCTGCCCGACGAGTGGGTCGTCGCGTCGATGAACGCCCTGGTCTACGCGGCCTGGGAGCTGATCACCGTGGGCCGGCTCGCTCCGGTCACCGCACCCGAGATGGTGATGGGAACGCTGCTCGGCGGCGTCGAGAACTGACCGCACCACCCGGTGCGGCGCCGCCGCCCCGCTCCCGTCGCCCCACGGAGGAGACCTCCATGTCCGACATCGACATCATGCGCCGGGTGCGCACCGCCGCCCGCATCACCGCGGGGCGGACGATCTTCTGGTCGCTGGCGAGGTCCGGCGACCTGCTGAGCCGGTTCCTGCAGCCCGGACCCGGGGACGACGCCTACCTTCTCTACGAGCGGATGCGGGCGCGCGGGCCGGTGCACCGCAGCCGGACCGGTGCGTACGTCGTGACGTCGCACGCGCTGTGCAGCCAGGTGCTGCGCGACCCGCGCTTCCGGGTGCGGGACCTGTCGGGGCGCCCGGCCGACTTCGACCCGTTCAGCGACGAGGCCACCGGCCCGGTGGCAGAGTCGTTCCTGGAGCAGGACCCGCCCGACCACACCCGGCTGCGGCGTCTGGTCGCGCCGGCGTTCCGCCCGGCGCTGGTCCGCGACTACCGCTCCCGGATCGAGACGATCGCCCACGATCTGCTCGACGCCGCCGCCCGCCGCGGGTCGTTCGACCTGATCACGGACTTCGCCGCGCCCCTGCCCATCACGGTGATCACCGAGCTGCTGGGTGTACCGGACGTCGACACCGACCGCTTCGCCCGCTTCGGCGCCGTGGTGGGCCAGTCGCTCGGGGGCGTGTACTCAGTGCGTCAGGCCGAGGAGCTGCGCGTCGCCACCCAGGACCTGGAGACGCTGTTCGTCGAGCTCGAGGCCCACCGCCGCGAGCACCCCGGGGACGACGTGCCGAGCATCCTCGGTGCGGCGCGGGCGCAGGGCAGGCTGAGCATGGACGAGCTGGTCGCGACGTGCGGGCTGCTGCTCATCGCCGGGTTCGAGACCACCGTCAACCTCATCGGCAACGCCACCGTGGCGCTGGCGCACCGGCCCGACCAGTGGGAGCTGCTGCGGGGCGAACCTGTACGCGCCGTCGCGGCCGTCGAGGAGACGTTGCGCTGGGACCCGTCCGTGCAGGCCACCGTGCGGGTGGCGCACGAGCCCGTCGAGCTCGCCGGCACGACCCTGCCCGCGGGTGGCCGGGTGATATTGATGCTCGCCGCGGCCAACCGGGATCCCGCCGCCTACGACGACCCGGGCCGGTTCGACATCACCCGCACCGGTGGTCCGGACCACCTCGCCTTCTCCAGCGGCATCCACTACTGCCTCGGCGCGCCGCTGGCGCGGTTGGAGGGCGAGGTGGCGCTGCAGGTGCTGGCGGACCGGCTGCCGCGCCTGCACGTGGCCGGGCCCCTGCGGCGCAGGCCCGGCAGCGCCATCCGCGGGTTCGCGAGCATCCCGATGACCGCCCCGGCCCTCGCGGCCCGATGAGCGGGCGCGCGAGCGGGTCGCCCGCGCCGGGCATGCCCGGGTCGCCGGCGTCGGGGCAGGCACGGGTCGGCGCCGAGCCCGGGTGGGTCCGGTGACGAGCACGGCCAGGGGCACCGCGCGGCGGGGGCCGATGGCGAACCCGTCGTTCCGCCTGCTGTGGGCCGGTGCGGCGCTGGCGTCGGTCTCCGAGCAGCTGTTCGTCGTGTGCCTGACGCTGCTGGTCCTCGACCTCGCCGGGCCGGGCGCGACCCTGGGGCTGGTCCTCGCCGTTGCCGCCGTGCCGCGGGCGGTACTGCTGCCCTTCGGCGGTGTCCTCGCCGACCGGGTCGACGCGGCGAAGATCGTGGTGGCCTCGATCTGGGCGCGCACCGCAGTGCTGGCCGTGCTCGCCGCGCTGGTCGTGCTCGGACCCCCGCCGATCCTCGTGATCGCCGGGCTCGCCGGGCTGCTCGGGGTCCTCGACGCGGTCTACTACCCCGCGTCGCTGGCGCTGCTGCCCCGGGTCGTGGGCCCCGCCGAGCTGCCGCGGGCCAACGCGTTCGTGCAGGGGGCGGAGTCGGCCGGTGACCTGTTCGGCCCGGCCGTGGCCGCCGGCATCGTCGTCGTCGCCGGCCTCGGCGGCGGCCTGAGCACCGTGGCGTGGCTCTACCTGCTCGCCGCGGTGGCGCTGGCCGCGTTCGCCCGCCGGTTCGCCCGCACGGCGCCGGTCCGGACCCAGGTGCGCAGCGCCGTACCGGTGCCGGGGCGCCACGCGTTGCGCGAGGGTGTCCGCTACGCCTGGGGCGAGCCCGTGGTGCGGACGATCCTGCTCGTGCTCGCCGTACTGAACGTCGCGGTGATCGGGCCGGTCCTGGTGGGCGGCGCCGTGCTCGCCGAGCAGCGCCTCGGTGGCACCGCGACGCTCGGCCTGGTGTACGCCGGGTTCGGGGCCGGCTCGCTGCTCGGGTTGCTGGCCGCCGGCGCCCGCCCCCCGACCCGGCGGGGGCTCGTGATCGTGGCGGGCACCGCGCTCATCGGGGTGGGGACGGCCCTGTTCGGGTTCGTCGGCGCCCTGCTGCCCGCGGTGGCGGTGGCCGCGGTGGTCGGGGTCGGAGAGGCCTACCTGGGCGTCGTGCTCGTGTCGTGGCTGCAGGAACGCGTGCCCGAGGAGCTGCGCGGCCGGGTCATGAGCCTGGTCGCGCTCAGCGTCGTCGCCTTCGACCCGCTGTCCTTCGCGCTCGCCGGGGTGCTCCTGCCCGCGGGGACCACCACCCTGTTCGTCGTGTGCGGTGGCGCCGTGGTCCTCACCGCCGGAGCCGCCGCCGCCTCGCACGCGGTGCGCTCCCTGCGCTGATGTCCGAGGGTGGTCGGCCGGAGTGGGAAGCGGCGCCTGGCCGGCGGTGCTGAACCGAACCGGCGGACGTCGTCGACAACGTGCTCGGACACACGTCGCCGGCACAGGCTGGACCCGCGAGGCCACCGGGACCTGAGGACGAGGTGTCACTCACGGGATGACCGGGATGCCACGTGGCACGACCATCCCGCCGGATCCGGTGCGGGCGGGAACGGTGGCTCCGCGCGTCCCGCCTGGGCTGAACAGCTTCCACCCATCCACCTTCACCGGTGGGTCACCGCGCTCGGTGGAGAGCAAGTTGCCTTCCGGGTCGTAGAGGCCCCGACCGCCGCCCATGAATTCGACACGATGGCGCGTGACGCCGAATCCGAGCACGCCGTCGAGCGGTTCGGAGCCGGCGATCGTGGTCCGCAGCGATTCACGGCCGGCCTCCTGAGCCTGTTCGTAGGCTCGTCCCACTGGAGCCACGACGTTCTCGCCGGCCCAGTCGAGACCTTGCTGAATCGGGTTGAGCCTCGGCCCGACGAGGCCTTCGCCGACGAGCTTGGGTCCGACGAGCTTGGGTCCGACGAGCTTGGGTCCGACGAGGCCTTCGCCGACGAGCTTGGGTCCGACGAGCTTGGGTCCGACGAGGCCTTCGCCGACGAGCTTGGATTCGACCGTGGTCCGGAGTGCGGGCGAGGGTACCAAGTCACCGGATGGGACTCGCGCCACTGTCGCGGTTGTCGGCGGGTTTCCTGTTGCGGCGTAGATGCCGTTGGTGACGAACGCCCCTCCTGTGTTCGGAGGCGGGTTGGTCGGTGGTTTCTGGTTCTGACCGGCACTGCAGATGTACTGCTTGGCGGCGCCGACCATCACGTTCTCGTC
>JAJAZD010000301.1 GCA_026785945.1 Pseudonocardia sp. | reverse complement strand
GTCCACCCCCACCGGCCACCACTCGTGCTGCACCTGAGCGTCGATGGGGCGACCGGCGGCGGGGCGCCCCCCGACGGTTGGTGGCGCGACCGGGCCGGGGCCGCCCGGCGCCTGGCCGACCAACTGGTCGCGGCGCTGATCGCCGATCCGCGGGCGCTGGTCACAGCACTGGGCCGGGCACCTCGCCCCGGCCTCACCGTGCACCTGGTGCTGGAGGGGGCGGCCGCCCAGGTCGTCGACCTGCCCACCCACCCCGCACTGGTCGTCGTGAACGCCCGCGCCGACGGCGACTCCACCATCGCCGCCCTCACCGCGGACCTGGCCGACACCGACGTGCTGGTGGTGACCGCCGACCGGGCGCTTCGCGACCGCGTCCATGCCAACGGCGCCGGCGTGACCGGCCCCGGGACGCTCCTCCGCGCTCTCCCCGCCCCCTGACCGCCTGGCGGCCACTCCGCCGCGACGATCCGGGACCGCTGCCGGGGACCTCGACCGGTGCCCTCGCGCGTCCGGCCGACCATCCCGTGCGGCTGCTCCGGGTCCAAGCCGCGCCCCGCGTAAAGTGCACCACCGTGACAGACGCCCGAGGTCGGACATGGGCCGCGGGTCTGCTCGCGTTGGCCGGCGCGCTGCTCCTCGGGGGCTGCACGCCGGCGCCACCGTCGCCGGCGCCGGAGCCATCACCGGCGACATCGACGTCGCAGGTTCCGTCGGGGCAGGCCGAGCCGCCGCCTCCCGCGGCGTGCCTGCTCGACGCCGCTGCTCTCGCTGCGGCCACCGGCATGACCTGGACACCGGACCGGACCACGGCGAGTGACACCCGCTGCGTCTACGACCCCGCGCGGGATCCAGCGGCCGCGACGGGAGGCGCGGACTTCGTCGCCGTCGACGTGGCGCCGTCCGGGACGGACGACCCCGCGGGGGAGCTCGACACGCTGGCGCAGGTGTGCGACGACGGATCCCGAGCGGCCGCCGGTCCCGGCGACGCCGGGGTCGCGGGGTTCGTGTGCCGTTTCCGGAGCGGCAGCGTGTTCGCCGCCGCGGCCCGCGGCGGGCAGGTGGTGACCGTGGCCGCTTCGGCCGTGCCGTCCGGGACCACGGCGGCCCAGCTCGTCGTGGCGTTCACCGAACAGCTCGACCTGCTGGGATGAGCAGGGCCGCGTGAAAGGCGCGCCGGCTCAGGTGAGACGGACGACGACCTGCTCGTGGTCGAGGGTGTAGGCCTCGTACCGGAACGCCACGTCGTGCGCGGAGGCGTACTCCTGCCAGGCGCGGGCCTCGTGGTCCTCCCAGCCCGGATAGTTGAAGAACTCGTCGAACACCACGACACTGCCCGGACTCAGGCGGGGCCCGACGTGGCGGAGCACCGTGACCGCGGAGCTGTACAGATCGGCGTCGACATGGAGCAGGTCGACCGGGCCGGGATGGGCGTCGAGGAAACCGGGGAGCGTCTCGTCGAACAGGCCGACGACCAGCTCCGCCCCCGCCACGTCGGGGGGCGCGTCCAGGTCGAACGCCCCGGAGTCGAAACCGGCACGCCAGGTCTCGGGAAGCCCGGCGAAGGAGTCGAAACCGAACACCCCGCCGTCCCGGGCCGCGGCAATGATCTTCAGGGTGGTACCGGTGTAGACGCCGAACTCCAGCGCCATACCGCCGGCCGGGGCGATCGACAGGGCGTGGTCGAGGGTGGCGTGCGGATGCCCGAAGTGGCTGGCCTGACGCAACTCGGCCTGCACGAACCGTGCCGTGCTCGCGACCGCTGCCCGCTCGGCGGCGGCGAACGTGTCGCGCCGGTCCCGGACCTCCACGTCGTGAACCGCCACGATCATACGATCGGCCTGGGCGCGGACCTGCTCCGTCACCTCAGCCCGGATCTCGGCCGTGACGGCACGGATCTCGGTCTGCACCCTCTCGACGATCTCGGCCGTCTGCTCCGCCCGGTGGCGGGCGACGACCTCGTCGACGGCCCGCATCAGCTTCGACCGCAGCGCCGCGCGAACTCCCATCGCTACAGCTCCCGCGACGCCCGCAGCCTGCCCAGCGCCTCCTCGAGGATGGCGGCGCCGTCGGCGTCGCTGCGACGCTCCTTGACGTAGGCGAGGTGCGTCTTGTACGGCTCGGTACGCGGGGCCGCGGGAGGGTTCTCGTTGTCACGCCCCCCGGGAAGCCCGCACCGGGGGCAGTCCCACGAGTCCGGGATCTCCGCGTCGGCGGCGAAGGACGGTGTGGTGACGTGCGCGTTCGCACAGAAGTAGGAGATGTGTGCCCGCGCCGCGGTCTCGCCACGCTCAGACTCGCCCATCGGACCGGCACCTACCCGGGTGCCGCGGATCGCGTTGCCGCCTGCCATGGCCATGCCTTCCCCTACTCAGATTCCGAGCTTCACGAGCAGGCCGATGCCGATGATGGCGATGACCCAGATGGCACCCACGAACACCGTGATCCGGTCGAGGTTCTTCTCGACGACACTCGAACCGGAGAGGCTGGACTGCACGCCACCGCCGAAGAGACTCGACAGACCACCGCCACGACCCCGGTGGAGCAGGATCAGCAGCACCAGCAGGACACTGGAGATGATCAACACTATCTGCAGGGAGAGATGCATCCCGTCCTCATTCTCGTCGCTTCTCCGGACGACGGGGACGCCACCGCTCGGGGTTCCGAGCGTACCTGGGCGCGATGCCCCGCCTGTCGGGGGTCGTACCTGCTGCAGCGGGACCAGGCGACCCACAGCGATCTGGCTGAACAAGGCCGCCTCAGCCATTCACCGGCTCACCCGAGCATCCCCGTGGCGGAGTCGACCCCGGTGGAGGCCGGCCGGGTCCGAGTCCGACCGGCCCCACTGAGGTTGCGGGGGCTTCGAGCTGCCAGAACGATCACCAACCCGCAGACCCTCACATCTGTTGCAAGGATCTGGCAACAGTCTAGATGACGGGCGGCGCTGCGGGTAGATCTGGGCTACTGCAAGATAGCGGCGACAGCCTTGGGACATCATCTGAAGGAGAGCCGCAGTGGCCGAGTACACCCTGCCCGATCTGCCCTACGACCACGGCGCGCTCGCCCCGCACATCGCGGGCGAGATCATGGAGCTGCACCACACCAAGCACCACCAGACCTACGTCAACGGACTCAACGACACCCTCGACAAGCTCGCCGCCGCCCGCGACACCGGCGACTTCGGTGCGATCGTGGGGCTGGAGAAGGCCCTGGCGTTCAACCTGGGCGGGCACATCAACCACTCGCTGTTCTGGCGCAACCTCTCCCCCGACGGGGGCGGCCAGCCCACCGGTGAGCTGGCCGCCGCGATCGAGGGCACCTTCGGCTCGTTCGACGCTTTCCAAGGCCAGTTCACCGCCGCAGCCACCACCATCCAGGGCTCCGGCTGGGGCGTGCTGGCCTTCGACCCGCTGGGGCGCCGCCTGCACATCCTGCAACTGTGGGACCAGCAGGCAGGAGTGCCGATCGGCATGGTCCCGATCGTCATGCTCGACATGTGGGAGCACGCGTTCTACCTGCAGTACAAGAATGTGAAGCCGGACTACGTGAAGGCCTGGTGGAACGTCGCCAACTGGGCCGACGCTGCCGAGCGCTTCACCGCCGCACAGGTCTGAGACCTCCCGTGGAGGAGGGGGACCGCCCTGACCTCACGCCCGGTGGTGGTCTGCTCCGTCGTGGCGCGTCGCTACGGGAGGGGACCGCCGGCGGCGATCGCGCACAGCCGCGCGAACTCCTCGGCATCCAGGCTCGCGCCACCGACCAGCGCGCCGTCGACGTCGCGCTCCGCCACGATCTCGCCCACGTTCTTCGCCTTGACCGAGCCGCCGTACAGCACGCGGACACCCGCGGCGATGGCCTCGCCGAACGTCGCGGCCACCGCGCCACGCAGTGCTGCGCAGACCTCCTGGGCGTCCGCGGCGCTCGCCACCCGGCCGGTACCGATCGCCCACACCGGCTCGTAGGCGATCACCAGCGACTGGACGTGCTGGCTCTGCACCTTCCCCAGCGCGGTGGCGAGCTGCCGCGTGGTGTAGGCCACGTGGTCGCCGGCCTCCCGGACGTCCAGGCCCTCCCCGACGCAGAGGATCGGCACGATCCCGTGCCTGACCGCCGCGTGGACCTTCCTGTTGACGACGGAGTCGTCCTCGCCGTGGATCTCGCGACGCTCGGAGTGCCCGACGACGACGTAGCGGCAGCCCAGCTTGGCGAGCATCGCACCGGAGACGTCACCGGTGTAGGCCCCCGAGTCGTGGGGCGACAGGTCCTGGGCGCCGTGCACCATCTTGAGCTTGTCGCCGTCGATCAGGGTCTGCACCGAGCGGATGTCGGTGAACGGCGGCAGCACCACCACCTCGACCTTGTCGTAGTACTTCTCCGGCAGCCCGAACGCCAGTTTCTGCACCAGCGCGAGAGCCTCGAGGTGGTTGCAGTTCATCTTCCAGTTGCCCGCGATCAGGGGCATCCGCACGGCGGTGGAACGGTCATCGGCACGTCGGTCCATCGTCTACTGCTCCAGTACCGCGAGCCCGGGGAGGGACTTGCCCTCCAGGTACTCCAGCGACGCACCGCCGCCGGTCGAGATGTGGGAGAACCCGTCCTCGGGCAGACCCAGTGCCCGCACCGCAGCAGCCGAGTCGCCGCCGCCGACGACGGAGAACGCGCGCCTCCCGGGCGCGCCGGCGCCCGTGGCGTCGACGATCGCCTGTGCGACACCGCGGGTGCCCTCGGCGAACGGCGCCAGCTCGAACACGCCCATCGGGCCGTTCCAGAACACGGTGGCCGAGCCGGCCAGGACCTCGGCGAAGGCCCCGACGGACCCCGGGCCGATGTCGAGGCCCTTCCAGCCGTCCGGGATCGCGTCGACCGGGACCGTCCGGGTGCGGGCGTCGGCCGAGAAGTCGTCGGCCACCACGATGTCGGTGGGCAGCACGATCTTGCCCGACTCCAGCAACGTCCGGCACGTGTCGATCCGATCGGCCTCCAGGAGGGAGCCACCGACGCCGTAGCCCTGGGCAGCGAGGAACGTGAAGCACATCCCACCGCCGACGAGCAGCGCGTCGACCTTCGGCAGCAGCGCCTCGATGACCGCGAGCTTGTCGGACACCTTGGAGCCGCCGAGCACCACGGTGTAGGGCCGACCGGGCCCGGTCAGCCTGCGCAGCACCTCGACCTCGGCGAGTACCAGTCCGCCGGCGTACGCCGGGATGTCCCGCGCCACGTCGTAGACCGACGCCTGCTTGCGGTGCACGACGCCGAAACCGTCGGACACGAACGCACCGTCGGGGCCGGTGAGCGCGGCGAGCTCGCGAGCGAGTCCGGCCCGCTCGTCGGCGTTCTTGCTGGTCTCGCGCGGGTCGAAACGGATGTTCTCCAGCAGGACGACGTCACCGGCGGCGAGGTCCGGCACGCCCTTCGCGAGCTCCGCCAGGCGCACGGGGGCGCCAACGAGCGCGCCGCGGCGCGCCGCGACCGGCGCGAGGGACAGCGCGGGGTCCGGCGCGCCCTTCGGCCTGCCCAGGTGCGCGACGACGATCACCTGCGCGCCGGCGCCGGACAGCTCGGAGATCGTCGGCACGGAGGCCCGGATGCGGCCGTCGTCGGTGATGCGGCGGTGTCCGTCGGCCTTCGCGTCGGGGGGGACGTCGGGGGGGGCGTCGAGCGGGACGTTCAGGTCCGAGCGGACGAGGACGGTCCGGCCCTCGACGCCCTCGGCGATCAGGTCGTCGAGAGTCCTCACAGCTTCGAGGCCACCAGCGCAGTGATGTCGACGAGGCGGTTGGAGTAGCCCCACTCGTTGTCGTACCAGCCAACGACCTTGACCTGGTTGCCGATGACCTTGGTCAGCGGTGCGTCGTAGATGCACGACGCGGGGTCGGTGACGATGTCGGAGGAGACGATCGGGTCGTCGTTGTACCGCAGGATGCCCCGCAGCGGGCCCTCGGCGGCCGCTGCCCGGTAGGCCTCGTTGATCTCCTCGACCGGCGCCTGGCGGCGTACCTGCACGGTGAGGTCGGTCGCCGACCCGGTGGGGATCGGCACCCGCACCGCGTAGCCGTCGAGCTTGCCCTTGAGGTGCGGCATCACCAGACCGATCGCCTTCGCCGCACCCGTCGAGGGCGGGACGAGGTTGAGCGCGGCGGCGCGCGCACGACGCAGGTCCTTGTGCGGGCCGTCCTGCAGGTTCTGGTCCTGGGTGTAGGCGTGGATCGTGGTCATCAGACCGGTCTCGATCCCCAGGAGGTCGTCGAGGACCTTGGCCAGCGGCGCGAGGCAGTTCGTGGTGCACGAGGCGTTGGAGACGATGTTCTGCGAGCCGTCGTACTCACCGTCGTTGACGCCCTTGACCACCGTCAGGTCCTCGCCGGTGGCCGGCGCGGAGATGACGACCTTCTTGGCGCCCGCGTCGAGGTGCTTGGTGGCGCCCTCCCGCTTGGTGAAGATGCCCGTGGACTCGACGACGACGTCGACTCCCAGGTCCTTCCACGGAAGTTCGCCGGGGTCACGGACGGCAAGACCCTTGAAGCCCTTGCCGTCGACGACGATCTCGTCGGCGGTGGACGACACGTCGAAGGGCAGCCGGCCCAGGATCGAGTCGTACTTGAGCAGGTGGGCCAATGTGGCGTTGTCGGTGATGTCGTTCACCGCCACGATCTCGATGTCGGTGGTCCCGGCCTTGCGCTGGGCCTCCACCGCTCGCCAGAAGTTCCGTCCGATTCGTCCGAACCCGTTCACGCCCACACGCACCGTCACGCCCGTGCCTCCTCGATGTTCACGACTGGAGCTGTCCTCTGACCTCGTCGCACACTAGCGTTCGACTCCGCACCGGTCCGGGTGAGGTTCGGAATCGATACACCTGCCCCGGCGGATCAGGTCTCGTCGAGCATGTCCGCGGTGACGAACACCTCCGTGTCGGGGATGCCGAGGTCGGCGGCGCGCTTGTCGGCCATGTGCAGGAGTCGCCGGATCCGGCCCGCCACGGCGTCCTTGGTCATCGGCGGTTCGGCGAGCTGGCCGAGCTCCTCCAGCGACGCCTGCGTGTGCTCGGCCCGCAGCCGGCCGGCCGCGAGCAGGTGCTCCGGCACGTCCTCGCCGAGGATCTCCAGCGCGCGCGCGACACGGGCCGCCGCGGCCACCGCCGCGCGTGCGGAGCGGCGGAGGTTGGCGTCGTCGAAGTTGGCGAGCCGGTTGGCGGTGGCCCGCACCTCACGGCGCATGCGCCGCTCCTCCCAGGCCATGACACTCTCGTGTGCGCCCATGCGCGTGAGCAGGGCACCGATCGCGTCGCCGTCGCGCACCACCACGCGGTCGGCACCGCGGACCTCGCGGGCCTTCGCCGTGACACCGAGCCTGCGGGCCGCCCCGACCAGAGCGAGCGCCGCCTCGGGCCCCGGGCACGTGATCTCCAGCGCGGAGCTGCGGCCGGGTTCGGTCAGCGAACCGTGCGCGAGGAACGCACCCCGCCACGCGGCCTCGGCGTCACACACCCCGCCGGACACGACGGGCGGCGGCAGGCCGCGGACCGGACGGCCCCGGGTGTCGAGCAGCCCGGTCTGCCGAGCCAACCCCTCCCCGTCGCTGACCACGCGAATGACGTAGCGGGCCCCGCGGCGCAAACCGCCCGCGGTGATCACGTGCGCCTCGCAGGTGTGGCCGTAGAGCTCGTGGATGTCGCGGCGCAACCGGCGCGCGACCGAGCCGGTGTCCACCTCGGCCTCGATCACGACCCGCCCGCCGACGATGTGCAGGCCGCCGGCGAAGCGCAGCAGTGATGCCACCTCGGCACGCCGGCAGCACGGCTTCGTGACGACGAGCCGGCTCAGCTCGTCCTTCACCGCAGCGGTCATCGCCATCGGTTCGACCTCCGGACAGGGTGGGACACCGGAACTGCCATGTGCACGTCCTCCTCAGCGCGGACCTCGTCCGGGCCGACATCGACCGGGCCGACATCGACCAGGCGGACCGCGGCGGCGGGGCCGTCACCCGCACCGGGTCGACCGGACGTCCCGGCCAGCACGGCACCGAGAGCGTCCGCCAGCGCCACGGGGTCGTGCCGGGGCACGGCCGGATCGGCAGCGACGGGAGCCAGCAGGACCCGGCCGCCCGGGGAGAGCATGTCCCGGGCCGCACGGCGCAACAGATCGGGCACCGGAACCGCGCCGACGTCCGCGATCACCGCGTCGACCCGCAGCTCCGGGGCGTGCCCGGAGAGCACGGCCAGATGCTGCTCGGGGGAGAACCCGGCGGTCTCCCCCGGCTCCGGAGCCAGGTTGAGCACGACGACACGACGGGCGTCGGTCGTGACCAGGGCGTCGCGGAGCTCGGGGACGAGCAGGTGGGGCAGCACGCTGGTGAACCACGAGCCGGGACCGAGCACCACGACGTCGGCCTCGCGTACCGCGCGCACCGCCTGCGGGCACGCCCGCGGCCGCTCCGGGCGCAGCCGGACCCTGCGGACCCGCCCCGGTGTGGACGCCACGGCGACCTGACCGCGGATCAGGTGGAGCTGCCCCGCCTCGTCGCCCAGGCCCGTGACCTCGGCCTCGATGTCCAGCGGCTCGCAGCAC
The DNA here is from genome assembly GCA_026785945.1 of Pseudonocardia sp. GTDB lineage: Bacteria > Actinomycetota > Actinomycetes > Mycobacteriales > Pseudonocardiaceae > Pseudonocardia. The sequence continues at coordinate 10,830 of JAJAZD010000301.1, read as the reverse complement.
ATCGGCAGCACCCGACCCCGCAACCCCAGCAGCGCCCCGACCTCGTCGAGTGCGGCGACCGGATCGCCCATGGTGTCCAACAGCCCGGCCAGCAGCAGGTTGCCGACCGCGTGCCCGGCGAGCGCCCCGGTGCCCCCGAACCGGTGCTGCACGAGCGTGCTCCACCGGCGGCCGGCGGCGTCGTCCGCCGCGAGGGCGGCGAGCGCCATCCGCAGGTCACCCGGGGGCAGCAGACCGAGCTCCCGGCGCAACCGCCCGGAGGAACCCCCGTCGTCGGCCACGGTGACGACCGCCGTGATGCGCTCGTCGACGAGTCCGCGGGCCGCCGCCAACCGCAGCGCCGACAGCGTGGCGTGCAGGCCGTGGCCGCCGCCGAGGGCGACGGCACGCAACGGCGGACCCGCGGGCGTCCTCATTCGCGCCCCAGGTCGCGGTGGACGACGTTGACCGTCACGGCGTCGGACCCCGCCAGCCGCCGCGCGATCTCCTCGCTGATCGCGACGCTGCGGTGCTTGCCGCCGGTGCAGCCCACCGAGACGGTGAGGTAGCGCTTGCCCTCGCGCCGATACCCGGCGCCGACGAGGCGCAGCAGGTCGAGGTAGCGGGTGATGAACTCCTCCGCACCCTCCTGGCTGAGCACGTAGTCGCGCACCGGCTCGTCGCGCCCGTCGTGCTCGCGCAGCTCGGGGATCCAGAACGGGTTCGGGAGGAACCGGACGTCGACGACGAGGTCGGAGTCCATCGGCAGCCCGTACTTGTAGCCGAACGACAGCATGGTGACGCGCGTGACCTGCTCGGACTCGACTCCGAAGGTGCGCTCCAGGGTGGCTCGCAGAGCGGGCACCGTCACCGCCGAGGTGTCGACGACGAGGTCCGCGGTCTCCCGCAGTGGCCGCAGCAGCTCACGTTCCGCGGTGATGCCGTCGACGAGCCGGCCGTCGCCCTGCAACGGGTGGCTGCGCCGCACCTGCTCGAAACGGCGCACGAGTACGGCGTCGGTGGCCTCCAGGAACAGCAGCCGCGGCTTGTAGCCGCGGGCGTCGAGGTCCTTGATCACCGCGCCGAGATCGGCGGAGAACGCACGGCTGCGGACGTCCATCACGACCGCGATGCGCGCGATCTCACCGCGGGCACGCGCGCCGAGGTCGACCATGGTGGCGATCAGTTCGGGCGGCAGGTTGTCGACCACGAACCAACCGAGGTCCTCCAACACCTTGGCCGCCGTACTGCGGCCGGCCCCCGACAGGCCGCTGACGAGCGCCACCTCGATCCCGGCCCGGCCGCTCGAGCCGCTCGGCGGCACGGCCGTCCCCCCGGGCGTCACGATGCCGGCACCTCGTCGGGCGCGGCACCGGGTACGCCGACGGGCGCCGTGCCGGACCTGTGGTCCGCATTCTGGTTCGCGGTATGGTCCGCGCCGTGCAGGGCCGCCTGCACCGCGGCTGCCGTGCGCGGGCCGAACCCGGGCAGCGCGGCGATCTCGCCGACGTCGGCCGCCTTGAGCCTGCGCACCGATCCGAAGTGCTTGAGCAGGGCCGACCGGCGGGTGGGCCCCAGGCCGGGCACGGCGTCCAGCTCGGAGCTCGTCATGCCCTTGGAACGACGCTGGCGGTGGTAGGTGATGGCGAACCGGTGTGCCTCGTCGCGGATGCGCTGCAACAGGTACAGACCTTCGCTGGTGCGCGAGAAGATCACCGGGTCGGGCTCGGCGGGGAGCCAGACCTCCTCCAGGCGCTTGGCCAGCCCGCATATGGCCACGTCGGTGACGCCGAGGCCGGCCAGAACGTCCGCGGCCGCTTCGACCTGCGGCTGCCCGCCGTCGACGACGAGCAGGTTGGGCGGGTAGGCGAACCTGCGCGGCCGGCCGGTCTCCGGGTCGATACCGGGGCGGTGCGCGCGTGGGGGGAGAGGATCCGGAGAGGCGATATCCGAACCGTCGCCCCGACCGGCGTCGACGTTACCGGGGTCATCGCGCTGCGTTTGGTCCACCTCACCCTCCGTCTCGGCGGCGTGTCGACGGAACCGGCGCCGGACGACCTCGGCGATCGACGCCACGTCACCGCCCGCGGCTCCCTCACGGATCTCGAAGCGCCGGTAGTCGGACTTCTTGGCCAGCCCGTCCTCGAACACCACCAACGACGCCACGACGTTCGTACCCTGCACGTGCGAGACGTCGACGCACTCGATGCGCAGCGGCGCGGAGTCGAGCCCGAGCCCGTCCTGGATCTCCTGGAGTGCGGCCGAGCGCGCCGTCAGGTCGCCGGCGCGGCGCAGCTTGTGCTGGGTGAACGCCTCCGCGGCGTTGCGGGCCACGGTCTCGGCGAGCGCGCGCTTGTCGCCGCGCTGCGGCACCCGGATCCCGACCCGGGAGCCGCGCAACGCGGACAGCCACTCGGTCAGCCCCTCGACCCCGGCCGGCAGCTCCGGGACGAGGACCTCCCTGGGCACCGGCTGCTGGGCCTCGTCGGCGGACTCGACCAGTGCGGCCTGCTCGCCGTAGAACTGCGTGAGGAACCGCTCGACCAGCTGCGCGGTGTCGGTGGGCTCGACCTTGTCGATCACCCAGCCGCGCTGGCCGCGGACCCGGCCGCCGCGCACGTGGAAGACCTGCACGGCGGCCTCCAGCTCGTCCTGGGCGAACGCCACGACGTCGGCGTCGGTGCCGTCGCCGAGCACGACGGCCTGCTTCTCCATCGCCCGCCGCAGCGCCCCGATGTCGTCACGCAACCGGGCGGCCCGTTCGAACTCCAGCCCGTGGGACGCCTCGGCCATCCGCCGTTCGAGCTGGCGCACCAGGTGGTCGGTGCGGCCAGCGAGGAAGTCGCAGAAGTCCTGGACGATGTCGCGGTGTTGCGACTCGTCGACCCGACCGACACACGGTGCCGAGCACTTGTCGATGTATCCCAGCAGGCAGGGCCGGCCGATCTGTCCGTGCCGCCGGAACACCCCGGCGCTGCACGTGCGCGCCGGGAACACGCGCAGCAGCATGTCGAGGGTCTCCCGGATGGCCCACGCGTGCGCGTACGGACCGAAGTACCGCACGCCCTTCCTGCGGGGCCCGCGGTAGACGTGCAGCCGCGGGAACTCCTCGTTCATGGTGACCGCGAGCACCGGGTAGGTCTTGTCGTCGCGGTAGCGGACGTTGAACCGGGGGTCGAACTCCTTGATCCAGTTGTACTCGAGCTGGAGCGCCTCGACCTCGGTGCCCACCACCGTCCACTCGACATGGGCGGCCGTCGTGACCATCTGACGGGTACGCGGGTGCAGGTTGGCGAGATCGGCGAAGTAGGAGTTGAGACGCTGGCGCAGGCTCTTGGCCTTGCCGACGTAGATGACGCGCCGGTGCGTGTCGGAGAAGCGGTACACCCCGGGGGCCTCCGGGACGGACCCGGGTGCCGGACGGTACGTGGCGGGATCTGGCATGGCTCCTCCAGAGTAGAACCGCCCACCGACAACGGCGCCCGCACCGCCCGCCCGGACACGGACCGCGCTGGTGTAGACGGCGAGGCCCGGGACTGTCGGGGCGGGGTGGTACTACTTCGCTCGCCCGAACACCCGCTCGATCGGAGGGTTCCGATGGGGGCCGACAAGCTCGACACCGTCCGCAAGCTGCTGGCCAAGGCCGACGGCGCCGCCACCCCGGAGGAGGCGCAGACCTACACCGCCAAGGCCGTCGAGCTGATGGCCCGCCACGGGATCGACTCGGCGCTGCTCGCCGCGGCTGATCCGGGCCGCGACGAGATCGGTGCGCACCGCCTGGAGATGGACGGCCCCTACAGCGCGGGAAAGGCTCGCCTGGTCGTCTGGACGGCATCGGCGCTGCGCTGTCGCGGCGTCCTGCACGAGGCGGGCGGCGGGCGGATCGCGGCGGTCACCGTGTTCGGCTTCGCGTCCGATCGCGAGCGGGTCGAGATGCTCTACACCTCGCTGCTGATGCAGGCCACCGCCCAGCTGACCCGGCAGCGACCCCGCCGCGCCGGCGAGTCGGTGGCCGCCTACCGCAGGTCGTGGCTGCACGGGTTCGCAGTCGAGGTGCACCGGCGGCTGGTGGCGGCGGAGACCCGCGCCGCGTGCACGTCGGTCCGGCCGGCACCCGCGGGGACCTCGGTCGCGCTGGTCCTCGCCGACCGCACGTCACAGGTCGACCGGGCCTACGTCGAGGCCTTCCCGGGGCTGGGGCAGGCCCGCCGGTCCACCCTGTCGGGGTCGGGCTTCGCGGCCGGGGCGGCCGCCGGTGAGCGGGCCGACCTCGGCCACGACGCGATGGACCAGGCCCGTCAGCGGGCGCTCGGTGCGTGAGCCGCGCACGAGTCACGCCGCGAGGTGTGCCGAGGGCCGTGCACGGCGCGGGCCGAGCGGACGGGCCACGCGTGCCGCGAGCGGAGATCGTCGGTCACCGCCACGGGGCGGCGGTCCCGACCTGGAGCGGTTCGTAGCGCCGAACCGCCTTGAGGAGTCGGCGGACCTGCAGCGCGCGCAGGGGGGCGAGGGCGTAACCGGGATAGCTGGCGAGCCACGTCGCACTGCCCAGGCTCACGGCGTCGGCTCCGGCCCAGAAGTACTCCCGGCAGTCGTCCATCGTGCGGATACCGCCGGTCGCGATGATGGGCAACGTCACGCCCGACTCCCGGAGTTCGGACACCACGCGCAGCCCGATCGGCTTGATGGCCCGCCCGGAGAGCCCGCCGTACCGGTTGGCGAGCCACGGGGTTCCCGTCCGCGGGTCCAGTCGAAGGGCCTTCACCGTGTTGATCGCGGTCAGGGCCGACACGCCCGCCGCCGCCGCCTGCCGCGCATTGTGCAGGTAGTCGTAGTCCGGCGACAGCTTCAGGATCACCGGGTGGTTGCTGCGGTGCACGGCCTCGTCGAGCACGTCCTGCAGGATCGTCGTGAAGTCGAAGTTGACGTTGTGGCAGGACACGTTGAGCTCCACCGCGGCGATCTCCCCCGCGGGCACCGCGGCGTTCACGCGGTCCACGAGCGTCGCGAACTCCGCGGCGGAGAACCCACCTAGCGAGATGATCACCCGCTGGTCGCGCGTCCGCGGGTAGTAGTGCCGCAGGTAGGCGTCGATGCCGACGTTGCACCACCCGAAGGCGTTGAGCCACCCGCCGTCGGTGCCGCGCAGCACGGTGCCGTAGCGCTTGAGCAACCCCGGGAGCTCTCGCAGGACGTAGTCGTCCCGCGTGGTGAAGTGGCCCTCGCGGGGTTCCACCGTCAGGGTGCGGGTGGTCACCGCTCCGAACTCGGCCAACGGCACGAACGTCGAGATCGGGCTCATGCCGTAGGGCACGACCGCGGAGTTCGACACCCCGTACCCCAGCAGGCTCGACGAGGTCACCAACCGGTTGCGCAACACGATGTCCCCGAGCCGCACACTGTCGTCGCTGCTGCGGAACCGGTCGTTCCCTCCACGGTGGCGCAGCACGGCGTCGATGCTACGCGGGTCTCGCGCGGCCGGGCCCGCCACGTCACGAGCGGGCGGCACCGGTACCCGGTCAGGCGGCCCGCGACGCGGCGTGCAGTGCCCGGATCTTCCGGATGCCGTCCACGGCCCGGGAGCCGTCCACCGCCTGGATGGCCAGGACGGCGATGTACTCGTCGTCGGGCAGGTCGAGCCGGGCCCACGACGCGCCGTCCGGGAACGCCACGCGCTCCACGACCGCCCACGGGAAGTGCCGGGTGCCGAGGACGTTGCGCACCTCGATGCCGTCGGTGTCGGCGCGCACCCGGGGCCGGGCGAGGAGCAGTGCACCTCCGGCGACGAACAGACCCATCAGGATCAGGGCCACCTGGTCGGCCAAGCGGAAGTACACGCCGGTCGGACTGTTGCGCAGCACCAGGGCGATCGCGGTGAAGAAGGTCACGGTCAGGACCGCGCCCGCCCAGGCTGCGATCAGGACCTTCCGCGGCCGCAGTACCACCACGGCCGCGGGGCCCCGTTCCTTCGACAGGTCCTGCTGCGCCGTCGGGTCGGTCGGCTCCGTCATCGGGTCACCCGGAGCCCACGCAGCACGATCGCCGTCTGCAGCGCCGCCAGGCACGCCTCCGCACCCTTGTCCTCGACCGAGCTGGGCCCACCCGAGCGGTTCACCGCCTGCTCATGGGTGTCGCAGGTCAGCACCCCGTTGCCCACCGGGGTGCGTTCGTCCAGCGACACCCGGGTGAGACCGGCCGTCACGGCGTCACAGACGTACTCGAAGTGTGGGGTGCCGCCGCGGATCACCACGCCGAGTGCCACCACGGCGTCGTGGGTGCGCGCCAGTTCCTGGCAGACCACCGGGAGCTCGACGGTGCCGGGCACCCGAACCACGGTCGGGTCCGGGACACCCGCCTCCGCCGCGACGGCCCGCGCCCGGCCCAGGAGGGCGTCCACGATCTCAGCGTGCCAGGTTGCCGCGACCACCGCGACGGTCAGGCCCGACGCGTCGGGAACGACCACCTGCTCGGGCCGGCCGTCGCCGCTCACGACGGGCCGCCGTAGGTCCGCACCGGGGATCCCACCTCGGTCACGGACCGGTCCCGACGGCGACGGCGGGGCCGGTACCGTCGCCGAGGTCGGGCAGGTCGTGGCCCATCCGGTCGCGCTTGGTCCGCAGGTAGCGCAGGTTCTCCGGGCCGGCGCGCACGGGCAGCGCTAAGCGGCCGTTGATCGTCAGCCCGTATCCCTCCAGCCCGGCCCGCTTGTCCGGGTTGTTGGTGAGCAGCCGCATGGACTTCACACCGAGATCGACGAGGATCTGGGCGCCGATGCCGTAGTCGCGGGAGTCGGCGGGCAGGCCGAGCGCGAGGTTGGCGTCCACCGTGTCCGCTCCGGCCTCCTGCAACTGGTAGGCCTGCAGCTTGTGCAGCAGGCCGATTCCGCGGCCCTCGTGCCCGCGCATGTACAGGACGATGCCGCGCCCCTCCTTCGCCACCGTCTCCAGTGCGGCGTCCAGCTGCGGTCCGCAGTCACAGCGCAGCGACCCGAGCACGTCGCCGGTGAGGCATTCGGAGTGCACCCTGACCAGGACGTCCTCGCCGTCGCACGCGGGCGTGCCGATGTCTCCGACCACCATCGCGATGTGCTCCATGCCGTCGAGCAGGGAGTGGAACCCGTACGCGATGAACTCACCGTGCCGGGTGGGGATGCGCGCCTGCGCGACCCGCACGACGTGCTTCTCGAACCGGCGCCGGTACGCGATGAGGTCCGCGATCGTGATCAGGGTCAGGTCGTGCTCGTCGGCGAACACCCGCAGCTCCTCGCCGCGGGCCATGTCGCCCTCGTTCTTCTGCGAGACGATCTCGCACAGGGCCCCGGCGAGGGAGAGCCCGGCGAGACGGGCGAGATCCACCGCGGCCTCGGTGTGCCCGGGCCGGCGCAGCACCCCACCGTCGCGGGCGCGCAGCGGCAGCACGTGCCCGGGCCGCACCAGGTCGGCCGGCCCGGCCGCCGGGTCCGCGAGCAGCCTGATGGTCCGGGCGCGGTCCGACGCCGAGATCCCGGTCGTGACGCCGGTCGCCGCGTCGACGGTCACCGTGAACGCGGTCCGGAAGCTGTCGGTGTTGGTGTGGTGCATCGGTGGCAGGTCGAGACGGTTGCACTCCGACTCGGTGAGCGCCACGCACACGTAGCCGGACGTATAGCGCACCATGAAGGAGACCAGCTCCGGCGTCGCCATCTCGGCAGCGAAGATCAGGTCGCCCTCGTTCTCGCGGTCCTCGTCGTCGACCACGACCACGGCCCGGCCGGCCTTGAGGTCGACGACGGCGCGCTCGATCGCCTCGAACCCGCCGAGCCGGGCGGCTCCGTCCCTCGGTGTCCGATCCACCGGTTCCTCATTCACGTGACCTGGGCCTCCTCATCCACCTTGCCGACCCGGCCGTCCCCCCGATTCCCGGGCAGGTACGGCGACATCAGCCGCTCGACGTACTTCGCCACGACGTCGACCTCGAGGTTGACGGTATCCCCCGGCTCACGGAATCCGAGCGTGGTGTGCGCCAACGTGGTCGGGATCAAGGCCACGGCGAAGGTGTCGTCGGTCACCGCGGCGACGGTCAAGGACACCCCGTCCACCGTGATCGAACCCTTCTCCACGACGTACCGCGCCAGGTCGGGGACCAGGCTGAACACCAGCTCGTCACTGCGCTCGCCCGGCGACCGCGACAGCAGCGTGGCGACGCCGTCCACGTGGCCCTGCACGATGTGACCACCGAGACGCCCGTGAGCCGGCATGGCGCGCTCCAGGTTCACCCGGGCGCCGGGCGTCACGGCCGACAGGCCGGAACGCTTGAGGGTCTCGGGCACCAACTCGACCGTGAACGTCCCGTCCGTGCTCCCGTCGGGGTCGGTCACCGTCAGGCAGACGCCGTTGACGGCGATCGAGTCGCCGTGGGCGGCGTCCGCGGTGACCTTGGGGCCGAGCACGGTGAACACGACGACCTCGGCGTCCTCGCGCACGCCGAGGACCTCGCCCATCTCCTCCACGATCCCCGTGAACATCGATCCCTCCCGGTGCGCGGCTGCCCGCGCGTCGTCATGCACCTGCAACCACGGACCGCGGTTGAACGTTCCCCGCACCGGATCCCGGGTGTCCGCCGGTCACGCCGTCCACGACCGGTGTGGTGACGCGCCGCGCGCCCGCTCCCGCAGCGCCCGCACCGCACGCGCCGGGTCCGAGGCCCCGTACACGGCCGAGCCTGCGACGAAGCAGTCCACACCGGCCTCCGCGGCGGCCTCGATCGTGTCGGCATTGATCCCGCCGTCGATCTCCACCAGCAGCCGCAGGTGACCGGTGTCGACCATGCGACGCACCGAGCGCACCTTGTCCAGCACCTCCGGCATGAAGCTCTGCCCGCCGAAACCCGGCTCCACGCTCATCACCAGCAGCGTGTCGTAGTGCCGCAGGGTCTCCAGGTACGGCTCCAACGGCGTGCCCGGCTTGACCGACAACCCGGCCCGGGCACCGGCCGCGCGCAGGTCCTTCGCGAGACCCACCGGGTCGCGGGCGGCCTCGGCGTGCACGGTGACGTTGTACGCGCCCGCCTCGGCGTACCCGACGGCCCAGCGGTCCGGGTCGTCGATCATCAGGTGGCAGTCCAGCGGCACGGAGGTGGCCTTGAGCAGCGCCTCGACGACGGGCAGCCCGAAGGTGAGGTTGGGCACGAAGTGCGCATCCATCACGTCGATGTGGAGCCAGTCCGCACCCTCGCCCGGGCTGCCGGCGACGGCGGCGGCCTCGTCGGCGAGCCGGGCGAAGTCGGCCGCCAGCATGCTCGGCGCGATCATCGGGTGCACCACGGCAGATTACGCGCACGCCCCTGCAGCCCGCCCGCCATCCGCCTCATGGACACCTGTGGTGGGCGGTGGGCGCCCAGGACCGCCACATGTGTCCATGTGGCGGTCCGGCGGGTTCACGGGGTCGTTCGAGCTCGGGAGGTCGGGCGGCGCAGCAGGGCGAGGAACATCGCGTCGGTGCCGTGGCGGTGCGGCCACAGCTGCACGTCCGGGCCGTCGCCCAGGTCGGGCACCCCCGGGAGGAGCCCCCGCGCGTCGAGGCGCTCCAGGTCCGGGTGCTTGCGCACCACCCCGGTGAGGACGCCGACCGTCTCCGACAGGTGTGGCGAACAGGTGACATACGCCACCACTCCCCCGGGCCGTACGTGACGCACAGCCGCGGTCAGCAGCTCGCGTTGCAGCTTGGCCAGCGTCGCGACATCGTCCGGACGGCGACGCCAGCGGGCCTCCGGACGCCGGCGCAGGGCGCCGAGGCCGGTGCACGGGGCGTCGACGAGCACCCGGTCGTAGGCCCCATGGGGCAGTGGCGCCTCGCGGCCGTCCGCGGTGTGGACCGTGACCGGGAGCCCGTCGGTGGCGCGGCGCACGAGGTCGGCGCGGTGCTCGCTCGACTCCACGGCGTCCACGTGGCCGTCGTCGAACGCCGCGAGACCGCCGAGCAGGACCGCCTTCCCGCCGGGCCCGGCGCACAGGTCGAGCCACCGGCCGCCGTCGGGCCCGTGCAGTGGAGCCTTCGCGAAGGCGAGGGCCACCAGCTGGCTGCCCTCGTCCTGCACGACGGCGAGTCCCTCGGAGATCACTCCGAGGTCGCCGATGTCGCCGCCACCGGGCTCCAGGTGCACGCCGTACGGCGAGTACGGCGCCTCCGCGCCGCCGGTGGCCAGCGCCAGCTCCAGGGCGGTGATCTCCCCCGGCCGCGCCAGCAGGTGTACGGCGGGTCGGGCGTCGTCGGCCGCCAACGCGGCGTCCAGCTCCGATACGGCACCTGGCGCCGGGGGACCGAGGGCGTCGGCGAACGCCTGCGCGATCCACCGGGGGTGGGCGTGGGCGAACGCGGCGTTGCCCACCGGGTCCTCGTCGGCGGGTGGTGCGAGCCGCCGCACCCACCCGGCCTCGTCGTGTTCCCCGATCTTGCGCAGCACCGCGTTCACGAACCCCGCCGCCCGGCTGCCCGCCTCGACGCGCACCAGTTCGACGGTGGTGTCGACCGCGGCGTGGGCGGGAATCCGGGTGCGCAGGAGCTGGTAGGACCCCAACCGTAGGGCGTCGAGCAGGGTGGGCTCGACGCGGATCAGCGGGCGGTCGGTGCACGCCTCGATCACGGCGTCGAGCAGGCCGCGGGCGCGCAGCGTGCCGTAACCGAGCTCCGTGGCGAGCCCGGCGTCGCGATCGTGCAGGCGGTGGCGGCGCAGGATCGCGGGCAGCGCCAGGTTCGCGTACGCGTCGCGGACCCGCACGGCGGTGAGCAGCTCGAGCGCCGCCTGCCGGGGCGGGTCGAGCTCCGGCGGGCGGGTCGGGCCCTCGCGGCCACGTGGTGGGCCCGCACCGCGGGG
>JAJAZD010000300.1 GCA_026785945.1 Pseudonocardia sp. | reverse complement strand
AGCTGCGGTCGACCCCGGCGGCGCGGGCGATGGCGGACACGTTGATGTCGGCGCCGTGGGCGACGGTGCGGTCGAGCGTGGTGAGGACGCGTTGTCGGCGGCGTGTGCTGTCGGCGTGGCGGCCCTCGTGCATCGCTTGCGCCCGGGGGTCTGGTGGTGCGGCAGTGGCGTCGCGGTAGTGGCGTCGGGCTTGCTGGTGGTGGCAGTGGTGGTGCTCACGCGATGGTCTCCGGGGCGGTCAGCGGTGCGGGTGTGGTGGCCCGGATGGTGGGCAGGCCGAGCGGAACGGGGTGGGCGGCGCGGGACGGCACGGCGGTGGTCATGTTCCCGATCGTCCCCGCCGGACCGCCTCGACGACAGCTGGCCGGGTTGGTGCTGCCGGGCCGGACCATCCATCGGATGGCCGTCTTGACACGGCGCGACGCTGCCCGACGGTCGCGCTCGGTGACCGCGGCACCCACGAACGGACTAGTCGGAACACCTTGCGCTCCGGCGATCTCTCTGTATTCCTGAGAACCGATCCCGTAGGACTTCGATTCGACCGAACGGCGTAAGTCGGGATGCGGAGCAGAGCCCATTTCCCGGCCTCCCGGGAATCTGCCGCACCGCCGAGTCCGTCGGCGTTTCCGCTGCTCAGAGGCCGACAGACGACGAGGCGATCCTCGTCGGACGGTGCGCGGGAAACGATTCCCGCACACCGTCCGGGGCAGTTCTTGTCATTGACCGGAGCGTGGCCGATGCTATGCTCGGTAGGATTTCGATCGCACCCGGCGCGGATCACGGCCGCCCGGGCAGGCCTTTTCACCGGGGGCGTTCTGTGACGGCCGATTACGACCGCGGTCTCCCGCACGGGGGATCGACGAGGACTGCGGACGACCTCGCCGACGTGTGGCGCGAGGTACTTCGCGTACCGGTGCCCGGCACGGACGCCGACTTCTTCGCCCTCGGTGGCGACTCCTTCCAGGCGATCCAGCTCGCCACCCTGATCACGCAGCGGTTCGGCGTGACCGCCACCGCGGACCTCGCCTTCGACGTGCCCGGCATCGGAGAGCAGGCCCGCTGGATCGAGGCCCGCGCACCCCGGGTGGAGCCCGCGGCGCCCACCGGCGCGGACGAGCCGGCGCTCAGCACCCAGCAGGAGGACTTCCTGATCTGGATGACCGAGCCGGAGGTCCCCCGCGACATCGGGTCGATCGCCGTGGCCACCCGGATCACCGACGCCTTCGACACCGCCCTGTTCGAGCGCGCCCTCGCGGCCGTCGTGCGGCGGCACGAGGCGCTGCGCACGGTGTGCCGGCGGGAGGGGGGCCGGCACGCGGTCTCGATGGCGACCGACCTGCCGCCCGACGTCGTCGAGGTCGAGGCGAGTGGTGACACCCCCACCGAGCGCGAGGCCGACGCCGTGCGGCTGGCCGCGGCCGAGCGGCAGGTGCTGTCGGACGTCACCAGCGACCCGCTCGTCCGCGCGCTCGTGATCCGCATCGGGCCCGACGACCAGGTACTCGTGCTGTCGGTGCACCACTTCGCGTTCGACGGCTGGTCGATGGGCGTCGTGCTGCGGGAGGTGGCCCTGGAGTACTCGGCCCTGCGCACGGGGCGGCCGAGCCCGCTGCGGCCCCTGGAGACGACCTACACGCAGTACTGCCGCTGGTCGCGGACGCAGTGGCCGCTCCACCAGCCCTACTGGGACCGGATGCTGGCCGGGGCGCCGCGCGCTCTGGAGCCGTTCCCCGGCCGCCGGGTGACCGACCGCTACAGCTGGCGGGCGCACTGGTTCGAGGTCCCGGCCGCCACGGCGCAGCGGCTGCGCCATGCCGCACGGGCCCGCGGCGCGAGCGCCTACATGGGCGTCATGACCTGCTGGAGCACCGTCCTGACGGAGTGGACCGGCCTGACGGACCTGGTGCTGATGTCGCCGGCGCCCGGACGCACCGCCCCGGAGCACAACGGCGTCGTCGGCTGCCTGGTGCAGTCGCTGCTCCTGCGCCTCGACCTGTCGGGTGCGCCCGGCTACGAGGAGCTGCTGGGCCGGGTGCGGGCGACGGTGCTCGGCGCGAACGCCCATCAGCTCCACGCCTACCAGGACGCCCGGCTGCGGGTTCCCTACCCCTCCCGGATCCACTACGAGAGCTGGAGCGAGCCGCCGAACGTCCCCGGGCTGGTCTCCGCGCCGTTCCCGATCCCGCGGTTCCAACAGAACCTCGTGTGGCACGTGCCTCCCGGCGAGCGCGACCTGACCTCGCCGTGGCTGATCGTGGAGGAGCAGCCGGACGGGTCGATGCGCGCGGCGGTCGTCTACAACGGGTTCGGGTTCGACCCCGCCGTGCCGGCCGCGCTCGCGGAGGAGTTCGACCGGCACGTCGACCGCTTCGCGACGGCGCTGCGGACCGCATGAGCACCGTCCCGGAGATGCTCGCGGTCCGTGCCGCCGAGCAGCCGCACCGCACCGCGATCCGCACGCCCGAGGGCGAGGAACTGGCGTTCGGCGCGTGGCACGAGCGGTCCGACGCCGTGGCGGGCGGCCTGCTGGCCGCCGGCGTCCGTCCGGGCGAGCCGGTCGGGCTCGTGTTCTCCGGGTCCGAGTGGCCCGACTTCGCGGTCGCGTGCCTCGGTGTGCAGAGGGCCGGCGCCGTCGCCGTGCCCCTCGCGTCTTCCCTGCCCGCGACCCAGCGCGACCGGATGCTCGACCGGTGCGGGGCCACCCGGACGGTCCGGGGAGGTGGCGAGGTCGCCGCGCTGGAGGGCGCGGGCGCCCGCCCGCCCGCCGCCGGCCCCGCACCCGGTGACCTCGCGCAGATCGTGTTCACCTCGGGTACCGACGGTGAGCCGAAGGGCGTCGGTGCCTCGCACGGCAACCTCGCGCACGGCTTCCGGCCCCGCGCCCGCCGGCGTCCGTACGCGCACTCCGAGCTGTTCGTGCACGCGTTCCCCCTCGGCACCAACGCCGGGCAGATGATGCTCGTGGACAGCCTGACGGCGCACCCGGCCGCCCTCGCCCTGCCCGTGTTCGATGCCGAGGCGTTCTGCGCGCAGGTCGCCGCGCACCGGGCCGGCACCGTCTTCCTCGTCCCGCCGATGGCGGCCGAGCTGCTGCGCTCGCGCGCCCCCGAGCGCCACGACCTGTCCTCCGTCCTCATGGTCAGCTCCTCGGCCGCCGCGCTCCCCCCGGCGACGGCGCAGGCGCTCACCCTCGCCTTCCCGTCGGCGACCGTCGTCAACTGCTACATCTCCACCGAGTCGGCGCCCGCGTGCACCGCGATGCTGTTCGACCCCGACCGGCCCGGCTCGCTGGGCCTGCCCGCGGAGCCTCGCGACGTGCGGATCCTCGACGCCGGCGCACGCGAGGTGCCGGCGGGGACCGTCGGCGAGGTGTGGCTGCGCTCGCCCGCTCCGCCGCGGGTCTACGTGGGCGACGACGCCGGCAGCGCCCGGACCTTCCGCGACGGGTGGATCCGGATGGGCGACCTCGGCCACCTGGACGACGAGGGCTACCTGCACCTCACCGACCGGGAGAGCGACGTGGTCAAGTCCGGCGGGCTGAAGGTGTCGACGCTGCAGGTCGAGGCGGCCCTGCACGAGCACCCCGACGTGGTCGAGGCGGCGGTCGTCGGCCTCCCGCACCCGGTGATGGGCGCGGTGGTCGCCGCCGCCGTCCGTACGTCCGCCCCGCTGTCGCAGGCTCAGCTCAAGGCGTTCCTCGCCACGCGGCTGGCCCGCCACGAGCGTCCCGTCCGCATCGCGTTCGTCGACGGGTTCGCCCGGACCACCACAGGCAAGATCGTCAAGTCGCGCGTGCGCGACCTGCTCGCAAGGTGAGGGAGGACCAGGGAGTGGAGAGCGGAGCGCACAGGGCCACGTCGGCCCAGAGCGGAATCTGGGTCGACGAGCTGACCGGCGGCGTGGGCGCCGGCTACGTCATGCCACTGACGGTGGACCTCACCGGCCCGGTGGACGTCGCCGCCCTGCGCCGGGCGTGCGAGGCGGTGCTGGCCCGCCACCCCGTGCTCGCGTCGGCGGTGCAGGAGCGCGACGGGGTGCCCCACCTGGTGCCCGCTCCGGTGCCGCCCGCCGTCACGGTGGAGCACAGCCCGCCGTCCACCGGGGTCGAGCCGTTCGACCTCGCGACCGGGCCGCTGGTGCGGATGGGTCTGCACGTACTGGGACGCGAGCGCTGTGTGCTGCGGTTCGCCGCCCACCACCTGGTCTTCGACGGCGAGTCCAAGTCGATCCTGCTGCGGGACCTGGCCGCCGCCTATGGCGGGGCCGGGTTGCCCGCGCTGCCCGACGTCGACCTCGCCGCGGACGAGGAGCAGCGGATCGCCGAGGAGCTGCCGCTCGCCCGGGAGTACTGGCTGGCGCGCTGGCGCGACCCCGCCGACGTCGTGCTGCCCCACCTCGGCGGGTCGCGCCCGCCCACGGGCCCGGGGAGCTCGGTCGCGTTCACCCTCGGCCCGGACGACGGCGACCTGGACGCGCTCGGTGTGAGCCGGTTCGAGGTCGTACTGGCCACCTGGCAGGCGCTGCTGCGCTGGTACGGCAACGACGGCGACGACACCGCGCCGATCGGCGTCGACCTGGGGACCCGCACCGACGCCACGCGCGACCGGATCGGGTGCTTCGTCAACGAGCTGCCGGTGTTCGCCCGGCTCGACCCGGGGTGGAGCTTCCGGCGGTTCGCCCGGAGCCTGCGGTTCGAGCACGGGTTGCGGCGGGACCTGCGGGGCCTCTACCGGGTCCGCGAGGTGCCGCTGGCGCGGGCGCTGCCGCGCATCGAGCCGGGCCGCGTGCTCGCGCAGGTCTCGCTCAGCTACCGGCGCCGGGAGGCCGCTCCCGCGTTCCCGGGCCTGGTGACCGACGTGGACTGGGCCGCGTCCAACGGCACCTCCCGCGGCGCGCTGCGGGTGCTCGTCGTGGACGGTCCCGACCGGTGCGACGTCGTGCTGCAGCACGACCCCGCGCACCTGCCGCACGAGGCCGCCGCCCGGATCGCCGGGCACTGGCGGGCGCTGCTGCGGGCCGCGCTGGCCGCGCCGGACACCGCGCTGGCCGACCTCCTCCGGGCGCTGCCGCACCCGCCGCCCCTCCACGGTCCGGCCCGCACCCTCCCGGCGACGACGCTCGTCGACCTCGTCGACGAGGTGGTCGCGCGGCAGCCGGACGCCGTCGCGGTCGTGGACGGCGACCGCACCCTCACGTACGCGGAGCTCGGCGCCGCCACCCGGGCTCTCGCGGGGCGCGTGGTGGCGGCCGGGGCGGGACCGGGCTCGCTGGTCGCGCT
>JAJAZD010000299.1 GCA_026785945.1 Pseudonocardia sp. | reverse complement strand
GCTCGCTGGTGGCGCTGCTCGCCGGGCGCTCGGCGGACGGGCTGGTCGCGCAGCTGGCCGTGCTGCGGGCCGGCGCGGCCTACCTGCCGCTCGACCCGGGCCACCCACCGGCCCGGCTGGAGTTCGTGCTCGGCGACGCGGCGCCGCAGGCGGTGCTCGTGGCTCCGGACCTGCGCACCGCGGCGCCGGCGTTCTCCGGGCCGGTGCTGGTGCTCGACGGCTCCGGGACGGGCGGGGTCGAGGCTGCCGGCCCCGGACCGCGGCCGGAGGACCGCGCCTACGTCCTCTACACCTCCGGCTCCACCGGTCGGCCCAAGGGCGTCGAGATCGGACACGGAGCGCTGGTGAACCTGCTGCTCGCGGTCCGCGACGAGCTGGCCGACGCGGAGCCGCCGGTCTGGCTGGCGCTGACCTCGCTCGCGTTCGACATCTCCGCGCTCGAGCTCCACCTGCCGCTGGTGACCGGTGGTCGGGTCGTGATCGCCCCGGAGGCACTCGCCCTCGACGGCCGGGCGCAGGCCGCGCTGGCCGCCGAGCACGGCGTCACCCACGTGCAGGCGACACCGTCGGGCTGGCAGGTGCTGCTCGACGGCGGGTTCGACGACCCGGCGGTGACCGCGCTCGCCGGGGGCGAGGCGCTGCCGCAGCCGCTCGCCGACGCGATCCGGGCCCGCACGAAGCGGCTCTACAACATGTACGGCCCGACCGAGACGACGATCTGGTCCACCTGCGCGGAGGTGACCGGACCGGTGACGATCGGCCGACCGCTCGCCAACACCACCGTCCACGTGCTCGACGGCGACCTGCGCCCGGTGCCGGACGGCACGCCCGGGGAGCTGTGCCTCGGTGGGGCCGGGCTGGCCCGGGGCTACGTCGGGCGGCCGGAGCTGACCGCGGAGCGGTTCGTCGTGCTGCCCGGCGGCGAGCGGGTCTACCGGACCGGGGACCTGGTCCGCCACCGGCTCGACGGCGACCTGGAGTTCCTCGGCCGCGCCGACGGACAGGTGAAGCTCCGCGGCCACCGCATCGAGCTGGGCGAGATCGAGGACCGACTGCTCGCCCACCTCGCCGTCGCGCGGGCGGCGGCCGCCGTCCGGGACGACCGGCTCGTCGCCTACGTCGTGCCGGCCGGGGCCGGGCCGGCGGACCCGGCGGCGCTGCGCGAGCACCTGGCCCAGTTCCTGCCGCCGGTCATGGTGCCCGCGACGGTCGTCACGCTCGACGCGCTGCCGCTGACCCCCAACGGCAAGCTCGACCGACGCGCGCTGCCGGCCCCGGCAGCCCCGGTCCGCGCGCCGACGGACGCGGTCGTGGCGCCGAGCGGGTCGGCCGCCCGGGTGCAGGAGATCGTCCACGGCGTGCTCAAGCGCGACGGGATCGGTCCGGACGACGACCTGTTCGAGCTCGGGGTGCACTCGCTGACGATCACGCAGATCCTCGTGCGCGTCCGCACCGCGCTCCGGGCCGACCTGCCGCTGCACATCTTCTACGACACCCCGACGATCGCCGGGATCACCGCGGAGGTCGAGCGCGTGCTGGCCCGGGGGACCCCGTGAGCACCCGCCTGACGGCGCTGCACGTCAACTGGACCAGCCCGCACCGGCACGGGCTCGAACGGCTCCGCGGCCGGGCCGCCGGGCCCTACCGGCTACCCGCCGCCGAGCTGGTCACTCTCGTGCACGGGGTGCTGGCCTGGCGGGCGCACCACGGGCCCGTCGAGCTGGTCACCGACACCCTCGGCGCGACGTACGCGAAGGAGCAGGGGCTCGACGCGCTCTACGACGCCGTGGACCTCGCCCTGGACGAGCTGGAGTCGGTCGACCTCGACCCCCTGGTGTACTCCACCGGGGCCAAGATCTTCGTCGCCGGCCTGAGGCCCGCACCGTTCGCGATCCTCGACACCGACCTGTACCTGCGTCGGCGCCTCGAGCTCGACCCGCACGACGGGTTCGTCTTCGCCCACTGGGAGACCGCCGACGGGGAGGTGTACCCGCCGGTCGAGCGGGTGCCGAACCTCGTCGGGGCCGACCTGTCGCGATGGGTCTTCGACACCCCCGCGGCGAACATGGCGATCTCGGTGTTCCTCGACGAACAGCACCGCTCGGCCTACGTCGACGCGGCGCTGGCCTACGCCACGGGCAACTCCGGTCCGGCGGACGGCCACCCGGCCGGCCGCGCGGTCTTCGCCGAGCAGCGGCTCGCGCCGGCCGTCGCCCGCACGCTCGGCGTGGACGTCCGGCCCGTCAGCGAGCGGACCTGGCTCACCGCCACCCGGACGTGGGACGGGCCGGACCACGCCCCGCTGTTCCACCACACCTGGACGCTGAAGGACGACCTGCGCAAGTTTCCGGAGCTGCAGCCCGCCTACCTCCGCTTCCTCCTGGAGGAGCTGCTCTGGCGCTTCCCCGCGGCGGTCGACGTCCTCACCCGCACGCCGGACCTCGCCGAGCACGCCGACCTGGTCGCCCACACCGTCGCCGACCTCGCCGCCCACGGCCCCAGCACGCTGGGCACGCTGCGGTGAAGGTCGTCGTCGTCGGGGCCGGGCTCGCCGGGTCGATGCTCGCCGCGCTGCTCGTCGAGCGCGGGCACGAGGTCGAGGTGGTCGAGCAGCGGACCGACCCGCGGACGGGCGCGGACAGGGACCGGTCGATCAACCTCGGAATCTCCGCCCGCGGCATCCGGGCGCTGCGGCGGATCGGGCTGTGGGAGGCGCTGCAGCCCTCGCTGGTGCCGATGCGCGGACGGGCGGTCCACCTGGCGGACGGCCGCTCGCTCGCCACCCCCTACGGGACCGGCCCGTCGGAGGTCCTCCACTCGGTCCGCCGCGCCGAGCTGAACGAGCGGCTGGTGCAGCGCGCCCGGGGGGCCCGGTTCACCTTCGGCGTGCGGTGCACGGGCCTCGCGGATGGGGTGCTGACCCTCACCGACCCGGGGACCGGGCGGACATCGCAGCGGCGGCCCGACCTCGTGGTCGGCGCCGACGGGGCGTTCTCCGCGGTCCGCCGCCTCCTGCAGCACGGCCGCCCCGCCGACCACCGCCAGCAGGTCCTGGAGTGGGGCTACAAGGAGCTGACCGTCCCGCCCGGCGCGTCGATCCCGCTGGAGGCGTTGAACGTCTGGCCCTCCGCCCACGGCCTGGTCGTCGCGCACCCCAACCCCGACGGCTCGCACACCGGCACGCTGTTCCTGCCGCACGAGGGCGAGCCGGGCTTCTCCTCGCTCGACACCCCCGGCGCCGTGCTCGCCTTCTTCCGCGAGCACCTCCCGCGGTTCGCCGCACTGGTCCCCGACCTCGCCGACCAGTTCCTCGCCCGACCTGTCGGGCACCTGGTCACCGTCCGCACCGCGCCGTGGCACGCCGAGGGGCGGGTGGTGCTCGTCGGCGACGCCGCGCACGCCATCTACCCGTTCTACGGGCAGGGCATGAACGCCTCCCTGGAGGACTGCCTGGTCCTGGACGAGTGCCTCGCGAGCCACCCCGAGGGAGCGGCCGGGCGGGCCGCGGCGCTGGCCGCGTTCCAGCAGCGCCGCAAGCCGCACACCGACGTCCTGGCCGAGCTGTCCGCGCAGAACTTCGTGGAGCTGCGCGACGGCACGCGGTCCCCGCTGCGCCTGGCCCGCTCCCGGGCCGACCACACCCTGTCGCGGCTGTTCCCGCGCCGATGGCTGCCGCTCTACACCATGGTCAGCCACACCACGATCCCCTACGGCGACGCCCTGCGCCGGGCCCGCCGCCAAGACCGCGCGTTCGCCGCGGCCGCACTGACCGCATCCACCGCCGTCGTCGGCATCGGCGCCGCGGCCCTGGCTTCCCTGCGGAGGGAACGCCCATGATCGTGCACCCCACGTCCCCGGCACTGCGCCTGTTCGAGCCGAGCGACCTCGACCAGCCCGTGGTCCGCGACCTCGCCGGCTGGGTCGCCGACTACCTGCTGCGCCCCCACCGGGACCTGGGCCGCAAGGGGCCCGTCTGCCCCTACGCCCAGGGCTCGTTGCACCGCGGCCGCCTCCTCGTCAACGTCGTGGAGGGCACGCCGACGACCGCGGCGGAGCTGGCCTTCGCCATCCGGCCCTACCGCGACTGGTTCCTGCAACTCGCCCCTCCGGGAAGCACCGACGCGGCCTACACCACCATCCTCAACGCGTTCCCGCAGCTCACCGACTACGCGATCGTCGACGAGGCGCAGCGGGCGCTGCAGCGCCTGTTCGTCCGCGACGGCCTGATGGTCGGCGAGTTCCACGACGGCCCGCCGGACAAGCCCGGGCTGTGGAACCCGGACTGGCGGCCGTTGCGCAGCCCCGTCCCGCTGCTCGCGATCCGCCACATGGTCGCCACCGACCTGCCCTTCCTCGTGCAGTCCCCCGACCTGGTCTCGGTGCACCGCGGGCTCTTCGGGGGAGCGCCGTGACGATCCCCCGCCGGCCGGCCGGCTCGCCGGTCCCGCTCACCCCGGCCCAGTCCCGGCTATGGGTCCTCGACGGTTCCGGCTTCGGCGACGGCGCGTACCTGTGCTGGGTCAGCCGGCGCTACCGGGGGCCGCTGGACCCCGCCGCGCTGGACCGTGCGCTGTACGCGCTCGTTGCTCGTCACGAGGCGCTGCGCACCGCCGTCGCCACCACGGCGTCGGGGCCGGTGCAGGTCGTGTCGGCGCAGGTCGTGTCGGCGCAGGTCGTGTCGGGGCCGCCGGCCGGGGGGCTCGTGGAGCACGTCGACCTCACCGGCGCTCCGGGGGCCGTGGACGAGGCGCGCCGGATCAGCGAGGCGTTCGTCGCACGGCCCCTGCCGCTGGACCGGGCGCCCCTGCACCGGGCCCTGCTGGTGCGGCTCGCGCCCGACGACCACGTCCTCGTGTGGTGCCTGCACCACATCGTGTGCGACGGGCCGTCGGCGGGGCTCCTGGAGCAGGAGCTGCTCGCCCTGCTGCGGGGCGAGGACCTCGGCCCGGTGCCCGTCCAGTTCCCGGACTACGCGGCCTGGCTCGCCGACCGCGGCCCCGGTACCTCCGACGGCCCCGGTACCTCCGACGGCGCGGGGTACTGGCGCCGGCAGCTGGCGGGCGCACCGGCCGTGCAGAGCCTGCCGAGCGACCGGGCCCGTCCCGCCGCACCGAGCACGCGCGGCGCCCACTGCGGCACGGAGCTGCCCGCGGAGCTGTCGCACGCACTGCTCGCGACGGGCCGCCGCGAGCGCTGCACACCGTTCGTGCTGTTCCTGGCCGCGATGGCGGCCGTGCTCTCCCGGCACAGCGGCGAGCAGGACGTGGTCGTCGGGGCCCCGGTGAGCGAGCGCGACCGGACCGACCTGGAACGGTCGGTCGGGTTCTACGTGAACACGCTGCCGTTCCGGGCCGACCTCGCGGGCGACCCGACCCTGCGCGGGCTGCTGCGCCAGGTGCGGGCCACGCTGCTCGAGGCCTTGGCGCACCAGACCGTGCCGTTCGACGAGATCGTCCGTGCGGCCGGTGTCTCCGGCGACCCGGCGCGCAACCCGCTGTTCCAGACCATGGTCGTCATGGGCCACGACGTCCCGGGGTCGCCCGCCGACGACCTGGCGGGCGAGGTGTGGCCGCTGCCCGCGCCGACGTCGCGGCTGGACCTGACGCTCGTGGTGGCCCTGGGCGAGCGCATCGGCCTCTACTGCGACTACGCCGCGGACCTGTTCGCGCCGGGACAGGTGGAGCGCTTCCGCGACCACGTCGTCCGGATGCTGGAGGCGATGACGTCCGACCTGGAGCAGCGCGTCTCGCAGGTGCCGATCCTGGACCCCGCCGAGCGCGCCGCGCTCCTCGGCAGCGGGGACCCGACCCCGGCCGGACCCCCCGTCCTCGATCTCTGGACCGGCCTCGTCGGCGCGCAGCCGGACGCCCCGGCCCTCGTGGCCGCCGGCCGCACGGTGACCTACGGCGAGCTCGACCGGCTGGCCGAGGGTGTCGCAGCGCGGCTGCCGCACGCGTCGCTCGTCGGGATCGTGCTCCCGACCGGGATCGACGCGGTCGCCGCCGTCCTCGGGGCACTCCGGGCGGGCGCGGCGTACCTGCCGCTGAGCCCGGACGACCCGCCCGCCCGCACCGAGGAGCTGCTCCGCACGGCCGGGGCCGACCACGTGGTGACCGCGCAGGGGGTCGCGCGCCGCACGGACGCGCACACCGACCGCCCGGACGGGCTCGCGTACGTGATCTTCACGTCCGGCTCCACCGGGCGCCCCAAGGGCGTGCTGGTCGGGCACCGCAGCCTGGCGTCGTTCACCGCGAGCTTCCGCGACGCGCACCGGTTCGGGCCCGGCGACCGGATCCTCATGCTGCCGCCGCTGACCTTCGACGCCTCGGTCGGCGACCTCTTCCCCGCGCTGACGTCGGGGGCCGCGCTGGTGCTGCACCCCGAGCCCGCCCGGCTCGACGCGGCTGAGCTGGTCGCCTTCTGCGCGCGGCACGGGGTGACCGCCGTCGACGCGCCCGTCGCGCTGTGGCGCCGGTGGGTCGCCGACCTGGCCTCCGGCTCGGTGGTCGTGCCCGGGGACTGGCCGGTGCGGATGATGATGGTCGGCGGCGAGCGGGTGGCGACGGAGGCGGTACGCGACTGGGCGCGCGCGACCGGCGAGCGCATCGCGTTCGTCAACCACTACGGCCCCACCGAGGCGACGGTGTGCGCGACCGTGCACGAGACCGTCGACGGGGACGGCGTGGACCCGCACCTGCCCGTCGGACGCCCGCTGCCGCACGTGCGCGCGTACGTCCTCGACGCCGCCGGCCGGCTCGCCCCCGCGGGCGCGCCCGGGGACCTGTTCCTGGCCGGGGACTGCCTGGCGCTGGGCTACCTGGGCGAGCCCGCCGCGACCGACGCCGCGTTCGGGCCCGACCCGTTCCACGGCGGGCGCACGTACCGGACGGGCGACCTGGCCCGGTGGCGGGCCGACGGCACACTGGAGTTCCTCGGCCGCGCCGACCGGCAGGTCAAGGTCCGCGGCCACCGGATCGAGCCGGGCGAGGTCGAGTTCGCGCTGACGGCGCACCCGGGGGTCCGCGACGCCGTCGCGGTCGCGGCGGGCGAGCGCCTGGTCGCCTACGCCGCCACCACGACGACCACTCCGGCGGAGCTGCGCCGCTTCGCCCGCGAGCGGCTCCCCCGGCACCTGGTGCCCGACCTGGTCGTGGTGGTCGACCGCATCCCGCGCACCGCGCACGAGAAGGTCGACCTGGGCGCCCTGCCGCCGGCCACGGCCGAACCCGAGGTGCACGTTCCTCCGCAGGGGCCGGTGGAGACCGTGATCGCCGCGGTCTGGGCGCAGGTCCTCGCCGTGGCGCGGGTCGGACGCACCGACGACTTCTTCGCCCTGGGCGGCTCGTCCCTCGTGGCCGCCCGGGTCGCCGCGGCGATCGAGGTCGCGCTGCACCGACCGGTGCCGATCGGCGCGCTGTTCGAGGCCGAGGACCTCGCCGGGCTCGCCCGGGCCCTGGAGGCGTCCCCCGCCCCCGGTCCGGACCTCCGTGCCGACCGGCTGCCGACGGGGCTCGTCCCGTACGTGCCACGGCAGGCACCGGTCCGCACCGCGCTGGTCACCGGCGCCACCGGGTTCCTCGGCGTGCACGTGGTCGCGGCGCTGCTGGCGCGCACTGGCGTGACCGCGGCCTGCCTGGTGCGGGCCGGCTCGGCGGAGCAGGCCCGCGACCGGGTCCTGCACGCCCTGCAGGCACACGGGCTGGAGGGCGACCCGGCCCGGATCGTCGGCGTGCCGGGTGATCTGGCCCTGCCCCGATTCGGGCTCACCGAGCCCGCATGGCGGGAGCTGGCCCAGCGGTGCGATGTCGTCTGCCACAACGGTGGCGTCGTGCACTTCGCCGCGCCGTACGAGCGGTTGCACCCGGCGAACGTCGGCGGCACCGTCGAGGCGCTGCGGCTGGCGGCGCTGGCGGGGGCACCGCTGCACGCGGTGTCGACGCTGGGTGTGTTCCTCGGCACCGCGCACCGCGGCACCCGCGTGACCGAGCGGGACGCGCCGGGCTCCCCCGACGGGCTGCCCGGCGCGTACGAGCAGACGAAGTGGGTGGCCGACCGGCTCTGCCGCGAGGCGCGCGAGGCCGGGACGGCGGTGTCGCTGCACCGGCCTGCCCGGATCGGCGGGCACAGCGTCACCGGGCGCGCCAACCCGGACGACTACTTCAGCAGGCTGCTCACCACGTTCGTCCAGACCGGATGTGTGCCCGACCTGGCCCACACCGAGGACGTCTTCCCGGTCGACCACGTGGCGGGCGGCATCGCGCGGCTGCTCGTGGCGCCCGCCGGGGCCGACCGCCACTACTTCAACTCCGCGACCGTCTCCTACCCCGAGCTCGCGGCGGCGCTCACCGACCGCGGCCACCCCGTGGACCTGGTGCCGTGGTCGCGCTGGCGGGAGGCCGTCGGCGCTAGGCTCGCGTCCGGGGCTCCGCTGGCCCTCGCCCCGTTCCTCGGCGCGCTGCCCGAGCGCGCGCCGGAGTTCCCGCGGCCCGAGTTCGACTGCACCGCCACCGAGGCCGTCCTCGGGGCGCCGCCGCCCGCCGACCGCGCGCTCATCGGGCGTTACCTCGACGCCCTCGTCCCGGCGGGGGTCCCGGCCGGAGGGGTGCGCGCATGAGGTCGGACGTCGCCCGGTTCGCCGCGGTCTGGGCCGCCTCGCTCGTCTCCGGGGTCGGGTCGGCGCTCTCCGGGTTCGTCCTCGGGGTGTGGGTGCTGCAGACGCAGGGCTCGGTCACGGCGTTCGCACTGGTGATGCTGGCCGGCATGCTGCCACCGGTGCTGCTGGGGCCGGTCGCGGGCGTGGTGGTCGACCGGTTCGACCGGCGCGCCGTGCTCGTCATCGCCGACGCCCTCAGTGCGCTCGTGACCAGCACCACGGCATTGCTCACCCTGGCCGGCTCGCTGGGGATCGCACAGGTCTACCTCGCCACGGCGCTCACCTCCGTGTGCGGCGTGTTCCACTTCACCGCCTACCAGGCGATCACCCCCCTGCTCGTCCCCCAGCGCCACCTCGGCCGGGCGAACGGGCTGATGCAGATCTCCATGGCGATGCAGATCGCCGCGCCCGCGGTGGCCGGTGCGCTGCTGCCCGCCCTCGGGCTCGCGGGCGTGCTGCTCATCGACCTCGTGACCTTCGGCATCGCGATGGTCGTGCTGCTCGCCGTCCGGCTGCCCCGGTCGCTGCTCCGCCCGGAGGAGAAGGCGGAGCGTCCATCGGTGCGGGCCGACCTGGGCCACGGCTGGCGGTACCTGCGGGCGCGGCCGGCGCTGCTGGCGCTCACGCTCGTCTCCACCGCCTACAACGTCGTGTTCGCGCTGGCCGGGGTGCTGATCCAGCCGCTGATCCTGTCGTTCGGCTCGCCCACGACGCTCGGGCTGCTGATGCTGGCCGGCGGCAGCGGACTGTTCGCCGGGAGCCTGCTGATGGGTGCCTGGGGCGGACCGCGGCACCGGACGGCCGGCATCTCGGCGTTCACCGCGCTCGGCGGGGTGGCGCTGGCGCTGCACGCACCGAGCCCGTCCGTGCTGCTCGTCGCGCTCGCCGCGCCGCTGTTCCTGTTCACGCTGCCGGTGGTGCAGGGCTGCGCGCGCGCGATCGTCCAGAGCAAGGTGGGGACCGCCTCCCTGGGCCGGGTGCTGGGCACGACGCAGGCGCTCGGGCAGGCCGGGCAGCCCCTCGCCTACCTCGCGGCGGGCCCGCTCGTGGAGCGGCTCGCCGAACCGGCCCTGCAGCCCGGCGGGGCGTTGGCGGGCAGTGTCGGCCTGCTCGTCGGCACCGGTCCCGGGCGCGGCATCGCCGCGGTGTTCCTGCTGGCCGCGCTCCTCATGCTGGCCCTCGCGGCCGTGACCGCGCTGCACCCCCGCCTGCGCACGGTCGAGACCGACCTGCCCGACGCCCGGCCCGACATGGAGCCCGCCCGTGCCACCTGACCCGGCTGACCGCGGGCCGTCGGTGCTGGCCGACCTCGTCGGGCTCATGACCTGCCACACCGTCGCCGCCGCGCTGCGGCTCGGGGTGTTCGACGTGCTCGCCGGCGGCCCGCTCCCGGTCGCCGAGCTGGCCGCCCGCACCGGTACCGATCCCGATGCGCTGGACGTGCTGCTCGCCCCGTTGACGCATGCGGGCTACCTCGACCGGATCGGCGACGCGTACGCGGCCACCCCCGTAGCCGTGCGCGACCTCGCCGAGGACGGGCACTGGGCCACCGTGCTCCCGCTCTGGCTCGCCATGGTCGGCGCGCAGTGGCCCGACCTGGATACCGCGGCCCGCACGGGCGTCCCGCCCGCCGGGTTCTACCCGTGGCTCGACCGGAACCCGGCCGAGCGCGAGCTGTTCCACACCCTGCAGCACCGCCTGGCCACCGGGCTCGCCGCCGAGGTCGTCGAGGTCGTCGACCTGCCGCCGGGCGCGCGGGCGCTGCTCGACGTCGGGGGCGGCGAGGGGGCGTTCGGGATCGCCTTCTGCGCCCCGCACCCCGCGCTCACCGCAACCGTGCTCGACCGCCCGTCCGTCGTGGGCGCGGGGCGGGAGCGCATCACGGCCGCCGGCCTGGCCGACCGGATGACGATGCGTGCCGCCGACCTGGCCGGGGAGCTCCACGAGCGGGACCAGGACGTCGTGCTGCTCTGCAACGTCGTCCACGGCTTCGCCGCCGACCGCGCCCGCGCGCTGGTCGCCGAGTGCGCCCGGGCCCTGCGTCCCGGCGGCATCCTGCTCGTCCTGGAGACCGCCGACCGACCCGGCGACGATCCGGCACCGGGCGCCGAGCGGGCCTTCACCGGCTTCTTCGACCTGCACCTGTGGCACTCCCAGGGCGGCCGCATCCATCCCGTGCCCACGCTTGTCGACTGGCTCACCGGGGCCGGCTGCCACGTGCGGCGGGCGCCCCTTCCCCGGCACCCGGGCCACGCCCTCCTCGTGGCGACCCGGGTGCCGCCGTCCTGAACCCCGCGGCCCACCTGCCGTGGACGGTGACCCAGTCGGGTTCCAGAACCCGGCTATAGCCGCTGAGCTGCGGTTTTAGGCGGTGCGTTCGTACTCGTTGAGCAGGCCACCCAGGACGGGTCGGCGCTTGATCCGTTGGTGGGCGAGGTCCGGGGTGGGATGATCTGGGTGGGGCGGGAGAAGCCGCAGAGCTCGATGGGGCCGTCGCCCGTTGTAGTGGGTGCTGGTCGTCCCCAGGATGTGCACGTAGCGGTTGGGAACTTCCAGGGCGAAGAACACGTAGATCCGCTTGAGGGTGAGCGCGCAGTCGACGTGGAAGAAGTCCGCGGCCAGCATGGTCGAGGCCTGTGCGCGGAGGAACTGTCGCCATGAGGTGTCGGTCGCTCGCAGCGGGGCTGGCGGTATGCGGCGGTGTTTGAGGATTCGGCGGATCGTGGAGGCGCCGACTCTGTGGCCGAGCTTGAGCAGTTCGCCCCGGATGCGCTGGTATCCCCAGGTCGGGTTCTCCTGGGCGAGCTGTTCGATCAGTGCGGCGATGGTGTCGTCGATGGGTGGGCGGCCGCCGGTGTTCGGGTAGGTCCACTTCTTGGTCACCAGGCGGTGGTGTCAGCGCAGGATGGTGGCCGGGGTGATCAGGCGGTGCCCGCGCAGGTTCGGGGGTAGGCGTCGGATGAGCGCGGCGAGCAGGGCTCGGTCGGCCCAGTGCAGGCGCGGCTTCGGGTTGGTTCTGCGTAGTACGGCGACCTCGTGGCGTAGTACGAGCAGCTTGATGTTCTTGGACGAGGTTGTGC
Organism: Pseudonocardia sp.; assembly: GCA_026785945.1. Taxonomy (GTDB): domain Bacteria; phylum Actinomycetota; class Actinomycetes; order Mycobacteriales; family Pseudonocardiaceae; genus Pseudonocardia. The sequence continues at coordinate 533 of JAJAZD010000299.1, read as the reverse complement.
GGCCGAGCAGGGCCAGCCAATGGAGGAGCTGGTTGAAGATCAGGCAGAGCAGGCGAAGTGACACGACCGTGATCGTGCCGGGCTGGTTGCTAACGTGGGTCACCGCAGGTCATGAGCTCAGGCCGACTTCTGGAACCCCACAGGGCCCAGCGAAGTGCCCCTCCCACGACGTCGCCGCAGGTGGCCGAGCACGACACGTCTGCAGGCTGACGCCCATCTCACCCCAGTTCGGCGAAGGGCGCCGCTGCCCAACTCGCCGCTACTCGGCGAGCTGGCCGTCCATATCCGCCCGATTTCGGCGAGTACTACGGCGAGCCCCGACGTTCACGGACGGGGCGGGCTGCCTGACGGCTTCTTGCGGTCACATGGCGAGCGCGCTGGGTGCCGCGGGTGTGTCGCCAGTTCAATCAGAACAGACATGCCGGTGCCGGACAGCTCCGGCGGCGAGCCGGTTTCTGGGCTGGCCGCCGGAGCGGACCTCCGGGCGGTGGCCCGGGGTGTCAGCGCAGGGAGCGGGCGGCGGCGACGAGGTT
>JAJAZD010000298.1 GCA_026785945.1 Pseudonocardia sp. | reverse complement strand
CCGGGCGCCGCGGCCGCGGCCGCGGTCCCGACGCCGGTGCGGGAGGACACGGTCCGGGACGACACATGAACCATGATCACCGGTCCGGCACGGAGACCGGCCGGATCCGGCCGGAGACGCTCCCCGCCGGTGATCATGGCGTCGTGGACACCCGGCAACAGCTCAGCGCGGCGCGGCGGGTCGTCGTCAAGGTTGGGTCGTCGTCGTTGACCAGTCTGGGCGGTGGGCTCGACCCGCTGCGGCTCGACGCGCTCGTGGACGCCCTTGCCGGCCGCCGGAAGGCCGGCAGCCAGGTGGTGCTCGTGTCGTCGGGTGCGATCGCGGCCGGGCTCGCCCCGCTCGGGCTGACCCGCCGTCCCCGCGACCTCGCCACCCAGCAGGCCGCCGCCGCCGTCGGGCAGCTGTTGCTCGCCCAGGCCTACGCCGAGTCGTTCGGCCGCCACGGGCAGGCCATCGGGCAGGTTCTGCTCACCGCCGACGACATGGTCCGCCGCGCGCACTACCGCAACGCCAGGCGCACGCTGGAACGCCTGCTCGGGCTCGGCGTGCTCCCGGTCGTCAACGAGAACGACACGGTGGCCACCGACGAGATCCGTGTCGGCGACAACGACCGGCTCGCCGCGCTGGTCGCGCACCTCATCGGGGCCGACGCGCTGGTACTGCTCTCCGACGTCGACGGCCTCTACGACGGCGACCCCCGACGTCCCGGCGCCCGGCTGCTCCCCGACGTCGCCGCGCCGGCCGACCTGGAGGCGGTCCGCATCGCGCGGCCCGGTGAGAACGGTCTGGGTCGCGGGGGGATGGCCACCAAGATCACGGCGGCGGCGATGGCCGCGGCCGCGGGGATCCCCGTCCTGCTCGCCGCAGCCGAGGACGTCCACGTCGCGCTCGGGGTCTCGGACGAGGGACCCGACGTCGGTACCGCGTTCCGGCCGTCGGGGCGGCGCATGTCGGCCCGAAGGTTCTGGCTCCGGCACGCCGCCGACGTGCGCGGCCGCCTCGACCTGGACGCGGGCGCGGTCGAGGCCGTGATCGACCGCAGGCGCTCCCTGCTCGCAGCGGGCATCCACGGCATCCACGGTGACTTCGTGGCGGGTGACGTGGTGGACCTCGTCGGGCCGGGCGGTGCGGTCGTGGCGCGGGGGGTCGCCGGTTTCGACGCCACCGAGCTCCCCGACCTGATCGGCCGCCGCACGCACGAACTGCCCCCCGAACAGCGCCGCGAGGTCGTCCACGCCGACGACCTGGTCCCCCTGACCTGACCTGACACCACCTGACCTGCCCCCGCGAGTCGGGGTCTCCATGCGTGCGAGTCGGGGTCTGCGTGCGTGCGAGTCGGGGCCGATCGGTGACCACCCCCCGCTTGTCGCGCCCCGCACGCCCGGGCCACACTCGGGCCGTGAGATCGGCCGACCGCGAGCGGACCCGGATGGTGGACGCCCTCCGCACGTCCGGGCGGATCTGCAGCGGCCCCGTCGAGCAGGCGTTCCGGGCCGTCCCCCGCCACGCCTTCCTACCCGGCACCCCCATCGAGGCGGCCTACGCGGACGAGGCCTTGACCGTCCAGCGCCGGGCCGGCGTCGCGACGAGCTCCGCGTCCCAGCCGTCGATGATGGCGATCATGTTGGAACAGCTGGATCTTCGGCCGGGCCACCGGGTCCTCGAGATCGGAGCCGGCACCGGCTACAACGCGGCCTTGATGGCGCACGTCGTCGGAGCCGCCGGGTCGGTGACCGCCGTGGACATCGATGCCGAGCTGGTCTCCTCCGCGGCCGCACATCTGGCCGCCGCCGGGATGGCCGGGGTCGAGCTGATCTGCGCGGACGGCGCACTCGGCCATCCGCCACGAGCGCCCTACGACCGGATCGTGCTGACCGTCTGCAGCGTCGACGTGCGGCCGGAGTGGGTGGCGCAGCTCGCGGAGGGTGGCAGGCTGCTGCTGCCGCTGGCGGTGTTGGGCAGCCAGCTGTCCGTGGCGCTCGATCTCGGCGCCGACGGCATCCTGCGCAGCGGGTCCGTGCGCGGCTGCTCGTTCATCCGGCTTCGTGGCATCGGGGCCGGGTCCGACGCGACGGTCCGGCCGGTGGACGGCCTGTTGATCGCCGTGCCGGAGTCCAGGGGTGGTGTCGATCCACACGCTGTCGCCGCCGCCCTCGCCGCACCGGGTCCGGCCCGTCGCCTGCCGGTGTCGCTGGGTGCGAGCGACGTCTGGGACGGGTTCGGGCTGTGGCTCGCGTTGACCGAACCGGGAACCGTTCGCCTGCTCGCGCACGACGACCATCCGTTCTCGGCGAGGATGTTCGCACCCGGCCCGGCAGGCGGCGTGACCGTCGCACTGGTGGTGGACGCCGGGCTCGCGGTCGTCCTTCGCGGCGACGGCACCGGGGACGGCACCGGGGACGGCACCGTGGACGCCGAGGTGCAGGCTTTCGGTCCCGGTGGTGCGACCGCCGCCGAGCTGGTGCTGGCGGCGGCGCGACGCTGGGTCGACGGCGGATCGCCGAGCTCCGCGGAGCTGGAGGTCGCCGTCGTCCCGCGGGGTCACCCCGTGCCGTGGCCCGGCGCCGCGCGAGTGGACAAGGAGCACTCGACGGTGCAGCTTCGCCCGGGGTCGCGCTGACACCGACCTCGCCGGCCGGACGCCCGACCCGTCATGCCGCGGGACCGAGGATGACGAGCGGGATCTCCCGTTCCGTGCGCTTCTGGTAGCCCGCATAGTTGCGGTAGCGGCCGGCGATCTGCGGCCACATCCGGGCCCGCTCCTCGCTGGTGGCGACCCGCGCGTGCATCGGACGGCGGGGCCCGCCCTTGACCGCGACCTCGACGCGCGGCTGGTCGCGCAGGTTCAGGAACCACGCGGGGTGCCGGTCGTCACCGCCCCGGGAGGCGACGACCACGAGGTCGTCGCCGTCGCGCAGCGGCGAGGTGAGCAGCACCGAACGCTGTTCACCGCTCCGGCGGCCCACCGTCGTCAGCTCCAGCACCGGCATCTCGCCGAACTCGTTGCCCAACCTCCCGCCGCTGACCTTCAGCAGGAGCCGGTGGACGGAGTTCATCGTCTTGAGCATGCGGTCACTGGGCACGTGATCAGTGTAGGGGTGCGGCTCAGCCGGCCTGCGCGAGCGCGAAGGGCAGCACCGCGGACGCCCCGGCCCGGCGCAGGAGCCGGCCGGCGACCGTCATCGTCCAGCCGCTGTCGATCACGTCGTCGACCAGCAGGACGGGGCCGGCGGGGAGCTCGAAACCCGGCACCTCGAACGCCCCCCACACGGCGGCCAGCCGCTGGGCGGAGTTCGCGTGCGGCGCCGGCCGGGCACCGAGGGGGGCCAGCGTGCCGAGAAGGGGCAGCCGGCCGATGTCGGCGATCCGCCGGGCCAGGTGGTCGAGCTGGTGCGGCCGCGTGCGCGACCCGATGCCGACCACCCCGACCGGCCGCTCCTCCCAGCCCCACCCGGCCAGCACCCGCACACAGGCGTCGAGCACATCCTTCGGGACCGGCGCGTCGACCCCGGCCGCCACGCCGCCCGCAGCACCGTCGTCCGGATCCGCCGTCGGTTCGGGACCGAGGAGCTCGCGCAGCCGCGTGCCCCACCCGATGTCGGACAGGCGGCCGATCACGCGTCCGGTTCCGACGAGCTCACCGGCGGCGATCCTCCCGGAGACGGGTACGCCCAGCTCGCCCATCCCCGACGGCCACTGCTTGCGCGGCGCGACCTCGACGCCCGGGCGGGTCAGCCGTTCACCGGCAGCAGCGGTGGCGCCCTCGTCGACCTCGACGCTCCACACCGCGCCCGAGCAGTTGTCGCAACGCCCACAGGGCTGCGCGCCGGCGTCGTCGAGCTGGCGGCGCAGGAACACCAGCCGGCACTCGGAGGTGTCGAGGTAGTCCAGCATCGCCTGCTGCTCGGCTCGGCGGGCCTCGGCGACGCGACGGTGACGTTCCTCGTCGTAGACCCACGCCTCGCCGGTGGCGATCCAGCCGCCCTTGACCCGCTTCGCGGCACCGTCGGAGTCGAGGACCTTGAGCAGCATCTCCAGCCGGGTCCGGGAAAGGTCGACACGGGTCTCGACGGCGGCGGTGGACAGCACGGCCCCGCCGGCCGCGTCGAGCACCCGCAGGGTCTCGCGCACCACCGGCTCAGGTGGGAACGCCAGCGAGGCGAAGTACGCCCAGATGTCGCGGTCCTCCCGGCCCGGCAGCAGCACCACCTCGGCGCGGGGGACGGCGCGGCCGGCGCGGCCGATCTGCTGGTAGTAGGCCACCGGCGACGCGGGCGCCCCGAGGTGGACGACGAAACCCAGGTCGGGCTTGTCGAAGCCCATCCCGAGCGCGCTGGTGGCCACGAGCGCCTTGACGCGGTTGGCCAGCAGGTCGCCCTCGGCCGCCAGCCGTTCCGCGGGCTCGGTCCTCCCGGTGTAGGACGCCACCGGGTACCCGCGCTCGCGCAGGAACTCGGCCACCTCCTCGGCCGCGGCGACCGTCAACGTGTAGATGATGCCCGCGCCCGGGAGCGCGTCGAGCTGCGAGGCGAGCCAGCCCAGGCGCTGCGCGGCGGTGGGGAGCGCCACCACCGACAGCCGCAGGCTCTCCCGGTCGAGTGAGCCGCGCAGCACCAGCGGGCCGGCGCCGGGCGCGGCGTCGGCGGAGTGCGGGTCGACCGGGCCGAGCCCGAGCTGCTCGGTGACGTCGGTGACCACCCGGTCGTTCGCGGTGGCCGTGGTGGCGAGCACCGGGATGCCCGCGGGGAGCTCGGCGATCAGCGCGCGCAGCCGCCGGTAGTCGGGCCGGAAGTCGTGGCCCCAGTCGGATACGCAGTGCGCCTCGTCGACCACCAGCATCCCGGCGCTCGCGGTCAGCCGGGGGAGCACCCGGTCGCGGAAGTCGGGGTTGTTGAGCCGCTCAGGGCTGACGAGCAGGACGTCGATCTCCCCGGCGTCGACCGCGGCGTAGGTGCGCTCCCAGTCCGCCGTGTTGGCGGAGTTGACGGTGGCGGCGCGGATGCCGGCGCGCTGCGCGGCGTCGATCTGGTTGCGCATCAGCGCAAGCAACGGAGAGACGATCACCGTGGCGCCCGCGCCCGCCTCCCGCAGCAGCGCCGTGGCCACGAAGTACACCGCCGACTTGCCCCACCCGGTGCGCTGCACCACCAGAGCCCGCCGGCGCTGCGCGACCAGCGCGTGGATCGCCGTCCACTGGTCCTCCCGCAGCCGTGCGGACGGGCCCGCCAGGGTGACCAGCACCTCCTCGGCGCGGGTGCGGAGATCCTGCCCGGAAGTCGTCTGCGCGGAAGTCGTCTGCGCGGAAGTCGTCTGCCCGGAGCTCGTCACGGGTCCCATGGTGAACCACCCGACCGACAGCCGGGCACGCAGCTCGCAGAGGTGTGGACAACTCGGCGTCCGGGAACCCCCACGGCGTGGACAGCCGCCGCCAGAAGTTGCCTCTCGTCGTCCGCCCCTGCACGCGGTGCAGGCGCGAGGCCGTCGTCCTGGCGGCGGACGAGCGCATCGCCGCCGTTTCAGCATGCGCGGAGCACCTGGGGTGGGCGTTCTTCCTCGGCGTCGACGAGTGGACCGGACGTCGCCGGACGGCGTGAGCGACCCGCGGCCCTGGGCGGACGGGCGGGCGCAGGGCAGGATGATCCGGGTGAACGCCCCCCAGCCCCCGCTGTTCGGGTCCGTCCCCGACGCGGCACAGCGTCTGGCCGGTGTCGGCTACCTCGCCTCGACAGCCGTCGCGACCACCGTCTTCCTCGCCGACCGGCTGGGCAAGCCGTTGCTCGTCGAGGGCCCGGCGGGAGTGGGCAAGACCGAGCTGGCGAAGGCGGTGGCGCAGGCGACGGGTTCGGGGCTGGTGCGCCTGCAGTGCTACGAGGGCATCGACGAGGCCCGCGCGCTGTACGAGTGGAACCACGCGAAGCAGTTGCTGCGGATCACCGCCGGGCAGGGCCGCGGGGCCACCGAGTCGTGGGACGAGGCGCGCGACGACGTGTTCTCCGAGGAGTTCCTGCTGCCTCGCCCGCTGCTGACCGCGATCCGGCGGGCCGACCCGACCGTGCTGCTCATCGACGAGATGGACAAGGCCGACGTCGAGGTCGAGGGGCTGTTGCTGGAGGTGCTGTCGGACTTCCAGGTCACGGTGCCGGAGATGGGCACGATCAGCGCCACGCGTCGCCCGTTCGTGGTGTTGACGTCCAACTCCACGCGCGAGCTGTCCGAGGCGCTCAAGCGGCGCTGCCTGTTCCTGCACCTGGACTTCCCCGACGCCGACCTGGAGCGGCGCATCGTACTGAGCCGGGTGCCCGAGCTGGCGGAGAACCTCGTGGACGCCCTGGTCCGGACGGTCCGCGTGCTCCGCGGACTGGAGCTGCGCAAGTCCCCGTCCGTCGCCGAGACCATCGACTGGGGGCGGACCCTGCTCGCGCTGGGCCTCGACACGCTCGACGACGACGCCGTCCGCGCCACCCTGGGTGCGGTGCTCAAGCACCAGTCCGACACCGTGAAGGCGGCCGCGGAGCTGCGCCTCAACTGAGCTGCGCCTCAACTGAGCTGCGCCTCAACTGAGCTGCGCCTCAACTGAGCTGCGCCTCACCTGAGCTGCGCCTCACCTGAGCTGCGTCTCACCTGAGCTGCGCCTCACCTGGTCCGGGTTTCTCCGCACGGCCCGCTCGGTACCGTGGCCAGGGCCGCCCTGGCCGCGGTGCGGGAGGCGTTCCAGCTCCGCCAGTCATCGTCGGGGGTCGCTCGCATCCCGGCCAGGGAGCACCAGCGCTCGGCCTCCGGAAGCCGGACCAGTGCCGGCACGGCGTCGGCCGACAGGGTGGACAGGTAGAGGGTGTCGATCCTCCCGGTCTCCTCGAAGCGCGCGACGTTCCGCTCCGCGACGAACCGCTCCGGGTCGAGCACGGCCAGTGCCACCAGCGCGAGCACTCCCGCCGCCACCATCCCCGGCGCCGGGCTGCCGGGCCGCAGCCGGAGTACCGCGACTATCACCACAAGGAAACCGGCGCCCAGCCACAGCTCGCACGTCAGCACCAGCAACCGCAGCACGGTGAAGCCGTACGCCTGCTGGTAGAGCCACATCCGGCTCAGCGCGGAAGCGACGATCACCAGCGTGAGGCACGCCAGCGCGCCGAGGAGGCCACGTTTCCAGGCCCGCTGGAGGAGACCCTGCTGCGGTGCCCAGCGGGAGCCGAGCACGATGACCCCGAGGGTCAGCACGGTCACCGTGAGCAGCTCCCAGAACCCGCCGCGGGCGTACTCCGCGTAGGTCAGCCCGGTGGTCCGCAGCACGTAGGAGTCCGCGCCGAAGAGCGTCACGAACTGCACACCCACGAACAGGGCGAACAGCAGGACCAGCAGCGCTGCGGGCAAGGTCCACTCGAGGCCCCGGAGCCGCGGCGGGCGCACCTCGGGCGGCCCGGGCGGTGCCGGCGGCGCCACCAGCAGGAAACCGGCCCCGACGACGGCCCACCCGCCGAGCCCGAACAGGACCGCCGACCGGACCCACGAACCGTCCACTGCGGGCATCAGCTCGTCGAGCACGCGGGCGAAAGCGGGGTCTGCCGAGGCCAGCAGCGCGCCGAAGACCACGATCAGGCCGAGGCCGACCGACCCCGCCACCGCGACGCGCAGGGCCGCCCCACCACCCCCTCTCCGGGCGGCGAGCAGGCAGCGGCCCACCCACGGCAACCCGCGTACGGCGGCGACCGGGACCGCCAGTGCGCCGGCCACCACCCCGCGGAACGAGCGCCCGACGACGGCGAGCGAACCTGCCAGGCACGCCGTCAGGAGTCCCAGCGTGACCAGCCATGGGGCGTCCCGCACGGCACTCACCGCGCTCAGCCCGACCGCGGCCACCGTCCAGGCCGCACCGATGAGAGCGGCCGGGGCCGGGGGCGGTGATCGCCGGGTGTGCCAACCGAGCGCCAGGGCCGCTGCGGTGATCGCGAGCGCCGTGACGAGCCAGCCGAGGCCCGGCCGACCCTCGGGCACGGCCGCGGCCGTGGCGACGCCCGCCGCGGCCACCACGCCGAGCAGGGTGCCGGACGGCGGCATCGACGGACCGGGCCACCGGTCACCGAACAGCGGCGCCGGTGGGGGGACCGGCCGGACGAAGGGCCACCCCGGCGGCGGTGGTGGTGGCCACACCGGCTGTGTCCCGCTCACGACTCGTCCGGCAGGGTCACCCGGATCCGGCAGCCCGTCGCATGCTCGGCCGGCTCGACCACCCCGATGGCGCCACCGTGCAGGTCGACGACCCAGCGGGCGATCGCCAGCCCCAGCCCGGTGCCGCCGCCGACGGCGCGCTCACCGCGGGTGAAGCGGTCGAACACCCGGTCGCGGTCCTCCGGGGCGATGCCCGGTCCCTCGTCGCGTACCTCGATCACTGTCGCTCCACCCTGTCGTCGTCCGATGAGGTGCACGTCGCGGTCCGGCGGCCCGTGCCGCGCCGCGTTGTCGAGCAGGTTGACCACCACCTGATGCAGTCGGCCCCGGTCCGCCCGGACGGTCGTGCCCGGTGGCCGGACGTCGACGGTGAACCCCACACCCCGACCGGCGACGTGCGCCGCGACCCGGGCCTCGGCGACCGCCTCGTCCAGCATCGGTGCGAGCTCGACGGTCTCCGCTTGCAGCGACATCGCGCCCGCGTCGATCCGGGACAGGTCGAGCAGCTCGGTGACCAGCCGGCCGAGGCGCTCGGTCTGGGCCAGCGCGGTGCTCAGCGTGGCGGGATCGGGCTCGGCGACCCCGTCGACCACGTTCTCCAGCACGGCCTGCAGGGCGGCGATGGGTGTCCGCAGCTCGTGGGAGACGTTGGCGATCAGCTCGCGGCGCTGCTGGTCGGCCGCCGCGAGATCCGCCGCCATCCGGTTGAACGCCCGGGCGAGCTCCCCGACCTCGTCGCGGGAGCTCGCGCGGACGCGCCGGGTGTAGTCGCCCCGGGCCATCGCGGAAGCGGCGACGATCATCTCCCGCACCGGCCGGGTCATCCCGTGCGCCAGCACCTGCGCGGTGAGCAGCACGATCGCCACGGTCACCAGCGAGGTCACCAGGGGCGGCTGCCAGCGGAACTCGATCCAGAGGTAGGTCAGCCCGGCCCCGCCGGACGCCAGCAACAGGATGCTGATCTTGAGCTTGATCGAGCGGATGGGATCGAGGGGGCGGGGGATCATCGTCATCGCGGAACCTCCAGTGCGTAGCCGACCCCGTGCACGGTCCGGATCAGATCGGCCCCGAGCTTGCGGCGCAGGGCCTTGACGTGGCTGTCGACGGTGCGGGTCGCGCCCGGGGCGTCGGCCCAGCCCCACACGTGGGCGAGGAGCGCCTCTCGCGGCAACACCGTGCGCGGCTGCCCGGCGAGGTGCAGGAGCAGGTCGAACTCGATCGGTGTGAGGTGCGCGGGCACGCCACGGCAGCTCACGCGGCGCTGCGCGGGGTCGATCTCCAGCTCGCCGAGCACGATGGGTGGTGCGACCGTCGACGGGTGGGCGTGCTGCTGTGCCGCCCTCTCGACCGTGCGGAACAGCGCGTGCACCCGCGCGGCCAGCTCCCGGATCGAGAACGGCTTGGTCAGGTAGTCGTCCGCACCGACGGCGAGGCCGACGAGCAGGTCGGTCTCGGCGTCACGGGCGGTGAGCATCAGGACGGGGACGGACCGCCGCGCCTGGATCCGGCGGCACACCTCGAGGCCGTCGAAACCGGGCAGCATGATGTCGAGGACCACCAGGTCCGGCTCCTGCTCGGCCACGCGCGCCATCGCCGAGGGCCCGTCGTGGGCCACGTCGACGGTGTACCCCTCGGCCCGCAGCCGGGCCGCGACCGACGCCGCGATCGTCGGCTCGTCGTCCACCACAAGTACGCGCCGCCGTGTGAGAGCCATGACACCGACCCTAGGGACGAACCGTGGAGGTGGTCGGGGGCCGATGTGAAGATTCCGTGGAGCACCGGTGCCCGTCCGGCGGGCATGATGACAGGGTGGACAGCGCCCGGATCGCGTCCGATCACGGCCTGCCCGGCCACCTGGTCGACTTCGTCGCGGCCCTGCGCAGCCACGGGGTGGCCGTCGGTCCGGGCGAGACGATCGATGCCGCGCGGGTGCTCTGTGCGCTCGACCTGATGCACCGCGAGCACGTGCGGGAGGGCCTCGCATCCGCGTTGCTACGCCGCTCCGGGCAGCGGCACGCGTTCGACACGCTGTTCGAGCTGTACTTCCCCGCGGCTCTGGGCGCGGGCATCGGAGAGGTGGAGGTCCCCCGCGTAGAGGACTCCGACGACGGGCCCGTCGACGTCGACGCGCTGCGCGACATCCTCGCCGACCTGCTCCGCGACGGGGACACCGCCGCCCTCGCCGAGCTCGCCCGTGCCGTCGTCGACGCGCTCGGCCGGTCCGGTGCGTCCGGGGCCGGGATCCGCGGCGCGGGCGGCCAACCGGGCTGGTCGGCCTACCAGGCGCTGCGGATGCTGTCCCCGGAGACGCTGCTCGCCCGGATCATGGACGACCTCAGGGCCGCCGGCCGCGACGACGGGAAGGACGGCGGGGCGTTCGCCGACGAGGTGCTGCGGCGCGAGATCCGTGACCGCATCGCCGCCTTCCGGAAGATGATCACCGATGAGGTGCGGCGGCGGACCGCCGAGATCCGCGGTCGCGAGCACGTGGCGAGAACCGCCGTGCCCAGGCAGCTCGAGCAGGTCGAGTTCCTCTCCGCCCACGCCGAGCAGCTCGCGCAGCTGCGCCGCACCGTCCACCCGCTGGCGCGGCGGCTCGCATCCCGGCTGGCCGTCCGTCGCAGGCACGCGAAACGCGGCACCCTCGACATGCGCCGGACGCTGCGCCGCTCGATGTCCACCGGCGGCGTCCCGATGCGTCCGGCCTACCGAACGCGCCGCCCCGGGCGGCCGGAGCTGGTGATCCTCTGTGACGTGTCCGGTTCCGTCGCCGGGTTCAGCCACTTCACGTTGTTGCTGGTGCAGGCATTGCGGGAGCAGTTCAGCAAGGTGCGGGTCTTCGCGTTCGTCGAGCGCGCCGACGAGGTGACGCACCTGTTCTCACCCGGCGCCGAGCTCTCGGGCGTGATGGCCGGGGTGCTGCGCGAGGCCGACCTCGTCGCGTTCGACGGGCACAGCGACTACGGCGGCTCCTTCGGCAGTTTCGCGGAGTTCTGGGGTGACGTCGTCACGTCGAAGAGCTCGCTGCTGATCCTCGGCGACGCCCGCACCAACTACCGCGACCCCAACCTGACGGTGCTGCGGCGCCTCGTCGGGTCGGCCCGGCACGCGCACTGGCTCAACCCGGAACCACGCCGCCAGTGGGGCAGCGGGGACTCCGCGGCGCTGCGCTACGCCGAGGTGCTCCCGATGCACGAGTGCCGCACGGTGGGTCAGCTCGCGGACGTGGTGGAGGCCCTGCTCCCGGTGTAGCACCGGGCTGCCGGGTTGTTCGGTTCGGCCCCGCCGGAAGGGGTCGGGCTGGCAGCATGCGGCCCTGTGACAACCTCCGTCGCGCGACCGCAGATCACGTCCCTGCACGTGGTCTGCGCGGTACTGCTGGGTGCGATCCTGCTCCGGCTGCTGGCCGGCGACGTGCCGTCCGCACCGGCACTGCGCACGGCGGCCACCGTGTTCGTGGCGGTCTGCGTGCAGGCGTTGCCGTTCCTGGTGCTGGGCGTCCTGCTGTCCGGCGCGATCGCGGCGTTCGCCTCGCCCGCCGTCCTGCGCCGTGCACTGCCGCGCGGCACTGGCGCCGCTGTGCCCGTCGCCGGCGCGGCCGGACTCGTGCTGCCCGGATGTGAGTGCGCATCGGTCCCGGTGGCCCGGCGGCTGATCTCCCAGGGTGTGCCCGACGCGGCGGCGCTGACCTTCATGCTCGCCGCGCCGGCGATCAACCCGGTCGTGCTGGTGGCGACGGCTGTCGCGTTCCCGGGCGAGCCACTCATGGTGCTCGCCCGGTTCCTCGGGTCGTTGGCCACCGCCTGCGTGATGGGGTGGCTGTGGCAGTGGGTGGGGCGCGCGGAGTGGATCGCCGATCGCGCCCGCCGCGGGGTGACGGCAACCGACGGTGCGAACCGGTGGGGTGTGCTCGCCGAGACCGCGCGGCACGACCTGCTCTCCGCCGGTGGGTTCCTCGTGGTCGGCGCGTTGACGGCGGCGACCCTGTCGGTGCTCGTCCCGGCCGAGTGGCTGGATGCGCTGGCCGGGCGACTGCTGCTCGCGATCGTGGTCATGGCCGCGCTGGCGGTGGTGCTGGCCCTGTGTAGCGAGGCCGACGCGTTCGTGGCCGCGTCACTGTCGACACTGCCGCTGCTCCCGCGGCTGGTGTTCCTGGTGGTCGGGCCGGCGGTGGACGTCAAGTTGATCGCGTTGCAGGCCGGCACGTTCGGGCGGGCGTTCGCCGTCCGGTTCGCGCCGGCCACGTTCGCCGTCGCGGTGCTGTGCGCGGTCGGCATCGGATCCCTGATCCTGGGGGTCCGGTGATGCGCCGCGAGACCCAGCACGTCCTGCTCCTGCTGGTGGGCGGCGCGCTGCTACGGATCGCCGTCGACGACACCTACCTGCGCTACGTGCGCCCGTCGCACCGATGGTTGCTCGTCGGTGCCGGTGTGGTCGTCCTCGGGCTCACCGTGGTGGCGATGGTGAGCGACCTGCGGGGACATCCGGCTGGTGCTCGCACCGGTCGGATGTCCGAGCCGCACCCGCACGGGCGGGTCGAACGGTACGTCCCGTGGCTTCTGCTCGCACCGGTGCTGGTGATCGCGCTGGTCGCGCCACCCGCGCTGGGCGCCGACGCGGTGGCGCGGGCCGGCACCCGCAACCTGGTCGTGCAGGACGCGGACGTCTTCGGCCCACTCGCCGAAGGCGCGCCGCTGACCGTGGCCGAGTTCGTCCAGCGCGCGGTACGCGACTCCACCGGCTCGCTGGAGGGTCGTGTCGTGACGCTCACCGGGTTCGCCGTCCGCGACGGCGCCGCCACCGGGCTCGCCCGGTTGACGATCGCGTGCTGCGCCGCGGACGCCCGCGCGAACCGGGTGCGGCTGCTCGGCGACCTCGGTGTGATCGCCCCCGACACCTGGCTGCGGGTACGGGGCACCGTCCAGTCCGGGACCGCGACGGCGGCGACCGGCTACGTACCGGCGATGACGGTCACCACCGTCGACGTCGTCGCAGCTCCGACGGACCCCTACGAGTACTGAGGCACCGGCCGGGCATGCCTCTCAGCAGTCGCGCAGTTCCGGGGACTGGTTGAGGACCTGGCCGCGCGGGCTGGTGAACTCCCGGTAGGTGTCGCCGTCGACCGTCGTGGTGGCGAACGCGGCCACTCCCGCGGCGGCGGTGACCACCGCCCAGGCGTAGGGCAGCGAGTCGCGCACGACGGCGACGAACTGGGCCTGGTCCATTTCGTGGCGTTCGGCGGCGGTGAGTACGTGGGTGGGGACATCGAGTGACATGGGGTCCTCCTGG
>JAJAZD010000297.1 GCA_026785945.1 Pseudonocardia sp. | reverse complement strand
CGCCCGACTCCCGCTCGCCCGACTCCCGCTCGCCCGACTCCCGCTCGCCCGACTCCCGCTCGCCCGACTCCCGCTCGCCCGACTCCCGCTCGCCCGACTCCCGCTCGCCCGACTCCCGCTCGCCCGACTCGCCAGATCCCGACTCTCGGCCGCCCGGTTCTGCGGAACCGACGTCGGGCCGCGACGGCTCGAGATCACCGCCGCCGCCATCGCCGTGGCCGTCGCCGTCGTCGCCACCACTGCCGTCGTCGCCGTCGCCGCCGTCTTCACCGTCGTGAGCGTCGCCGTCGTGGCCGTCACCGTCATGGCCGTCACCGTCACCGTCGTGCCTGCCACCGTCGTGGCCGGCATCCTTCGCGTCGCCGTCGTTCCGGATGTCACCGCCATCACGTGCATGACCGGCATCGGCCTTGTGCGGATCCTCGTCGTCCGCTTCCTGGGCGGCGACCGTCTCGACGGACCGCCCGCCGTCCGAGTCGTCGGCCGAGTCGTCGGCCGAGTCGTCGGCCGAGTCGTCGGCCGAGTCGTCGGCCGAGTCGTCGGCCGAGTCGTCGGCCGAGTCGTCGGCCGAGTCGTCGTCCGAGCCGGCCGGCGTGTCGTCGACCCGGGCGCCTGCTTCGCGATCGTCCTGCGCCGGTGCGCGCGGCCCGGCGCTCTCGGAAGCGGGCGCAGTGTCGCGGTTCGGCCCGCCGGAGCCCCCGGACGGTTGCTGTTCGGTGGGGGTCCGCTCGGGGGGCGTCCGGCCACTCGGGGCCGGATCGGTCTCGTTCGCTCCGGCGACGGGCGTCTGCTCGCGCCCCTTCCCCCGACCGGACCCGTTGCCCCCGCTGCCGTCGACCTCCCCGCCGGCAGCCCGGCCGTCGCCAGTTCCGCGGTCGTTGTCGACGCCATCCGCCGCGTCGGCGTCAGCACCCGCTGCGTCATCGCTTCTGCCGGCCGGATCGCGGTCATCCATGCCCGACTCGACCGGTGCGGACGCGGCGTCGCCGCCGGACGCCTGCACCGCCGGGTTGTCGCGCTTCTCCACCGAATCGTCGCGGGGTCCACGCGGATCGGGCGGGGCGCTCGTTGCCGTCTCCTGCCGCTCCTTGCCCTGCTGCTCCTCCCGACCCCCGACGACCTCGGGGCGCGCCGGCGCCGGGCCCGGAGTCGGTGCGGGTCGCTCGGCGGGACCGCCGTCCTGCCGCATGACCTCCATGACGTCGTCGCTGACCTCGAAGGTCTCCTCGCCGTCATCGGGCAGGGGCGCGCGGGTGGCGCTCGCGACGTCGCCCTGCAGGCCCTCCAGCTCCGCACGCTTGGCGTCCCGCTGCCGTCGGCGCAGGTCGCGCTGCTCGTCCAGCAGCGCGATCGCGGCCACCTGCTCCGGCGAACGCTTCGCCTCCAGCGGCGCACCGTCCAGCGCCTTCTCGACCGACCGCAACGTCTGCTCGGCCAGCTCGAGGTCGCTCCTGGTGCGCGTCAGCTCGCGGTAGCTGGCGATCCGGGACTGCAGCGCGGCCTTGCGGCTCTCCAGCAGCGCCTGGCGCTCGAGCATCGCCGTGACCGGCGGCGGTGGGTCGCCGGCCAGGGTGTGCTCGGGCATCCGGTTCCACGCCTCGACGGTCTGGGCGATCGTGTCGAGCTGCCGGTCGACCGAGGTGAGCGTGACCTGCGCCCGCGCGGCCCATTCGTCCTCGGACGTGACGGGCGCGACGGCGGGTCCCGGCGCCGCGGGTGTGGTCGTCACCGGCCGGATCGACGACGTGACGGTGTATCCACCGGCCAGGATGGCGGCCGCGCCGATGACGGCGATGGCGCGCCTGCTACCAGGAAGGCGCTCGTTCAGACGCACACCGAGCCGGCGCGCGCGGCCTGCGAGGCCCCGCAGGCGACGGCCACCGGACCGCGACGCGGCACCCGACCGCGACGTGGCACCGGACCGCGACGTGGCAGCTCCGACCGATGGGGACGCGACCGGGGCGGCAACCCGGCGACGGGGCTCCGGCACGGCGACAGGTTCCTCGTCCGGCTCGCGCAGCCAGGGCAGCGTCTCGACGAGCCGGGCGTGCTGGTCGGGTCGCATCGCCGCGCGACGGGCCTGGCGCGCGGACGCGCGGTGTGCGGCGGTGCAGTAGCGCCGGGGAGGCCGGCCGGGGATGTCGGAGATCCAGATGTCGCACCCGGGAAGCGCGCAACGTCTCACAGCGTCGTCCATCGGTGCGACCCCCCATCGCCAGGTGACGCAGGCCGCGCCGGATCCCGGCGACGCCCCCGTCCGGCCACCGTGACCACGCGTCGCGCACTCGAGCGCTCCGGCGCCGCAGGACCTTTCTTGATCATATCGGGGGTGGACGCTACCGGTCCACTGCCACACTTGTCACTACTCTAAGTGGCCTAGAACCCCAGGTCAGAGTCACGGAGGGTGTAGATTTTGCGATCTTGTAGCGGTCGTGAGTGCCACGTCCGAGGGTCGGTGATTCCGGGTGACGACGACGCCGCCCGTCCCCGGTCGTGGGGCGGGCGGCGTCGGGGCCGGGTCGTGCGAGCGGTCAGTAGGTGGGCAGGGAGGGGTCGACCTGCTTGGCCCAGGCAAGCACTCCGCCACCGACGTGCACGGCGTCACGGAAACCTGCCCGGTGCAGCGCGGCGAGCGCATCGGCCGAGCGGGCCCCGGACTTGCAGTGCAGCACGACGGGCTTGTCCTGCGGAATCTCCGCGAGCGCCGCACCGGAGATGATCCGGTCCTTGGGGATCAGGACCGAGCCGGGGATGCGGACGATCTCGTACTCGTGGGGCTCGCGGACGTCGATCAGCGCGAAGTCCTTGCCCGCGTCCATCATCTCCTTGAGCTCGGCGGCCGTGATCGTGTGTCCGGCCGCGGCGGCCTGGGCATCGCCGGACACGACGCCGCAGAAGGCGTCGTAGTCGATCAGCTCGGTGATGGGCGCCGTATTCGGGTCCTTACGTAGAGTAATTGTTCGATAGCTCATTTCCAGGGCGTCGTAGACCATGAGCCGGCCCAACAGCGTCTCGCCGATCCCGGTGATGAGCTTGATGGCCTCATTGACCATGATCGAACCGATCGAGGCGCACAGCACGCCCAGGACGCCACCCTCTGCGCAGGAGGGGACCATCCCCGGCGGCGGTGGCTCGGGGTAGAGGTCGCGGTAGTTCAGTCCCCTGCCGTCGGGCGCGTCCTCCCAGAACACCGACGCCTGGCCCTCGAACCGGAAGATCGAGCCCCACACGTAGGGCTTGCCCAGCAGCACCGCGGCGTCGTTCACCAGGTAGCGGGTGGCGAAGTTGTCGGTGCCGTCGACGATCAGGTCGTAGTCGCGGAAGATGTCCAGGACGTTCGAGCTCTCGAGCCGCACCGGGTGGAGCCTCACCTCGACGAACGGGTTGATCTCCCGGATCGAGTCGCGCGCCGACTCGCCCTTGGGACGGCCGATGTCGGACTGGCCGTGGATCACCTGGCGGTGCAGGTTGGACTCGTCCACCTCGTCGAACTCCACGATGCCGAGCGTGCCGACGCCGGCCGCGGCCAGGTAGAGCAGCGCCGGGCTGCCGAGCCCACCGGCTCCGACCACCAGCACCTTCGCATTCTTGAGCCGCTTCTGACCGGACATCCCGACGTCGGGGATGATCAGGTGCCGGCTGTAGCGGGCCACCTCGTCCTTGGTCAGCTCGGCGGCCGGCTCCACGAGCGGCGGTAGCGCCATGATGCAAGCTCCTCGAATCGTCCGGTGTGGCTCTGTATCGCCAACGTCACCGTGTCGCGGGATCTTCCCAGCGTTCGGCGGCCACCGCGTCCCACATGCCCGCAACCGCGGCAGCCACCTGCTCCGGCGCCTCGATCTGCGCGACGTGACCGACCCGGGGCAGCATCAGCAGCCGCGAGTGGCGCAGCAATGCCGTGGTGCGCCGCGCCAACCGCGGCGAGACGAGCCGGTCGCGCTCGCCCCACACGACGAGCGTCGGCGCCTGCACCCGGGCGGCCATGGACCAGGATCCCCCGCGCAGCCAGCTCGTCACCAGCGCCCGCCCCGAGCGCTCCACCGCCTCGCCCGCCCAGTCCAGCTGCCCGCGGGCCGCGATCTCGGCGGCCGCCTCGGCGAGCCGGTGTGGGGGCACTGCCGTGGGATCGCCGAAGCAGATCCGCACCACCTGCTCGGCTCGCGTCCACGGGTCCATCGCGGCGAGCTCCGCGCGGGCCCGCGCGCCCAGCCGGGGCACCATCGCGAGCGCCAGACGTGGGTCCGACATCCGGCGCGGATCGGGGCGCAGGTCGGGCATCGCGGGTGAGACGAGTGTGAGCGTCGCGACCAGTTCGGGGCGTCGAGCCGCGACCGACAGCGCGACGGCACCGCCGAGGGAGTTGCCGAGCAGGTGCACCGGGCGCCCACGGCCGGCCAGGAAGCACAGCAGGGCGTCGGCGTGCCCGTCGGGCGTGTAGTCGCGGGAGGCGAGCGGGCGGGAGAGTCCGAACCCGGGGAGGTCCACCGCGGTGCCCGCGGCTCGGGTGGCGAGCAGCGCGGCGAGGTCCGTCCAGTTCGTGGCCGAGCCCGACAGGCCATGGACGTAGACGGCCGGCGTGCCGTCGGGCCCCGGCGTCTCCCTGACGTGCATCGTGACCCCACCCGACGTGACCACCTCGCCCGGCCACGGCGGCAGGTGCGGGTCGCGCACCGGGACGGTGGTGGGGTCGGCGAGTGGGACCGCACCGCGGTCCGCGGCGCGCGATGCCACACGCGTGCTGAACGGGCGGGCGAGGATCGCGGCGGTGGGGGTCACCCTCCGAGATCTACCTCAACAAGGGCTGTCCGGCCACTCCCCTTCCGTCACACGAACCTTCCGTCACACGAACCGCGCCGGCGGCGACTCCACCGTCACGCCGCCTGCGCCACCCGGCGTCGATCTGCCGGGACCGTGACCGCGCCGTCGCGCACCGTTCCACCAACGATCACGCCACGCCGGAACGACGTGGCGCCCGACGGTGCTACCGCCCGGTACTGTGAGTGATCCGGCTCGTGGAAGGGCTCAGCCAGACCTCCAGCCGGACGACGCAGTAAGGGGGCAACCGCGTGAGCGAAGCAACGGCACCGATCCGCCGTGGCGCCCGGTTGACCCGGAGCGCCCGGCGCGCCCAGCTCCTGATCGCCGCGCGTGACGTCTTCGCCGCTCAGGGCTACCACGCCGCGGCCATGGACGACATCGCCGAGAAGGCGGGTGTCAGCAAGCCCGTGCTCTACCAGCACTTCCCGGGCAAGCTCGAGCTCTACCGGGCCCTGCTCACCACCTACGCCGACGATCTCGTCGGCCGCGTCGAGCAGGCCATCCGGGGCACCACCGAGAACCAGGAACGCGTGCACGCGGCCGTCTCGGCCTACTTCGACTTCGTCGCGAGTGACGGACACGCCTACCGGCTCGTGTTCGAGTCCGACCTGCGCGGCGAGCCCGAGGCCGCGGCCGTCGTCGACGGCGCCCTGACGCGTTGCATCGACGCCGTCGCGGTCGCGGTCACGGCCGATGCCGGGCTGGACGCACCCCGTGCGCGGCTGCTGGCCGTCGGGTTGGTGGGTCTGAGCCAGGTGACGGCGCGGTACTGGCTCGACTCCGACCAGGTCGTGCCGCGCGACGAGGCCGTTGCGTTGATGTCGGGTCTGGCGTGGCGCGGTCTCGCCGGTTTCCCCCTGATCCACCTCTGATCGAACCCGCGCTCCTGCGCATTTCGGACAAATGGCCGCTGTGAGCAAAGAACACAGGCCGAAAGTTAGCCCGAACAAGTGAACATCGACGTCATCGGCAAACAACTACGTCACATGGAACGAAGGACAGTTGCCGATCGCTGATCACCACAATTGTCCCGGCGCTCGACGATGCTGCCCTCCGGCCGGCTGTTCAGCCTGCCGCCGTTCCCGCGCACGCCCGAGCGGTGTGTGCGAAAGGATGGACCATGTCCGAGTCATCCCCGGTGTCAGCCGGGTCACAGCGGTGGCCCCGGCGCCGCCGTGCCGCCACCGCGATGGTCATCGCCGGCGCAACGCTCGCGGCCACCGCGCTCGCGCTGCTTCCCGGCACCGCCTCCGCGTCCAGCCACCGTGAAGCACCGCTCATCGCCGCCGATCCGTACGTGGACAACACCGACACGTACGTCTTCGTCAGCCCCGACAAGCCCGACACCGTCACGTTCGTGGCGAACTGGTTCGGCCTGCAGGAACCCAACGGCGGCCCGAACTTCTACCCCTGGGCCACCGACGCGCACTACGACATCAACGTCGACGTCGACGGTGACGCCAAGGCGGACACCGTCTACCGGTGGGACTTCACCACCGACGACCGGCGCGGTACGGACACGTTCCTGTACAACACGGGCCAGGTGACCAGCCTGAACGACCCGGACCTGAAGTTCCGGCAGAGCTACACGCTGACCGAGATCAAGAACGACAAGCGGGGCAAGGTCATCGCGAAGGGCCAGGTCGCGCCCTCCAACACCGGTCCGGCGTCGTTCCCGGACTACCAGAAGGTCCGCAACGAGGCCATCGACCCGGTGGACGGTGGCGGCCAGCAGCTCGTCACCCAGGCCGACGACGCGTTCTTCCTCGACCTGCGGGTGTTCGACCTGCTCTACGGCGGAAACGTCGGCGGGAACGGGCCGACCGAGGTCGGGCAGGACACCCTGGCCGGCTACAGCGTCAACACGATCGCTCTGCAGGTGCCCATCGAGGACGTCGTCCTCAAGGGCGACAAGGCCCGCAACCCGGTCATCGGCGTGTGGAGCGACACCGAGCGTCGCTCGCTGCTCCTGCTGCCGCAGCCGGCGGGCCCGCGGGTCACCGGCCCGTACGTCCAGGTGTCGCGCCTGGGCAACCCACTGGTCAATGAGCTCGTTCTGCCGGCGGGGCTGAAGGACACCTTCAACGCCATCGAGCCGGACAAGGACGCCGGTATCCCCGCCGTCGTCCAGCGGGTCACCGACCCGGAGGTGCCCAAGCTCGTCGAGGCGATCTACGGCATCCCGGCGCCGAAGGGCCCCCGCAACGACCTGGTGGAGATCTTCCTGACCGGTGTCGCCACGAACGCCCCGACGCTGGACGGCACGAAGCCGCCCATCCAGGCCGACCTCAACTCGCAGGTCCTCAACAAGGACGCGAACCCGAAGAAGTTCCGTCCGTCGGAGATGATCCGGCTCAACACGGCGGTGGCGCCGACCGCGAACCCGAACCGCCTCGGCGTGCTCGGTGGTGACCTGCAGGGCTACCCGAACGGTCGCCGGCTCGCCGACGACGTCGTCGACATCACCATCCAGGCTGCGGAGGGCGCCTTCGCGAAGGGGCTGCCGCCGGTGATCGTGGCGCCGCTCGCCGCCGGGGACGCCGTCGACACCAACGACAAGCCGTTCGAGAAGGCGTTCCCGTACGTCGCCCTGCCCAGCAACAAGAGCGTCAACGACGCGGCCAACACCCAGGGTGCCGTTCCGCCGGTGGCGGGGCCGGGCTCCGGCCCGTCACTGCCGGCACCCTCGGTGATCGCCGGGCTCGCCGCGCTGGCACTGCTCGGCACCGGCCTGGTGCTGTCGGTGCGCAACCGCCGCACGACGGCACCGTCCGCCGCGACGGCCGCCTGATCGGCGCACCGTCGGCCTGACCGGCCGCCGGGCACGCAGGGCCCGCTCGGATCACCAGGATCCGGGCGGGCCCTGTCGCGTCGGTGATCACGCGAGTGGGGTGCCCGTCGGTCCCGTCCGGCCGTGATCACCGAGCGGGGCCGCGGGCCGGACGTCGGGTGCGGACGGTCTCAGCCGGTGGCGGGCGGGGGCGCGCCGGCCACCAGGGCACCGATCCGGCCGGCCACCCCGCCCACCCGCTCGACGGGCAGCATGTGCCCGGCCTCGGGGAAGATCGCGGGCGCGAGCAGCCTGGGGTCGCCCAGCGACGTCCGGTCGGCCCACCGCCGCGAGGCGTAGATCCGCTGCTCCGCCAGACGCAACGCCGCAGCCGGACGGCCGGGAAGGCCGATCGACGGTGGCGCGACGGCGGCGAGTACGGCCGCGAGGTCGTCGGCGAGGTGCGCGATCGTCATCGTGGCGGGGTCCACCGACGCCGATCGCCCGTGTCCCCGGTGGTCGTGACGCACCACCCGGACCGGCGCCGCACCACTGGTCAGGGCCTTCGCCACGGGACCCCACGTGCGGGTGTCGAGTGTCCAGCCGTGGTCAGCACCACGGCGACCGGCGCGGCGTCCGGGCCGTCGGTCTCGACGTGCAGCGCCGTCCCGCCCGCGCTCTCGATCATGGTCATCGGGTCGGGTGGGCCTTCCGCCGGAGGATGTCGTGGGCCCGCACATGATGTCCCGCTCCCGTGCGGACGGCATCACCGTGGGTGGCGAGCAGGACCACTCCTCAACGGGCGTCCTCGACGGTACCGATCGGTGTGACCTCACGGCCCGTGAGCCTGCGGACGAGGCCCGCGGCCACCGGGGAGGAGTCGAAGCCGCCCGCGGCGGCGCGCCGGCGCCGGCGCCCGCCCCCCCCCCCCCCCCCCCCCCCCCGCCGCGGCCGGGCGGGCCCCCCCGCCCGCCCCCCGACCCCGCGGCCACCCGCGGGGGGGCGAGCGAGCGGGCCCCCCCCCCCCCCCGGCCCGGGCGGGGCGGCCGGGCGGGGGGCCGGCGCCGCCGCCCGCCCGCCGCCGCGGGCGGCTTCGACT
>JAJAZD010000296.1 GCA_026785945.1 Pseudonocardia sp. | reverse complement strand
GGTGTGTGTGGAGGCCGGGCCCACAGGCGGCCCTCACAGGTCACGGTGCTTCCTGGGGCGACCCAGCAGCTCCGGCTCAGCCACGCGGCCGGGCGGCGTCCGATCGGCCAGTGGGTCGGGGGGTTTCGTAGTACTCGGCCCGCTGCTTGGGTGGCCGGCACGCATGATCCCCGCCCACCCCGGCGGCTCATCCGATGCACGCCCGAGGCCGGCGGTCCAGCCGGGGAGCGAGGTACCCCCGACGTGTGCACCGGGAACGGCCGCCCACCACCGCTGCCGCCGATGCGGACTTGGGTGCGGGCGGCCGTAAGGCCGGCCATCGTCCTTTGGTGGAGCATGTCGTGTTCGAGCTCGGCGAACGCGGCTGATCTTGGGAGGGTCGTCTCAGAATCCCTCGATTATGCAACGCCACGGCCTGGCCGCCCGACGTACATCATCGGGCGGTCCTCTCGCGGGCGACGTCTCAGCGCGGGCAGAGGCGGGCCCCCGTCGCGGTCGCGCCCGAACGCGACGATGCGGACCGGACCGGCCGAGTTACGGTCGTTGATCGGGTCACCAGACCACGGACTGACCTCGAGCAGGACCCGCAGCTCAGCGAAGGATGCGAGCGCGTCGGCGGGGAGTGCGTCGATCTGGTGCTGGACCTGCTCGTCGGCGGCGACGCGGTACACCTACATGCCGGCCTTGGCCCGGGTGACGTCCAGGGGCTCGTCCTCTGGGATGGGCTGCCCGGTGAGCAGCTCGGCCGCGTGGCGTACCGCGTGCCGGTAGGCCGCCGGGTCGCTCTGCAGGACCGCGTTCCGACGCCAGTGCTCGACCTGCGCGGGCCACGCGTCGGCACACAGGCCCTCGAGCCGGGCGATCGCCGTCAGCGACGCCCGGCGCTGGGGAGCCGGCGGAACGGCCCGCACACCGCCACCACCGCGGTGCGAGCCACCTCGACGGGCCCCCGCCGGGTATCCACCAGCACCGTCGCGGGCCCACCGTCGCACAGCTCGCCGACGGCGTCGCTGTAGAGGGCGCGCCCGTCGCGCTCACCGACACGGTGCCGCAGCGACACCCGCGCGCGGTGTCGGACGGCCGCGAGCGTAGATTCTATCGGTGGGAGTCCAAGTCCCGACTGGAGGACCACCGAAGTGACGTACGTGATCGCCGAGCCCTGCGTCGACCTGCTCGACAAGGCGTGCATCGAGGAGTGCCCGGTGGACTGCATCTACGAGGGCGGTCGGATGCTCTACATCCACCCCGACGAATGCGTCGACTGTAGTGCCTGCGAGCCGGTGTGCCCCGTCGAGGCGATCTACTACGAGGACGACGTGCCCGAGCAGTGGGCCGCCTACACCAAGGCCAACGTCGACTGGTTCGACCAGCTTGGCTCGCCGGGCGGCGCGTCGAAGGTCGGCAAGGTGGACCGCGACGTCGAGCCGGCGCTGAGCCTTCCCCCGCAGCAGCACGACGAGTGAGACCGGCTCTTCCCGACTTTCCCTGGGACTCACTCCTCGAGGACAGGGGCATCGCCGCGACTGCTCATCACATCCTTGCTGGTCAGCAGGGGCGTTGAACCGACACCCGAACCGTAGGGCCGGCGCCGTTCCAGCGTTCGCCGTGAGGGCCCGCGGATCGCCGTGAGGATCAGCGGATGGCTGCCAACACCGACCCGACGTCATGCACCTCGGTGAGCGTCATCCCCGCGGGCGGGTCGCCGCTGTCGGGCGGCACGAGAGCGTGGGTGAAACCGAGACGGGCGGCCTCGGCGAGCCTGCGATCGATGCCGGTGACCCGGCGGACCTCCCCGGCCAGTCCGATCTCCCCGAGCACGACGAGATCGGACGGCAACGCGACGTCGCGGCGGGCGGAGGCGACGGCGAGTGCCAACCCGAGGTCGGCGGCGGGCTCGACGACGCGCATCCCGCCGACGGTCGCGGCGTAGACCTCGGCATCGTGCAACCGGATCCCCCCGCGCTTCTCCAACACCGCCAGCAGCATGGCGACGCGCGCGTTGTCGAGCCCGCTGACCGCCCGCCGCGGGCTCGGGATGTCCTTCCCGGTCACCAGCGCCTGCAGCTCCGCGGGCAGCGGGCGGCGGCCGTCCATCACGATCGTGACGGCCGTGCCGGGAACGGGCGGCCCACCGAACCGCGCCAGGAACAGTCCCGACGGGTCGGGCATCCCGACGATCCCGGAGTCCCGCAACTCGAAACAGCCCACCTCGTCGGCGGGTCCGAAACGGTTCTTCACCCCGCGGACCATGCGCAGCGTCGAATGCTTGTCCCCCTCGAAGGACAGCACGACGTCGACGAGATGCTCCAGGACGCGCGGGCCGGCGATCGAGCCGTCCTTCGTGACGTGCCCGACGAGCACGACGGGCAACCCGCGGTCCTTGGCGAGCCCGGTGAGCCCGATCGTGACCGCCCGGGTCTGGGTCACCCCACCCGGGGCGCCGTCGGCGTCGGTGGTGGACATCGTCTGGATGGAGTCGACGACGAGCAGGTCGGGCTTCAGATCGTCGAGGTGCCCGACGATCGCGCCGAGATCGGACTCGGCGGCCAGGTACAACTCGTCGTTCACCGCGCCGGTGCGCTCGGCCCGCAGCCGCACCTGCCCGGCCGACTCCTCACCGGTGACGTAAAGGACACGCCCGGTGGCCTTCGCGGCCACCTCCAACAGCAGCGTCGACTTGCCGACGCCCGGTTCCCCGGCGAGCAGCACCACCGAACCGGGGATCAGACCGCCGCCGAGCACGCGGTCCAGCTCGGACACCCCCGTCGGGCGGGCGCGGGCGGAGTCGAGCGCGACGTCGGAGATCCGCTGGGCCGGGGTGGCTCGGGCGCCGGCGGCCACCCGCGCCCGAGCCGGACCTGAGGGCGGCGCAGCCTGTTCGAGAGTGCCCCACGCCTGACAGGACGGGCAACGGCCCACCCACTGGGCAGCGTGGTGACCGCACGCCGTGCACCGGTAGGCCGCCCGTGCCGCGCGGGCCCGGGTGCTCACTCGGCGGGCTCGACCTCGCGCGGCTCCGCACTGGCGCCGACCGGAACGGAGAGACGGATCTCGCCGGCGCGCTCGAAGGTCAGGACCACCTCGTAGGTCAGGCCGGCCCGGATGTCTTCGCGCAGCCCGGTGAGCACGACGGTGGCCTCGTTGGGCGCGCCCGCGGTCGCCGTACCGGTCGGGGCCCCCGTGGGGGCCGGGGTGGGCACGGCCGCGGTGGTGGGCAGCGTGGCCGGAGGCAGGGCGGCCGAGGGCGGAGTGGTCGTGGGAAGGGCAGGCTGCGGGGTGGCGGGCTGCGGGGTGGCGGGCTGCGGGGTGGCGGGCTGCGGGGTGGCGAGCGGCCCCGTCGTGCCCGGCACGGCGGTTGCTCCCGGAACGGCGGTGGGCGGCGCGATCGGCTCACCGTCCACCAGGAGGACCTGCCCGCCGGGCACGTCGACGTCACCGCCGATAGCCACCGTCTCCGCCACCGGGCTGCTGGCCGAGATCAGCCGGTCGCCCAGGTCGCCCGTGTTGATGATGCGCATCGTCAGGGGAGCGTCACCGCCCGTGGGATGGACGCTGCCACCCTCGACGTCCTCGCGGAACTCGATCTGCACGTCGCGCACCGCGATGGTGCCGGAGGTGGCGTTCGCACCGCCGACCCCGGCGACCTGCTCGGCGGTCTGTGCGACCTGAGCCGCGCCGCATCCGGTCAGAACGAGCGCGCCGACGGCGACGCCGATGACGACGGCTCCGATGACCGCGGCTCCGTTCGGGCGGCTGCGCAGGGGGCGACTCACGGTGGGCGTCCTTCCGGGCGGGGTGAGTGCCGCGGGGGGCGGCGGGGGTGGGCGCGGCGGATCCCCGGCAGGAGATCGACCCGACCGCTGAGCAGCGTAGTCGGGGTTGTGCGACACATCGACACGGCTGCCCGAGGCACGTTTCGTACGTGTTGTCAATCCACTGACCTGCAGTGACAGTCCGGTCCGGCCGGCAGCGCCCGCTCGCGGCGTGTTAACCTGGCTACAGCGAAAGGGGCAGAGGACACATGGTTTTCAAGGTCGGAGAGACCGTTGTCTACCCGCACCACGGTGCCGCTCTCATCGAGGCGATCGAGACTCGGACGATCAAGGGCGAGGCACGTGAGTACCTCGTTCTGAAGGTCGCCCAGGGTGATCTCACGGTGAAGGTTCCCGCTGAGAACGCCGAGGTGGTGGGCGTCCGCGACGTGGTGGGCCAGGAGGGTTTGGACAAGGTGTTCGAGGTGCTCCGCGCGCCGCACACCGAGGAGCCCACCAACTGGTCCCGTCGGTACAAGGCGAACCTCGAGAAGTTGGCATCGGGTGACGTGAACAAGGTTGCCGAGGTCGTTCGCGATCTCTGGCGCCGTGAGAAGGACCGCGGCCTGTCCGCGGGCGAGAAGCGCATGCTGGCCAAGGCACGGCAGATCCTCGTCAGCGAACTCGCACTGGCCGAGGGCACCGACGAGGAGCGCGCCGAGCTTCTGCTCGACGAGGTGCTGGCCACCGCGTCGGCCTGATCTCCGAACGCTCCACCGGCTCCGAGTCTCGCATGCACGTCATCGCGGTGGTCGGGGTCGGTGGTCGTTCCGGCGCTCTCGACCCGCTGACGCCGGTCGTCGACGTGCCAATGGTGGTGCGATCGGTGCGGTGCCTGCTCGCGTCCGGCCTGCTGGCTCGCGTGCTCCTGCTCGGCGCCGGAGACCGGCGTGAGGCGTTCGCCCGCGCGTGCGCCGGTCTGCCCGTCGAGGTGCATGACGGGTCGCTGCGTCAGGCGCTGTCCACGGTCGGGGCACACGCCGGTCAACGAGCCGAGCCCGCGACAGGTGACGGTGTCGGTGCCGGCGCGCTCCTGGTGCACGATGCCGCCCGGGCGTTGGCCCCGTCCGGGCTGGTCCATGACGTGCTGGCGGCGATCGCGGGCGGACACCGCTGCGCCGTCCCGGTGCTGCCCCTCTCCGACACCGTCAAGGTCGTCGACAGCGAGGGTCTCGTTCGTGGTTCCCCGGATCGCGCGAGCCTGCGCGTCGTGCAGTCCCCCAGGGCGTTCCGCATCGACCCACCGACCGTGTCGGATCTGCCGGCCGACCCGCTCGCCGTCGGCCGGGACACCGCGGCACACACGATTCCGGGGCACCCGCTCGCGTTCGCGATCACCGGTCCGTGGGACCTGGAGCTGGCCGAACTGCTCGTGCGGGGCGGCGAGACATGAGGGTCGGGGTGGGAACCGACGTGCACCCCGTCGAGGCCGGCCGGGAGTGCTGGGTCGCCGGTCTGCGCTGGGACGGGGCGGATGGTTGCGCCGGGCACTCCGACGGTGACGTCGCTGCTCACGCCCTCTGCGACGCGCTGCTGTCGGCCGCGGGCCTGGGCGACGTCGGCGCGGTGTTCGGTACCGGCCGCCCCGAATGGGCCGGCGCGAGCGGGGTCGCCCTGCTCGCGGAGGTGCGCAGGCTGCTGACCGCAGAGGGCTGGTCGGTGGGCAACGCCGCCGTGCAGGTGATCGGCAACCGCCCGAGGATCGGAACGAGACGGGCCGAGGCGCAGCAGGTGCTGTCCGACGCGGTCGGCGGCCCGGTGTCGGTGTCGGGCACCACCACCGACGGTCTCGGCCTCACCGGCCGGGGCGAGGGCATCGCGGCGATCGCGACGGCGCTGCTGGTTCGCTCCTGAGTTCAGGAAAGCCACTTTCCTGCCCCCAGAGGGCGTGAAAGTGGCTTTCCTGAACCCCGGGGCGCGCTCATTCCACCGCCGGGCCTTCGGTGTGCTGCGCGATCATCCACAGGTGCCCGAACGGGTCGGCGAGGCGTCCGCCGCGCTCGCCGTAGGGCTGATCGGCCACCGGGAACACGACCGTGGCGCCGCCCTCGACCATCCGGGCCGCCACCTCGTCCGCGTCGGCCACGTACAGGGCGATGATCACCGGTACGCCGCCGGGGGTCGGGGCCGGGTCGTGTCCGTCGGCGTCCTTCACGGCGAACCGGGCCGGGCCCGCCGCCAGCATGGCGTGCACCACCCGCCCGTCCGGATCGGTGAAGCGCTCGACGACCGCACCGCCGAACGCCGCGGTGTAGAAGGCGAGCGCGCGGTCCGCCCCGTCGACGACGAGGCGGGGGTACATCTCCTGGATCTCGGTCATGTCCACAGGGTTGCGCACGGCGCAGCCCTGAGTCGTGGACAAAGCGGAGGTGCCCTTGGTAGGGAGCACGTTCGGACCGTTCCGTACTCTGGACGACGTGAGCCTGCGCCTGTTCGACACCGCCACCAGGGAGCAACGGGCCTTCTCGCCCGTGCGGGCCGGGGCAGCGTCGATATACGTGTGCGGCGCCACCGTGCAGGGTGTGCCGCACATCGGGCACGTCCGCTCCGGCCTGAACTACGACGTGCTGCGCCGCTGGCTCACCCACGCGGGCCTGGACGTCACGCTCGTCCGCAACGTCACCGACATCGACGACAAGATTCTCGCCAAGGCCGCCGCGGCGGGTCGTCCTTGGTGGGAGTGGGCGGCCACCTACGAGAGGGCTTTCCTGGCGGCGTACGACGCGCTGGGCTGCCTGCCACCGTCGATCGAGCCGCGCGCCACCGGCCACATCACGCAGATGGTCGAGCTGATGGCCCGTCTGATCGACGCCGGGCACGCCTACGCCTCGGGCGGTGACGTCTACTTCGACGTCCGGTCGCTGCCCGCGTACGGGTCGCTCTCCGGTCAGCGGGTCGACGCGGTCGAGCAGGGTGAGGGCGACAACCCGTGTAAGCGTGACGCCCGTGACTTCGCGATGTGGAAGGCGGCCAAGCCCGGCGAGCCGTCGTGGCCGACCCCGTGGGGTGCGGGCCGTCCCGGCTGGCACCTGGAGTGCTCGGCGATGGCCACCATGTACCTCGGACCCGAGTTCGACGTCCACGGCGGCGGCATCGACCTGATCTTCCCGCACCACGAGAACGAGCAGGCCCAGTCGCACGCCGCCGGTGACCCGTTCGCCCGGTTCTGGCTGCACAACGCGTGGGTCACCATGGCCGGTGAGAAGATGTCGAAGTCGGTGGGCAACACGCTCGGCATCGATGTGCTGCTGCGACGGGTGCGCGGCGCCGAGCTGCGCTACTACCTCGTGGGCCCGCACTACCGCTCGAGCATCGAGTACTCCGACGTGGCGCTGCAGGAGTCGGTGGCCGCCTACCGGCGGATCGAGTCGTTCGTGCATCGCGTGCGGGAGCGGGTCGGCACACCGGAGCCGGGAATGCTGTGCGCGGAGTTCACCGCCGCGATGGACGACGACCTCGGCACGCCCGGGGCCCTCGCCGCGGTCCACGGCACGGTTCGCGAAGGCAACATCGCTCTCGATGCGGGTGACCACGCGGCCGCCGCGGGTGCGGCGTCGTCCGTCCGGGCGATGACCGGGATCCTCGGGATCGACCCGCTGGACCCGCAGTGGGTCACCGGGCAGGGTGCCGACGAGGCCGCCACCGGCGCGCTCGGCACGCTGGTCGACGATCTGCTCGCCCAGCGTCAGGAGGCGCGTGCCCGCCGTGACTTCGCCACGGCAGACGAGGTGCGGGATCGCCTCACCGCCGCCGGGGTGTCCGTGGAGGACGGCCCCGACGGCCCCACCTGGTCTTTGAAGGACGTGTAGTTGATGGCCGGCAATTCCCAGCGTCGCGGTGCGATGCGCAAGGACGGAACGAAGAAGGGCATGGTCGTCGGGTCGGGCGGCCAGCGCCGCCGGGCACTGGAGGGCAAGGGCCCCACGCCGGCGAAGGAGAACCGCCCGCACCACCCCGCGGCGCGCAAGGCCGCCCGGGCCGCGAAGGCCGCGACCAACGGACGCGGCAAGACGGCCGGCAACCGGCGCAAGCCCGGTGACGGGGAGACCCCGGAGACCGTGCTGGGCCGCAACCCCGTCGTCGAGTGCCTGCGCGCCGGGGTGCCGGCGACGGCGCTGCACGTCGCGATCGGTCACTCCAGCGACGAGCGCATCACCGAGGCCGTGCAGCTCGCTGCCGACCTGGGCATCTCCATCCTCGAGGTGCCTCGCATCGACATGGACCGCATCGCGGGCGGCGCACTGCACCAGGGACTCGCGCTGCAGGTGCCGCCGTACGCGTACGCGCACCCCGACGAGCTGCTCGAGGAGGCTGCGCAGGCCCGTCAGGCGGGCCTGATCGTCGCGCTCGACGGCGTCACCGACCCCCGCAACCTGGGCGCGGTCGTCCGGTCGGTCGGCGCGTTCGGCGGGCACGGTGTCGTGATCCCGCAGCGGCGCGCGGCGGGCATGACGGCCGTCGCATGGCGGACGTCGGCGGGCACGGCGGCGCGGCTGCCGGTGGCGCGCGCCACGAACCTGACGCGCACGCTGCGCGAGTTCGCCACCGCGGGGTACATGGTGGCGGGGCTCGACACCGAGGGCGCGGTGTCCCTCGACGACTTCGAGATGGCCTCCGGCCCGCTGGTGCTCGTGGTCGGCTCCGAGGGCAAGGGGTTGTCGCGGCTGGTGAAGCAGACCTGCGACGTCACGGTCTCGATCCCGATGGCGGGCCCGGTGGAGTCGCTCAACGCCTCCGTCGCGGCGGGCGTCGTGCTCGCCGAGGTCGCGCGCCGCCGCCGCCTGGGCTGACGGCCCGCGCACCCGGGGTGGCCACCCCCCGGTGGGCGGCGCCTCAGGCTGTGACGGCGCGGCGGCCGCGCAGCCGCGCGACGAGCCGGCAGCCGACGTAGCAGAGGAACGCGATCGTGGCGACGTAGCCGGACACCGGCAGCCCCGGCGCCAGTGACAGCAGCGTGCCTCCCACCAGCGCGAGTTCGGCGAACAGCACCGCGAGGACGGTGGCGACCAGCGGGTTGGCCGTGACCCGGGCGGCGGCCGCGCCGGGCGCGATCATCACCGACAGCACGAGGATCGCCCCGACGATCGGTACGGCCAGCGCCGTCGTCAGCCCGATCAGCACGGCGAACACGAGTGACAGGAACCGCACCGGCACCCCGCGCGCCAGCGCGACGTCAGGATCGGTGCTGGCGAACAGCAGCGGCCGGTAGAGCGTCGCCGGCACGGTGAGGACGAGCACGGCGACGGCGACGAGCACGGTCAGGTCGGTGGAGTCGACCGACACGATCGATCCCGTGAGCAGCCCGAACTTGTTCGACGCCCGACCGCTGTAGAGCGCGAGCAGCAGCACCCCGAGCCCGAGACCGAACGCGAGTACGACGCCGATCACCGAGTCCACCAGCGGCAGGATCGGGTTGATCTCGTGGGTCCACGAACAGCACCGCGGTGTCGGCGGCGCGCAGGCGCTCGTCGATCAGCCGGGTGATGGTGCGCTGGTGGGCGAGGTCGAGCGAGAGCAGCGGCTCGTCGCAGAGCAGGACGTCGGGATCGCCGACGAGGGCCTGCGCCACCCGGAGCCGCTGCTGCTCACCGCCGGACAGGCGTCCGACCGGCGCGTCTGCATACGGCGTACCGCCGACGGCGGCGAGTGCCGCGTCCACCCGTGCCCGACGCGCCCGGCCGCCGCGCAGGCCGATGCCCAGCCGATGCCCGTCGAGGCCCAGCCCGACGAGATCGCGCCCGCGCAGCGGCAGGTCCGGGTCCAGTGCCTTCTGCTGCGGCAGGTAGCCGATACCGGCGTTGCCGCGCCGCGCCGCGCCGGGCGTCCGGCGATGCGGACCTCGCCGGACGTGAGCGGCAGCAGGCCGAGCACTACCCGCACCAGGGTGGTCTTGCCCGAACCGTTCGGGCCGAGTACCGCGACGAACTCGCCCGGCGCGACGTCCAGGTGGCGGCGCCGGCGAGGCGGAGCGGCATGAGGTTCTCCCGATCGGGTGGTGGAGCCGTGGCGGCCAACCCTACAGTGATAACCGTTGTCGATTAGTGCCCGGGGTGTGATGCGAGGCTCGTCGCCGACCCGCGTCTCGACTTCCCCGGCGCGTATCTGAACCGTTACGGTTCAGCGATGTCCGGGCTTCAGAACGTCCGGCGTCCTGCGACGCTCGCCTCGCTGGCCGCCGAGCTCGGCGTGTCGCGGACCACGGTCTCCAACGCCTACAACCGGCCCGACCAGCTCTCCGCGCCGCTGCGCACCCGCGTGTTGGAGGCGGCGAGGCGCCTGGGCTATCCCGGTCCGGATCCGGTCGCCCGCTCGTTGCGCACGCGCAAGGCCGGGGCCGTCGGGCTGTTGCTCACCGAGGCGCTGTCGTACGCGTTCCGCGACCCGGCGGCCACCGGTTTCCTCGAAGGTCTCGCGCTGGCCTGCGAGGCGGCGGGCCAGGGTCTGCTGCTCGTACCGGTCAGCCCGGAGCACGTGGACGTCACCGCTGTGCTCCAGGCCGGCGTCGACGGTTTCATCGTGTACTCCGTGCGCGAGGACGACCCGCACTTCCTCGCCGTCCTGGAGCGCCCGGTGCCCACCGTCGTGTGCGACCAGCCGCACGGGGTCGAGGGCGTGGACCGCGTCGGCGTCGACGACCGGGCCGGGATGCTCTGCCTCGCGCGGCACCTGACGGGGCTGGGGCACCGGCGGATCGGCGTGCTCTGCATGCGGCTCGGCGCGGGGCGTTACGACGGCCCCGCCGACCAGGAGCGCCAGCTCGGTGCCACCTATCCTGTGCAACGCGACCGGCTGGCCGGCCTGCGCGACGGACTCGCCGAGGTCGGTGTGGACTGGGCCGGGGTGCCCGTCATCGAACGGTTCCTGCACAGCGTCGACGCCGCGGAGTCCGCCGCGGCGGAGCTGCTGACCGCCCACCCCGACGTCAGCGCCATCGTCTGCACGTCCGACATCCTCGCGCTCGGTGCCCTGCGCTACGCCACCGAACGCGGACTCTCGGTGCCCGAGGACCTCACCGTCACCGGTTTCGACGGCGTGCCCGAGGCCGCGCGCGCCGACCTCACGACGGTGCGGCAGCCGCTGCTGGAGAAGGGCCGGGTCGCGGGGGAGATGTTGCTCGAACGGGGCGAGCGCGACCGCCCTCGCCGCGTCACGCTGCCGACCGAACTGGTGGTCGGGGGAACGAGCGCCGAACCGCGCGCCGCGCAGCGCTTCTTCTCGGGCTGGTGACACCCGGCGCCCCGTGATCACCACCTGAGCTCCGTGCGCACGACCCCGACGTGGCCGCGATCAGCGGCGGGCGGTCAGGAGGTGCGCCAGGATCGTCGCCATCTCCTGCGGGTCGGCCACGCGGTGGGTGGCGGCGGTGTCGCCGTCGCCCACCTTCACCCCGACGTCCCCGGTGCGCAGGCGCGCGAAGGCCGTCTCGTCCGTGACGTCGTCGCCCGCGAACAGGACGGCGTCCGCGCGCAGCCGCTGCCGCAGCACGTCGAGCGCGATGCCCTTGTTCACCTGCAGGACCGCGAGGTCGAGCACGGCCTTGCCCGGGGTCGTCTCGACCCCGGGAAGAGCCGCGGGGCCGGCGCGCACCGCGTCCAGCACGCGGGTGGCGACGTCGGGTGCGGCGTTGCGGACGTGGACGGCCACCCCGGTCGGCTTGTACTCCAACGCGACGCCGGGCTCGCCGTCCACCACCGCGCGGAGCTCGGCGGTCAACAGGTCGAGGCGGGCGCGCTGTGCGTCGTCGAGGACGGCAGGGCCGGCGAGGCCCCCGACGGCGCCGTCCGCGTCGTCGAACTCCCCTCCGTGACTGCCGACCAGCCGGACCGGCGCGGCGAACCCGGACACCGCAGCGAGGTCGGCCAGGCCGCGCCCCGACAGGAGCGCGACGGTGGTGCCGGGCGTCGTGGCCAGCGCCGAGACCGTGGCGGCGGACGCCGGAAGCGGCCGGGCATCCGAGGGCACCGGCACGATCGGGGCCAGCACGCCGTCGAAGTCGAGCGCGACGAGCAGTCGCGGGGCGGTGCCCAGCTCGGCGATCGCGTCGAGGAGGTCAGCCATCGGGGTTCTCCTCCGGGGCGGGCAGCCCGAGCGCGTCGAGGAACGAGCGAGCCCACCGGTCGACGTCATGGGTCATCACCTGCCGGCGGAGCGCCCGCATCCGCCTGCGCCCCTCGTCCGACGACATCGTCAGCGCGGCGTACAGCGCGTTCTTCACCCCGTCCGTGTCGTGCGGGTTGACCAGCACGGCGTCCTTCAGCTCGATCGCGGCGCCGGTGAACTCCGAGAGCACCAGCACGCCGCCGAGATCGGACCGGCATGCCACGTACTCCTTGGCGACGAGGTTCATCCCGTCCCGCAGCGGTGTCACCAGCATGACGTCGGCGGCGACGAAGAACGCGGCCAGCTCGTCGCGCGGCAGCGACTGGTGCAGGTAGTGCAGCACCGGATGGCCGACGCGGGCGTACTCGCCGTTGATGCGCCCGACGGACTGCTCGATGTCGTTGCGCATCCGCCGGTAGTGCTCCACACGTTCGCGGCTGGGTGTCGCGAGCTGGACCATGACCACGTTCTCGGCGTCGATGCGCCCCTCGGCGAGCAGCTCCTCGAGCCCGAGCAGCCGGACGTTGATGCCCTTGGTGTAGTCGAGCCGGTCGACGCCGAGGATGACGCGTTCGGGGTCGCCCAGGTCGGCGCGGATCTGCCTCGCGCGGTCCTGCACCTGGGGACTGCGCGACAGCTCCGCGAGCGCGGCGGAGTCGATCGAGATGGGGAACGCGCCGACCTTCACGGTGCGCCCGCCGTAGACCACCTGGTTGCGGCCGTGGCCGGGCGTCGCTGCGGTGAGGTTCGTGGCCAGCTGGCGGAAGTTGCGGGCCCCGCCCGGGGTGTGGAAGCCGACGAGGTCGGCGCCGAGCAGGCCCTCGATGATGCGGTCGCGCCACGGGAGCTGCTTGAACAGCTCGGTGGGCGGGAACGGGATGTGCAGGAAGAACCCGATGCGCAGGTCGGGACGCAGCGTGCGCAGCTCGGCCGGGAGCAGCTGCAGCTGGTAGTCCTGGATCCAGACGGTGGCGCCCGGCGCGGCGACCTCGGCCACGACCTTCGCGAAGCGCTTGTTGACCCGCACGTAGGCCTGCCACCAGTGCCGGTGGTAGGCCGGTGGCGCGACGACGTCGTGGTAGAGCGGCCACAGCGTCGAGTTGGAGAAGCCCTCGTAGTAGTCCTCGACGTCCTGCGCGGACAGGCGGACCGGGTGCAGTTTCAGGCCGTCCTCGACGAGCGGATCGAGGTCGGCGTCGGCGAGGCCGGGCCAGCCGACCCACGCGCCCTCACGGCTGCGCAGCATCGGCTCCAGCGCCGTGACCAGCCCGCCGGGGCTGTGCTTCCAGCGCTGCGTCCCGTCGGGCAGCCGCTCGAGGTCCACCGGCAATCGGTTGGCCACCACGACGAATTCGGCGCCCATCAGGTCCTTGCCGCCGTCGCCACCGTCCGTCACGGGCCGGAGCCTACTGCGGTCCGGCGTCCGGAGCGGGGTCCGCGACGGGTGTCCGGTGCGGCCGGGTCAGGAAATCCCCGAACGCGACGCCCGCGGCGAGGGCGAGCCCGATGCCCAGCGCGACCGTGACGGTGACGAGACCGCCGGCCACTCCCTCCACCGCGAGCTGGTAGAAGCCGCGGTAGGCGGTGAAGCCCGGCAGCAGCGGGGTGATGCCCGCCAGGGTGACGACGAGGGGCGGCACCCCGCCCCCGCGCCGCAGCAGACCGGAGGCCGCGCCGACGACGATCGCGGCGGCGCCGGTGGCGGCCACCGGCCCGAGCGAGGCGAACTGCGTCAACACCTCGTAGGTGCCCCACCCCGCGGCTCCCGCGAGCGCGGCGGCGAGCAGCGACCGCGGGCGCGCGTACCCGGCGAGGGCGAACCCGGCCGCCGCGACAGCCGCCGCCACCACCGAGATCCCGAGCTGCCCGATCCCGGTCGGCAGCTCGCCCGCCACCTCCAGCTGGAGCCCGAACGCGAGACCGATCTTCAACCCGAAGACCACGCCGGTCAGCAGCCCAGCCGAGAGCAGCGCGATCTCCACGACCCGCCCCGCCGCCGTCACGTAGTAGCTGGAGATGGCATCCTGCACGGAGCCGACCACCGACATCCCGGACAGCAGCACGGTGATGCTCGCCGCCACCACCAGCGACGGCTGCGTACCCGGCGGGAACGCCCCGAGGGCGAACAGGGCGAGCGTCGACCCGGTGGCCAACATCCCCCCGATGACCTGCTGGAAGAACGCCGGGAGGCCACGGCGGGTGAGCAGCCGACCGGTCCGGTCGATGAGCCCGGTGACGAGGAAGGCGGCCAGCGCGGTGACCGTCGCCGCGCCGAGCATCAGGGCGACCGACCCCGCGAGCCCCGCCCAGCCCGCGGTGGCGACCCAGCGTGGGTACGGGTGCCGCGCGGTGACGGCGTCGGTCAGCGCCCCGGACGCACCCTGGACGTCGAGCCGGCCGCCCTCGACCGCGTCGATGATCTCGGCCACGACCTGCAGCCGCGTCAGGTCCAGCGAGCGGTAGCGGACCAGTCGCATCGAGGTGACCGGCGCCGCGGCCATACCCCGGTGGCAGCACATCGTGATCGAGGTGAAGGTGATGTCGACGTCGACGTTCGCCAGCCCGCTCACCGTCGCCACACGCAACATCGTCTGAGTCGTCTCGTCGG
This sequence comes from Pseudonocardia sp., assembly GCA_026785945.1. Lineage (GTDB taxonomy): Bacteria > Actinomycetota > Actinomycetes > Mycobacteriales > Pseudonocardiaceae > Pseudonocardia. The sequence goes on along the minus strand of JAJAZD010000296.1, from coordinate 394 downwards.
CGCTCTCGCCGCTGGACAGCAACACCTCCCCGATCCGCATGCACAGGTCGAGCACCTGCTGCGCCCACGCGTCCCCGGGAACCTCGGGGCCGACCGGGGCCATCAGATGCATCGACGGCGGGCCCGCATGCAACAAACCCTTCGCCTCACGGCCCAGTGCGCTGCGGATGCGTCGGGAGATGCCGCCGGTGGCGGCCGGGGTCGAGCGGGACATGCGGCCAGGGTAGGTGTGGCGGTCGGCCACCCGGGCGGCTCTAGATGGTTGATTCCGTGAAGATCGTATGAGGGCGTGTCGCGGCCTCGCTGTCACGACGCCGGTCATCGGACAAGGATGCGCTGCCGCGGTGCGCCTGTCGTCGCAGGGACTGGATGGCCGGGGTGTCCGGTCCCGTCC
>JAJAZD010000295.1 GCA_026785945.1 Pseudonocardia sp. | reverse complement strand
CGAGGGTTCGGGCCCGGTCGACGGCGGGGCCGGGTCGTCGCCGGGCACGTTCAGGTCACCGCGCGGGCCGGCCGGGTCGGTGAGCCCGCCGAACACCGCGGCGAGGACCCGATCGAGCACCGGGACCTGCGCGGGGTCGGACACCAGCGTGGCGACGGCGCAGTCGCGCAGCCGCCGGGTCGTGGTCGGCGCGACCGCCACCACCGCCCGGGCGAACCGCTCCGCGCGTTCGGGTCCGACCGGGAGCCCGGCGTCGTGACAGGCGGCGGTGAAGCGGGCGACGAGTGCCGGCAGGTCGCCCGCGGCGCGCGCGCACCCGGACCCCGACTCGCGCGCATCCAGAGCCCGACTCGCGCGCACGGAGACCCCGACTCGCGGGTCAGGCATGGGTGATCAGGCGGGCCAGGCCTGTCTCGCGGGCCAGGGTGGCGTCCTCGTCGTACTTCAGGACGGCCCCGAGGGTGCGGTCGGCGGCCTTCTCGTCGAGCGAGGTGACGCCCAGGACGTGCAGGGCGGTGGTCCAGCTGATGGCCTCCGCCACGCCGGGCTGCTTCTGCAGGTCCAGGCCACGCAGCCGCTGGACGGCGCCCGCCACCTGCGCGGCGAGCCAGCCGGCCGCGTCGGGGACCCGGCGGCGGACGATCTCCTCCACGCGGTCGGGGTCGGGGTAGCCGATCCAGTGGTAGAGGCAGCGGCGCTTGAGCGCGTCGTGCAGGTCGCGGGTGCGGTTGGAGGTCAGCACGGCGACCGGCGGCACGGTGGCGCGCAGCGTGCCGAGCTCGGGGACCGTCACCGCCGACTCGGCGAGCATCTCGAACAGGAACGCCTCGAACTCGTCGTCGGCGCGGTCGATCTCGTCGATCAGCAGGACCGCGGGCTGCGGGCCCGGATGCTCGACCGCGGCCAGCAGCGGGCGGGCCAGCAGGTGGTCGCGAGTGAACAGGTCGGCGTCGCGCAGCTGGTCCCCGTGCGACTCCGCCAGCCTGATCGCTAGCAGCTGGCGGGGGTAGTTCCACTCGTAGAGCGCCTCGGACGCCGTGAGGCCCTCGTAGCACTGCAGCCGGAGCAGCGGCGTGTCGAGCACCTGGGCGAGCGCCTTGGCCGCCTGGGTCTTGCCGACCCCCGGCTCGCCCTCCAGCAGGATCGGCTGACCCATCCGTACCGCCAGGAACAGCGCGGTGGCCAGCGAGTCGTCGGTCAGGTACCCGGTTCCGTCCAGGGCGGCGCGCAGGCCGTCCACGTCGGCGGGGATCACCGCGACTCCGGCGCCTGCGCGTAGCGGCCAGGGTCGTCGACGAAGGCCTGACGGCAGCCCGGCCCGCAGAAGTAGACGGTCCCGGACCCGTGGTCGACGTGCAGCGAGGCGGATACGGCGGCGACCACCATCCCGCACACGGGGTCGGTGGCAATGCCCGACGGCCGCGCGCGGGCGTCGTCGTCCCCGCGACGGTTCTCGCGCACGGCCGGCGCGGCCGCGAGCATCTGGGCGTAGATCGACAGAGCGACCTGCGGCGCCGTACGAGCCCCGATGTCGAGCCCGGCGGGCGCCCGCACCCGGTCGCACAGCTCGCGGGGGACGCCGAGTGCGGCCAGCTCGGCCAGTACGCCCCGCGCCCGGCGCGGGCTCGCCACCAGAGCCACGTACGGCACCCCGGCCCGCAGGGCCGCCGCGAGCACGGCGGGCTCGTCGCGGCCGTGTGACGCCACAACGACGGCCTCGGTGTCCGGGGTGATCGGCGCGTCGGGATCGGTCCCGGCGCGGACGTCGTGGTCGAGGGCCTCCCCCACCCGGACGAGCGCGCGCGCCACCGGGGCGTCGCCGAACACCGAGACCAGGGTGGGCGGGAGCACCGACTCGAAGAAGATCTCCAGGGTCCCGCCGGACAGGCACGGGTTGGCGACGGTCCGCACCCCGTCGACCGTCGCCGTGCCGTCCGGCGCGATCCGCAGCAGGCCCGACTCACCGGCCGCCAGCATGCGCAGACCCTCCAGACGAGTGGTCGACTCCGCGCACGCGCCGCCGACGAACCCCTCCAGAGTCCCGTCGGGCAGCACGAGCGCGGTGTCACCGGGCCGGGCGCTGGTGGGCCGTTCGGCGCGGACCACCGTCGCGAGGACGAACGGGGTCCGCCCCGAGCGCAGCTCACCGGCCCGGGTGAGCAGCCGTGCGTCCGTCACCGGCTCACCCGATGGCCAGGTCGGTGCGCAGCGGGCGGCCCTGCATGGCCCGCCACACGTGCGCGGGCGTCAGGGGCATGTCCGCGTGCCGGACGCCGATCGCGTCGAGCACCGCGTTCACCACAGCCGGCGGCGAGCCGACCGTCGCTGACTCCCCGACGCCCTTGGCGCCGATCGGGTGGTGCGGCGAGGGCGTCACGGTCTCCCCCAGCTCCCACGACGGGCACTCCATCGAGGTGGGCAGCAGGTAGTCCATGAAGGACGCCCCGAGGTGGTTGCCGTCCGGGTCGAAGGCCATGACCTCCATCAACGCCATCCCGATCCCGTCGGCCAGGCCGCCGTGCACCTGTCCCTCGACGATCATGGGGTTGATCCGCACCCCGCAGTCGTCGACGGCGACGAACCGGCGCACCTTCACCTGGCCGGTGCCGCCGTCCACGTCGACGACGCAGATGTAGGCCCCGCAGGGGTACGTGAGGTTGGGCGGGTTGTAGACGCAGGTGGCGTCCAGGTGGCCCTCGACGCCGTCGGGCAGCTCCAGGTCGGAGTGGGCCGCCATGGCGATCTCGGTCATGGTCCTCGCCGCCGACGGGTCGCCCTTGACGTGGAAGCCGCCCTTCTCCCATTCGAGGTCGTCGGCCGAGACCTCCAGCATCGCCGCGGCCACGATCCTGGCCCGCTCCCGGACCTTGCGCGCGACCATCGCCGCGGCCGCCCCGGAGACCGGCGTCGAGCGTGACCCGTAGGTGCCCAGGCCGAACGGGGTCTGGTCGGTGTCGCCCTGCACGACCTCGATGTCGTCGGGCGAGATGCCCAGCTCCTCGGCGACGATCTGCGCGAACGTCGTCTCGTGGCCCTGGCCCTGGGTCATGCACGAGAGGCGCAGGACGGCCTTGCCGGTGGGGTGGATGCGCAGCTCGGCGCCGTCGGCCATGCCGAGGCCGAGGATGTCCATGGTCTTGCGCGGGCCCGCGCCGACGGCCTCGGTGAAGAAGGAGATACCGATGCCCATCAGCTCGCCCCGGGCCCGCTTCTCCCGCTGCTCGGCGCGCAGCTCGTCGTACCCGGCGATGTCGAGCGCCTTCTGGAACGTGGCGGGGTAGTCGCCGGAGTCGTACTCCCAGCCCAGCGCGGTGGTGTACGGGAACTGCTCGCTGCGCAGCAGGTTCTTCATGCGCAGCTCGGCGGGGTCCCAGCCCTGGTCCCGGGCCAGGACGTCGACGAGCCGCTCGATCAGGTAGACGGCCTCGGTGATCCGGAACGAGCACGCGTAGGCGACCCCGCCCGGCGACTTGTTCGTGTAGACGCCGGTGACGGCACAGTGCGCGGCGGCCATGTCGTAGGAGCCGGAGAACACGTGGAACAGCCCCGCAGGCATCTTGGACGGCTGCGCGGTGCCGTTGAACGCGCCGTGGTCGGCGAGCACCTTGACCCGCACGCCGAGCAGTTTGCCGTCCTTGGTCGCCGCGATCTCGCCGTGCATGTGGTAGTCCCGGGCGAAGGAGGTGCTCATCAGGTTCTCGGAGCGGTCCTCCACCCACTTCACCGGCTTGCCCGTGACGATGGAACCGACCACCGCGCAGACGTACCCGGGGTAGATCCCGACCTTGTTGCCGAACCCGCCCCCGATGTCCGGGGCGATGATCTGGATCTTGTGCTCGGGCAGGCCCGCGACCATGGCGTACACCGTGCGGTGCGCGTGCGGCGCCTGCGTCGTGGTGTGGACGGTGAGCTTGCCGGTGACCTTGTCCATGCTGGCGATCGAGCCGCAGGTCTCCATGGGCGCCGGGTGGCTGCGCGGGTAGAGCATGTCGCACTCGGAGACCACGTCGGCGGAGGCGAAGATCGCGTCGGTCGCCGCGGAGTCCCCGGCCTCCCAGTCGAAGAGGTGGTTGTCGGTGCGGCCCTCGAGATCGTCGCGGATGACGGGGGCCTCCGGGTCCAGGGCGTGCTTCGCGTCGATCACCGGGTCGAGCGGCTCGTACTCGACCTCGATCAGGCCCAGCGCGTCGCGGGCCGCGTAGCGGTCCTCGGCGACGACGAAGGCCACCTCCTGGCCCTGGAACCGCACCTTGTCGGTGGCGAGCACGGCCTGGACGTCGTGGCTGAGCGTCGGCATCCACGCCAGACCCAGTCCGGCGAGCGTCTCACCGGTGATCACGGCCTTGACCTTGGGGTGCGCCTCCGCCGCGCTGGTGTCGATCGAGAGGATCCGCGCATGGGCCAGCGGGCTGCGCAGGATCGCCGAGTGCAGCATCCCCGGGATGACGATGTCGTCGAGGTAGTGACCCTGGCCGCGGATGAAGCGGGCGTCCTCCTTGCGCCGCATCGACCCGTAGCCCATGGGGGTGCTGGCGGCCACCTCGGTGCTGGCGACGCCGGTGTCGGCGACGCCGGTGCGGGCGTCCTCGGTGGTGGTCATGCCGTCACTCCCTGCTGCGCCGCACTCGACTGCATCGCGCCCGACTCCACTGCCGCTGCGGCCTTCACGGAGCGGACGATGTTCTCGTAGCCGGTGCACCGGCAGATCTGGCCGGAGATGGCCTCGCGGATCTCGTGCTCGGAGGGGTCCGGGTTCTCGTCGAGCAGCGCCCGGCAGGTCATCATCATCCCGGGGGTGCAGAAGCCGCACTGCAGTCCGTGCTTGTCGGAGAAGGCCTGCTGGATCGGGTCGAGCCCGGCGGCGGTCTCCAGGCCCTCGACGGTGCGCACCGCGCGGCCGTCGGCCATGACGGCGAGCACCGTGCAGGACTTGGCGGGCGCGCCGTCGAGCCAGATGACGCACGCGCCGCAGTTGGACGTGTCGCAGCCCCAGTGCGTGCCGGTGAGCTCGAGGCTGTCGCGCAGGAAGTGGACGAGCAGCAGGCGCGGCTCGACGTCGCGGGTGTGCTCGATTCCGTTGACGGTCACGGTGATCTGCATGGTCAGGCCCCTTCGATGGCTTCGCCGCGGGCGCGCGCCGTGGCGCGGCGCAGTGCTCGCACGGTCAGCTCCCCGGCGAGGTGGCGCTTGTAGTCGACCGGACCGCGCTGGTCGGCGGTGGGGTTGCAGTGCTCCGCGGCGAGCCGGCCGGCCTCGGCGTAGCTCTCTTCGGTGGCGGGCCTGCCGCGCAGGTACTGCTCGGCCTCGGGGGCGGCGAAGTGCTCGGCCCCGACGGCGGTGAGCCCGATCCCGACGTCGGTGACGGTCTCCCCGTCGAGCCAGAGGGCGGCGCCTGCCGCGGTGACCGACCAGTCCCCCACCCGCCGCTCCACCTTGACGTAGGCGCTGCCGCCACCCGGCCGGATCGGCACCCGGATCTCCACGAGCAGCTCGGCGTCGCCGACGACGGTCTGGTACGGCCCGGTGTGGAACTCCCGGACGGGCACCTCACGCGTGCCGTCGGGGCCCTGGATCACCGCGACCGCACCGACCGCGGTGAACGCGGCGGACAGATCCTCGGACGGGTCGGCCTGGCACAGCGAACCCCCGACGGTCCCACGGTTGCGCACCACGGGGTCGGCGATCACCCGCTCGGCATCGTGGAAGATCGCGAAGTGCTCGCCGACGACGGCGGAGTCCAGCAGCGCGGCGTGCCGCACCATCGCCCCCAGGCGCAGCTCGCCCCCCTCCAACCGGATTGTGGTGAGCTCGTCGAGGTCGTTGATGTCGATCAACGTCTCGGGGTTGGCGATGCGCAGCTTCATCATCGGGATCAGGCTGTGGCCACCCGCGACGACGCGGGACTCCGGCCCGTGGCGTTGGAGCAGCGCGATCGCGTGCTCGACGCTCGTGGCCCTCTCGTACTCGAACTGGGCGGGCACCTGCATCGGGGCGCTCCCGGGGTCGGACGCGCACCCGTCGGGCCGCGTCGCTCGTCGTGGTCACCGCCATGATGGTACTGATCACACCCCCATGGCAATCTCTGGATAACCCTTCACTTAGGGACCTCGAGAACGGGAAGCCCTCGTGACGCTGACGCAGTTGAGTGCATTCGTCCTGGTCGCGCGCCTGGGCTCGGTGAAGGCGGCGGCGCACGCACTCGGTGTGAGCGAACCGGCGGTGTCGCAAGCCGTGGCGGCTCTGCGGCGACACCTCGGCGATCAGCTCCTCGTCCGCGGAGAATCCGGCATGGTTCTCACCGCAGGTGGGAAACGGCTGTTGACCATCGCGGCGCAGATGGTCGGGTTGGGCGCCGAGGCCGAGTCCGCTGTCCGGTCGGCGCAGGGAGCGCCCGAGCAACTGCGTCTCGTCGCGTCGGAGGAGATCGTGGAGTTCGTCGCAGGCCCGCTCGCGGCGGCGTTCGGTACACGCTCGGCCGGCGCGGTGGAGGTGACCTCGGGCGTGGCGGGCGTCACCGAGATGGGAGTTCTGGTGTCGCAGCGGCTGGCCGACATCGCGCTGGGCCCGGCGCTGGGTGGCGATCGCAACCTCGGACTCGTGAGCGACCCGATCTTCCGGTGCCGGATGCTCGTGCTCGCCGCCCCGGACTTCGCCGCGGTGGGGCCACCCGCCCACTGGCCGTGGCTGCTCGCGCCGTCGGCCACCGACCCGGGTTCCGACGTCGCCCGCCTGCTGCGCGGGCTCGGCGTCGCCGACGAGCGGCTCGCGGTGTTCCCCAACCAGACCGCGGCGTGGGAGGCCGCGGCGCGCGGCGGGGGCGTCGCGCCCGGGCTCGCCCACCTCGCCGGCCACCAGCTGCGGCGGGGCGAACTGCGGGTGGTGGAGCTGCCGGGCATGCCCATGGATATCACCTGGCACGCCACGACCCTGCCGATCGACCGGCGCTCAGCGGCCGCCACCTCGATGCGGCACTTCCTGGGGACGCCGGACGCGATGAAGCTCCTGCGCACCCCGGGAGCCGGTGTACCGCCGTCGCGGTTCCGACCTCCGGTGTACGTGACGATCTGGAGCTGACCCGCCGATCCGTCCGCAGTACCTCACCGTGGTCACACTGGTCGCATACGGGTGACTACGGCCGCGGGCCTGTCCCGGCGCTGTTACTGCACCCGGTGCCGAATTGCTCCATTCAGAGGGCTCTGGCTCAGGGCCTGGACAGGGTTCCGGACAGCGGCTGTATTCTAAGTTCTCAATTCTGCTCCCTTGAGGTCACTCCCGGTGATGATGGCGGGATCGCGCACCAGCTGTCGATCCGCCGCCATGCTCGCGTGGAGAGAAATGGCGTAGTCCGATGTGGAAGGCCCTACTCGACGCGCTGCCGCGCGGCCATACCCTCGAGGAGAAGGACTGGCAACGCCGCCATCGACTCCTGCTCTGGCTGCTGGCCTTGCACGTGCCGGCCCTGGCTCTGTTCGGGATCGCCGTCGGTCACCCGGTCGTGATGCTGTTGGGGGTACTGGCCGCACCGCTCGCCTGCGTCGCGCTCGGGTACGTGCTGCGCGGATACCGCCGTACGGCCGCGGTGATCGTGACCGGTGGGCTCGTCTACTGCTCGGGCGCACTTGTGGGGTTGACCGGGGGCGCCATCGAGGCGCACTTCCACTTCTTCATCATCATCGGGTTCATCGCCCTCTACCAGGACTGGGCGCCGTTCCTGTTCAACATCCTGTTCGTGGTGATCAGCCACGGAGTCGGGTCGTTCTGGCAGCAGAGCTTGATCTTCAGTCACTCGGCCGGACAGTCCAACCCGTGGGTGTGGTCGCTCATCCACGGCGTCGCCGTGCTGTTCGCCTGCGTCGGCATGATGCTGTTCTGGCGCGTCACCGAGGACTCGCAGCGGGAGAACAGCATTCTCGCCCGGCGTCTGGCCGACGCGGACATCGCCAGGCGTGAGTTCACCTCGGACCTGCTGGTGAACCTCGCCCGGCGCAACCAGAGCATGCTCTACCGCCAGTTGGAGATCATCAACCAGCTCGAGGAGTCCGAGCGCGACCCCGACGCGCTCGCCGAGCTGTTCAAGCTCGACCACCTCGCCACCCGGGTGCGGCGCAACGCCGAGAACCTGCTGGTCCTCTCGGGCGAACAGCCGCCGCGGACGTGGAGCGAGCCGGTGGCCCTGCGCGACGTCCTGCGCGCCGCCATCGCCGAGACCGAGGACCTCGACCGCGTCGTGTTCATCGTCGACGAGCGCCCGTCCGTAGCCGGGCACGCCGTCACCGACCTCACCCACCTGCTCGCCGAACTCACCGAGAACGCCGTCCGGTTCTCCCCACCCGACACGACGGTGACGATCCGTGCGCGGCCGGACCAGCGGGAATCGGGCGGGCAACTGATCACCGTCGAGGACTGGGGCGTCGGGATGCCCGCGCCGGACCTGGCCGAGGCCAACGCCCTGCTCGCCGTACCCCCCGAGGTCGACCTGTCGATCTCGCAACGCCTCGGCTTCCACGTCATCGCCCGCCTCGCCCAGCGGCACGGCGTCCGCGTCCACCTGGGCGCCACACCGGGCAGCGGGATCACCGCCGTCGTCGGCCTGCCACCGGCGCTGTTCGCGGCCGGGACCACGCTCCTCCCCGCCCAGCACACCGGGCGTGTCCCCGGAGATCGTGTCGTGCGGGGCCCCATGTCGCGTCAGGCCCCGAAGGCGCCCGCCCCGGCCCAGGCATCGACGGCGACGGCGACGGCGCACCTGCCGACGGAGAGATGGGCGACCACACCCGCGCCGTCCTCTGTCGCGCCGTCCTCGGCCGCGACCGGGGTGGTCGCTCTGCCACGGCGGGAGGGCGGCACGCCGTGGCACGACGGGGCCCCAGGGCCGTTCGGGAGCAACGGCTCCTGGCGCGGCTGGTGGGAACCGGAGGCCGATGCCGACCAGGCGCGGTCCCGTCCACCGGTGCCGGCACCCCGACCGAGCCCCGCACCGCGCGCGGGTACGGAGTCTGCGCGACCGAGGACACCGCCGCTCCCGAAGCCGGCCCCCTCGATCCGTTCGGCGCAGGCCACGTCGGCGCAAGCCACGTCGGCGCAGGCCACGTCGGCGCAGGCCACGTCGGCGCAGGCGACCATGGCGTCCGTGCCGCCCACGTCCAACACGGGCGTCGACCCGATCATCGGCCTGCGCCGCCGCGTCCCGCAGTCGCACCTCGCGCCCGAACTGCGCGAGTCCGTGAGTCCGCAGGAACCCGGGTCCGCCACCCGGCCCGCGGCCGATGCGGCGAAGGCACTGTCGCGCTACCAGGCGAGCCGTGAGGCCGCCCGCGCCACCACCGACGACGAGAACGGCAGCCGACTGTGACCAGTGCCCGGCTCGACTGGATGCTGGTCGAGTTCGTCCGTGGCACGCCGGGGATACTCGACGCAGTGGTCGTGTCCGGTGACGGCTTGCGCCTCGCGACGTCCCCGGGAATGGACGAGGCACTGGCGGACCAGCTCTCGGCCGGCGCGTCCGGACTGGTGAGCCTGGCCCGCGGGACTGCTCGCCTGCTCGGCGGCGGGGCGGTGATGCAGACGATCCTGGAGATGGGTGAGGGTTACCTGTTCGTGACCTCGATCAGTCACAACGCCACCCTGGCCGTGCACACCGACCGCCAGTCCGACATCGGTGTGATCGGCTACGAGATGACGCTGCTCGCCTCGCGTGTCGGGCATGCGCTGAACCCCGGCACCCGGGCCGACGTCAGCGGTGGGGCACGTTGACCGCCGGTGACCCGGCCCGGCACTTGCGGTTCGATCGTCAGGGGCGGGACGGCCGGGTGGTACCCGTCTTCGCGGTGACCGGCGGACGGACGCGTTCCGCCGGCCTGGACCTTCCGGTCGAGTCGATGGTCAGCGCCACCGACCGATGGGCCGGCGACCTCCAGAAGGAGTATCGCGTGATCATGGATCTGGCCGCGCGCCCGGTCGCCCTCGTGGAGGTCGGTGCTGAGCTGAGCATCCCGGTCGGAGTGGCCCGGGTCCTGGTCAGCGACCTGGCGGAGGCCGGCTACCTCGTCGTGCACGCCCCACCACCGTCCACTGCGGACGGCAGCCCCACACCCGAGATCCTCCACAGACTCCTGGAGGGTCTTCGTGCCAGGTGAGCGCTCCCCCATCCCCCTGAAGATCGTCGTCGCTGGTGGCTTCGGGGTCGGCAAGACCACACTCGTGCGCGCGCTGTCGGAGATTCCGCCACTGCTGACCGAGGAGACCATGACCAACGCGTCGGTCGGCGTCGACGACACCCGCGCCGTTCCCGACAAACGGACGACGACCGTGGCCATGGACTTCGGCCGCATCACCGTCGACGACGCGCTGATCCTGTACCTCTTCGGCACCCCGGGACAGGACAGGTTCTGGTTCATGTGGGACGAGCTCGCCCGCGGTTCGGTCGGCGGCGTCGTACTCGTCGACCTTCGCCGCATCGACGACTGCTTTCCTGCCGTCGACTACTTCGAGAACCGGCGCATGCCGTTCGTCGTGGCGGTCAACGGGTTTCCCGGCGCCGACGGCGTCGCCCGCGAGACCGTGCGCGACGCTCTGGCTCTGTCCCCCGACACCCCGGTGATCCGCATGGACGCCCGGAGCATGGACTCCTGCCTCGCCACGCTCGTCGCCCTCGTCGAGCACGCCATGGAGCGCAGCGCGGTGATGAACTGACGGTGACGGTCGCTGCTCCCACGGGCCACGACTACCGCCCCCCTGCTCCCCGCGCGGGCCCGCACCACAGCCAGGACGACGGCCCGCCCGACACCCTCGCGGAACCCCACGAAGCGTGGCTTCTTCGTTGATCACGAGTTCGGACTCGACGTCGCCGATCATGACGGGCCGATGGCCGGGTGAGCGGTGGTGCGGCCGAGGCTGGCGGCGGTGAACTCCTCGATTCGGCCGCCGAGGCGGCCGGCTTCGACGGCGCCTCGGTAGCGGGCGCCGCCGAGGATGCGGCCGAGACCGTGCAGGCGCAGGGACACGGCTTCGGTGCGTTCGCCGTGGGGAGGGTGAGGACGTCGTCGAGGGCGGTCTCGGTTCCGGGGAGGTCGCCGCGTAGGGCTCGGGCGGCGGCGAGGTCGACGGCGGCGGACACGGCGCCGGAGCCCTAGCGTTGGGGGTCGGGGAGGGGTGTTCTGTTGGACCTTGACCGGGCGCAGATCACGCTCGGCCCGGTTCGAGGTGGGTGGGCACGGCTAGGTCGTGGGCGAAGCGCAGTACGACGCCCGCGCGGTCGCGCAGGACTTCGAGCAGGTTACGGGCCTTGTTCTCCCCGGGGCGGTCCCCGTGGTGGCGGGTGTGTGACAGCCCGACCAGCACACCGTGGCGGAACCGGGACAGCAGCGCGGTACGGATGTCGCCGGGGATGGTGTCGAGACCGTGGTCGCGGGCGAGGTTGGTGTGGTGGATCAGCGAGCGCAGCGCGGTGGCGATCTGGACGGGCCACACCTGATCGGGGTAGACCTGCGCCGCGGCGTCGAGGTCGCGCAGCAGGTGGGCGCCGTGCACAGTTGGTGGGTCAGTGTCCCGAGCACCGCGGAGTCATAGTTCTGGTAGCGGTCGTGCACGATGATCGCCGACCCGTCCGCGCGGGCGCCGAGGTCGGACAGGACCGAGTCCTTGAACGTTTCCGTCCAACCCTGTCATAGCCTTGAACCGCAACAGCTCTTCGACCGTCCTTGCTCGATGCCTGAGAACACCGAACAAGACACGAAGAGCTGTCGTGCCTCAAGCGCGACACGCACCAACATCAGACCCGAACACTCTCCCGCCGGAACGTCGTCACCGGCCACCCCGCGCGCAGCGCCTCCGTGACCACCCAGCGCCCCAGGAACCACGACCCGCCCAGCACCAACACCCGACCTGTCACTGCACCATTCTCGCCCCGAGGGAGATCGCTCGACTCCGCGCCACCCGGTGTCGACGGGGCTGTCACGGGGACTACCGGGGAACCGGGATGCTCACGACGGAGTACGAAGTGGTCGGCGTCGGCGGGTACCGAAGCGGGCGTTCGGCAGGTAGAGCCGGCCGCCTGCACGCGCGACGGTGGTGGGCACGTCGAACAGCGGGTCGGTGATCCGCTGGGTGACGTGGCCGCTCCTGCCGTCACGGGCCAGCTCGATCACGGCGAGGGTGCTGAGCTGGTTCTGTACGGCGTAGAGGGTGCGACCGTCGAGGGTCAGGCCGTCACCGTTGGTGAGCAGCTCCCCACCGAGGTCCACGGTGGTGGTCGCGCCCGACGCCGGGTCGGCGCGGAACAGCAGGCCCGTGCTCGACTGCACCAGGAGCAGCCCTCGGCCGTCCGGGGTGGCCTCGATCCCGTTGGCGTTGAAGCCCTCGCCGTAGACGAGGTCACCCGTGATCGGCACGCTCACCGCATCGGCTGGGTCGGGCAGCGCGCCACCACGGCCGAGCGGCAGCTTGTGGATCACGGGCCGGACCGAGTCGCTGAACCACGCCGCGTCGCGGGTGACGGCCACGTCGTTCACGAAACCGCCGCCCAGCGGGTAGGTCGCCAGCACCTCACCGGTGCGGATGTCGACCACACGCGCGTCACCCGTGGGCCCACCCGCGACGAACAGCCGGCCGCGGTCGACCTCGACGCCCACCGACGGGGTGCCGGGACCCTCGCTGATCACCTTGCCCCGCCCGGTGCGCAGGTCCAGGCGGT
>JAJAZD010000294.1 GCA_026785945.1 Pseudonocardia sp. | reverse complement strand
GGCCGGCTTCGACGGCGCCTCGGTAGCGGGCGGCGCCGAGGATGCGGCCGAGACCGTGCAGGCGCAGGGACACGGCCTCGGTGCGTTCGCCGTGGGAAGGGTGAGGACGTCTTCGAGGGCGGTCTCGGTTCCGGCGAGGTCGCCGCGCATAGCGCGTGCGGTGGCGAGGTCGACGGCGGCGGACACGACGCCGGAGCCCCAGCGTTGGGGGTCGGGGAGGGCGGCGAAGATGTCGAGCGCGTCGGCAGCGGCGGACTCGGCGCGAACGCCGTCGCCGAGGGCGACGTAGGCGGAACTGACGCACAACGCGTGCCGGGAACGGTCGAAGGCGAGTTCGCCGCCGGTGCCGTCGAGGAACTCGTCGTCCCCGACATGGTCAAGCTGGTCAGCAGCGGCGGCGAGTTCGGTGACAACCTCGTCGCGAGCGCCGACGAGGGCGAGCGCGCGGGCGTGGGTGGCGTGGAGCCGGACCCGGGCAGTGCCGGAAGGGGCCGCAAGGAGGGCGGCTTCGGCGATGGCGACGGCCCGGCGTGGTTGCCCGCTCCAGAACGCGACGGTGACCTGGAGGGCTCGCGCCCACGCGCACAGCGACGGGTGGTCGATGACCGAGCCGTAGGTGTGGGCGGCGCGGGCGAGTTCCTCGGCGACCCCCGGGTGTCCGAGGTCGAACGACACCGAGGACAGCAACCCGGAAACCTGTCCGGCGAGCAGGTACAGCTCGGCTTGCTGGCGAGGCTTATGGGTTCGATCAAGCTGCGCGTACACGGTGTCGCGCAGTGCGACGAGACCGGTGAGCAGCTCCAGCGGCGGGGTCGTCAGGTAGGCATGCGCAGCGGCGCGGGTCGCCGCGTGCAGGTGCTCCATCACCGACGGGTCCAGCGCGCCGGCCGCGTCGATGGCGTGCTCCACCGAACGCCGTCCGGCATCGGCCGAGCCGATCATTTCGTGGCTCGTATCGAGGCGACCGGCATGCGAGTCCGGGATACACGAAATGTGAGAGGAGGTGATCTCAGATGATTCTCGACGACATTTTCGAGGGCGACGTGATGCTCGACGTGCCGCCGGTCGGGATGGAGTACGGGCGCAAGATGCCCGGCCACCAGGACTCCAACGGCGACCACTGCAATCCCTGACCAGCTCCCAACGGCGCAGGTAGGTCCCTGGACCTACCTGCGCGCGGCATGACGACAACGAATGAAACAGGACCCATGCTGCGGTTCCACATCCACGCCGATGACGTGTCCGGGTCGTGGTCATGGACAGACCCTTCGTGGATGTCGGGGTCGAGTTGGATCACCCCGTTGCCGTTCCCGATCCTGACCGCGACGGCGACGCGGGAAGCGGGCGCAACGATCGTTCATGTTCGGGAGGACCGGCCCGGCGGTGACTCGACACAGATTCAGCTCGGTTCGGACGGCTCGATCGCGCTTCGGGCCGGGACCGGCGGAACCGCGCCGCTCTACCTCGCCGCCGACGGCACCGGCCTGGTCGGTTCGTGGGACCCCGTCGATCTCGAACCCTTCGCGCACGCCGACGCCCTCTCCCCAATGGTCGTAGCCCGGTTGCTGACCCGGCGACACCGCTACTCCTCCGACACCCTGTTCGCGACGATCACCCGACTCACCGCAGGCACCGTGATCAACTGGACCCGCGCCGCCGGGCTGTCAGTGCGCTACCCATACCCGGTGGCTCACGTGGTCCGGCCCCGTCGGCTACGCCCGGGCGGCGATCCGGTCAGCCATCTCGGGGCGCTGCTGGACCGGCCGATCGCCGAGACGTGCGAGCGGCACCGCGGCGCGGTCGCCGTGGAGGTGTCCGGCGGCCTCGACTCGGCCAACGTCGCCCTCACCGTCGCGCTGCGCGCCGACGGCCGCGTGCTGTCGGGCGGGTTGATCGTAGGAGGGCGAACCGGGCGCGCGCGGATCGAGCGGCGCCGCGAGATCGTCGAACACCTCGGGCTACGCGATGTCACGATCGCGGCTGCCGATCACCTCCCACTCGCTCCGGGCGGACCACGCAGCCCGCAACGCCCGCACTACGCCGACGGCGACGTCTACCAGGAGGCGTTCGACATGCTGCGGACCGCGATGTATGCGGCCGGAGGCCGAGTGGTGTTCACCGGATTTGGCGGCGACGAGATCATGGGCCTCGCCCCCGACGAGCGACAGAGCGATACGCGGCCGCCGCACACGCCCTCGTGGCTGGACAGCCGCGCACGGGACGCGCTGACCGACGTCGACGCCGCATGTTCGCCCGTGACCGCGGTCGCGCTGCCCACCCTTGTCGTGTTCGCCGCCCGGAACCCCACCTACTTGCGCGCCGGGTTGTGGCCGATCGCGCCGTTCGCTTCCCCGGAGTTGTCCCGGTTCGGCCGTTCCCTGCCCATCGAGTGGCGCACCGGCAAGGATCTTCTGCGCCAGCGGCTCGCGCGCGTGGGCCTCAGGCGCACGGTCACCCACCCGATGCGGCCCGAGTCGTTCGCCGCCACCATGCGCGTCGCGCTGGGCCGCCACGCACCGGCGCTGCTCGCCGACATGCTTGACGACTCGGTCCTCATCGCCAGTGGGTTCGTCCGCCGCGCCGCGGTGGAGACCCTGCACCGGCAAGCCAATGACGGGCACGCGCTCCCACCGCTGCTCTACGACATGCTCGCCCTCGACATCGGCGTGCGGAGTATGACCACCATGTCCCCCGTCGCGGCGGAAGGAAACCTTCTATGCGCACCATCGATGCCGAATCGCTGACCCGGAACAATCTCGCCTATCGCGAGCCCGCCTTTTACGACGAGTTTCTCACCGAGGACTCCCTTGCCGGCGACATCCGCGACGTTGCGGCACGTGAGAACAACCCAGCACTGTCGGTGCTCGATCTCGGATGCGGCACCGCTCGCCTACTCGGCGAGCTGTTCCGCCACGGCATCACCGGCGCCGGAATCGACGTGCAACCCGACCTCATCGACTGGGCCCGCACCGAGCACCCCGCCCTCCGGCTGGAGGTCGCCGACCTCCGAACCGTCCGCCTCGGCTCCACCTTCGACCTCGTCGTCTGCGTCGGGAACACCCTGTCGTACCTGCACACCGAACCCGAACTCGCCGCAGCGTTCACCACCGCCGCCGCACACAGCCACCCCGGCACCCTGCTCGCAGTCGCCACGGTCATCGGCGCTGGACGCGACTGCAGCACCACCAGCGACATCGCCACGAGCCTCGGACCCGCGACCGTGGACACCGTCTCCGAGTGGAACCCCGCCGAGTCGCTACTCAGCACCCGGCGGACCTGGCGTTTCAGCAACGGTCGAGCCGAGCACGACTCGATGTGCCGCCGATTCTGGTCAATCGACGAAATCGACCGATGCGTCCGAGCGTCAGGATTCGACACCACGTCGACCGGCACCACCGAACTGACCTTCTGCGCAAAGTGGCCGCGATAGGTTCGGTACGCAGGCGGGCAACCTGGGGAAACGCTATCCGCAGTGATCGCGCTCCCGGGCATCCCAGATCCCGAGCACCGCGGCCTCCTTCTCCGCCGCGATGCCCTGCTCCCCGGCTCGCTGGTGCCCGACCCCGGCCTGACCCGCGCGCAGCCACTCCCACGTGTCGGCCAGCGTCGCCCGCAGGCCCCGCTGGGTGAATCCCGCCGCAACCGCCGACGCCGCGCTCACCGCCCATGCACCCCGATAGGTGCGCCACAGCGGCAGCTCGGTCCACTGCTCCACCCCCTGCGCCACCAGCCACTGCTCGTCGGTCACCCACGACAGCTCAACCGACGGACCCGCCGTCCCCGCGCCCACCGTGTCCGCGCACCCCCGCAGGAACTCCTCCATCGTCGAACTCACCCCGGTCAGGTTGAACACCCCAGCCGGACCCTTCAGCGCGAACCGGGCCACGTCGCGCACGTCGACAGGTTGGATCGACCGCGACGGCGCCCCCGGCGCCAGCACCCGTCCTCCCCGCGCCATCCGCCCCAACCACCACGGCAGCCGGCCCACGTACTCCCACGGTCCGAGGATCACTCCCGGCCG
Organism: Pseudonocardia sp.; assembly: GCA_026785945.1. Lineage (GTDB taxonomy): Bacteria > Actinomycetota > Actinomycetes > Mycobacteriales > Pseudonocardiaceae > Pseudonocardia. The sequence continues at coordinate 1,246 of JAJAZD010000294.1, read as the reverse complement.
CAGCACCGTCGTGCGCTCCGACCCGAACACCTCAGACACCGCACGCTCGCAGCCAGCCTTCGTGAACCCGTACACCGACGGCCCCGGATCCCCGTCGAACCCGAAGTCGCCGTCCGCGTCCGGCGGGCAGTCGAGCACCGCCGACGTCTCCGTCAGCGGCTCCACCGGCCAGCCGGTGTACGCCGACACCGACGACACGAACACGAATCGCCCTGCCACCGGCTGTAGCGCCCGCGCCACCCGCCCCACCTCGCGCTGCACGTATCCCGAGGTGTCCACCACCAGGTCCCATGGGCCCGCGGCCGCCAGCCGCTCCAGGTCGCCCGCCGATGTCCGATCCCCGCGCACCACCTCCGCACCCGGAACATCCGACCCGGACACTCCCCGCCGGAACGTCGTCACCGGCCACCCCGCGCGCAGCGCCTCCGTGACCACCCAGCGCCCCAGGAACCACGACCCGCCCAGCACCAACACCCGACCTGTCACTGCACCATTCTCGCCCCGAGGGAGATCAGTCGACTCTGCGCCACCCGGTGACGACGGGACTGTCACGGGGACTACCGGGGAACCGGGGTGCTCACGACGGAATACGGAGTCGTCGGCGTCGGCGGGGTACCGAAGCGGGCGTTCGGCAGGTAGAGCCGGTTGCCTGCACGCGCGACGGTGGTGGGCACGGGGCAAAACCGGGGGGGGTTACCCGGGTTGACGGTGGCCCGCCGGGGGGGGGGGGGGGGGCCCGCCCCCGGGGGGGGGGTGTCCGCGGGGGCGCCCGGTGGCCGCTCCTGCCGTCGCGGGCCAGCTCGATCACGGCGAGGGTGTTGAGCTGGTCCTGTACGGCGTAGAGGGTGCGACCGTCGAGGGTCAGGCCGTCGCCGTTGGTGAGCAGTTCCCCACCGAGGTCCACGGTGGTGGTCGCCCCCGACGCCGGGTCGGCGCGGAACAGCAAGCCCGTGCTCGACTGCACCAGGAGCAGCCCTCGGCCGTCCGGGGTGGCCTCGATCCCGTTGGCGTTGAAGCCCTCGCCGTAGACGAGGTCACTCGCGGGTGACGACGACGTCGTTCACGAAACCGCCGCCCAACGGGTAGGTCGCCAGCACCTCACCGCTGCGGATGTCGACCACACGCGCGTCACCCGTGGGCCCACCCGCGACGAACAGCCGGCCGCGGTCGACCTCGACGCCCACCGACGGGGTGCCGGGACCCTCGCTGATCACCTTGCCCCGCCCGGTGCGCAGGTCCAGGCGGT
>JAJAZD010000293.1 GCA_026785945.1 Pseudonocardia sp. | reverse complement strand
CGCCCGCGCCGCGTGGGCCGCGCCCGCCGGTGCGCAGGTCCAGCTCGACGTCGCAGGTCCCGGCGGCCAGATCGACGGCAGCCCTGGCGGCGGCGGAGAGCGGGGCGCGCCCGAGGTTCGTGTGCAGCAGCACGCCCGTTGCGTTGAGCACCGGTCGCAGCACCGTGGCGGTGGCCGGGAGCGAGGCGAGCGTCGCCTCGACGACGGCGTCGGGGGTGATCTCGCCACCGCGGGCCCGGTGCTGCGCACGGACGACCGCGGCCTTGACCAGGACGTTGCCCAGCCGCCCGGCAGCCGCGGCGACACGCGGATCGGACAGCACGGTGTCGGTGCGCGGCACCAGCCGGCGGGCGTCGGTGGTGGCGTCGGGCATGCGCGAACTCTACGACCGGTACGGCCGGGCGGCTTGGACGGCGAGAGGGTCGGCATGGCCGTGCAGCGCCCCGCCGGCAGGTCGGTGGCCCGGATCTGGCAGGCCGTCAGCTCGTGCGCGCGCCGCGGGCGGCGCCCTTCCCGTCACCCGGAGGGATCAGCTCGGAGGTCAGCAGCGTGTGCAGCCGGCCCATCTCGCTGCGCACGCTCTCGTGGACCCCGGTGATGCGGCGCAGGTCCAGCTCGGTGTTCTCGCGACGGCGACGGCCGTCCTGCTCGCTGCGGTTGCGTACCTCCTCGACGCGGTTCTGAGCGTCGCCGACCAGCGCCTCGGCCGTCCTCCGGGCGTCCTCGGCGACGTGGGCCGCATCCTCGCGGGCAGCGGCCAGCGTGGCGGCGGCCTGCTGCTCGCGCTCCTGCAGGACCGCGTTGCGCTGGGCCGCCTCGTGGTCGAGCTCGGCCGAGCGCGAGATCAGCGCCTGCTCCACCTCGTGGCGGTGGCGCTCCGCGTCGGCCCGTGCCCGCTCGACGACCGCGGCAGCCTCCTTCGCGGCACGGCTGCGCACATCGGCGGCCTCCTGCTCGGCGAGGCGGAGGATCTTCTCCGCACGGAACCCGAAGCTTTCCGCCGGCGCGGCCTCGGCGGGTGTGGTGCGGGCGGTACGCAGCTCGGCCTCGGTGGCGCTGGCGTGCTGCTCGGCGGTCTGCCGGGCCGTCTCGGTGGCGGCGAGGCGATCGTGCAGCTCCCGCAGCGCGGCATCGACCTGACCGCGGTCGTATCCGCGGCGGACGACGTCGAGCGGGGGTGCAGCCGGTGCGACGCGCGGGCCGGGGTTCTGGGCGGGGAAGAGCGACACGTCGCAGATCGTGTTCTCCCGATCGGGGGAGTTCCACCGCGTGTCGCCGTGCGGGTGGCCTCGTGCGACCGACGGCGACCGCGAAACCGGGCTTCTCGATGCTCGTCATCGCCGGTCCCGACTCCGACGTCGTGCGGCTCACCGCGTCGCACGGTCGTTAGGGTGGGGCGCGTGTCCTACCGGCGTCTGACGCAGTTCAGTCACGGCGCCGGTTGAGCGTGCAAGCTCGCCCCCGGCGAGCTCGCGCAGGTCCTGCGCACGCTGACCCCGCCCACCCATCCGGACCTCCTGGTCGGCACCGAGACCGGTGACGACGCGGCCGTCTGGCGGCTGGACGCCGTCCGCGCGCTGGTGGCCACGACGGACTTCCTGACCCCGCTGGTGGACGACCCGCGCACGTGGGGTCGCATCGCCGCCCAGAACGCGGTGTCGGACGTGTACGCGATGGGCGGGACGCCGCTGTTCGCGCTCAACCTGGTGGCGTGGCCCAGCTCCGAGCTGCCCACGTCGATGCTGTCCGAGGTGCTGGCGGGCGGCTCGGAGATCGGTCTGGAGAGCGGGTTCGCGGTGGTCGGCGGGCACAGCGTGGACGACCCGGAGCCGAAGTACGGGCTGGCCGTGGTCGGCGAGGTGCACCCCGACCGCATCCTGACCAACGCCGGGCTGCGTGACGGTGACGCCCTCGTGCTCACCAAGGCGCTCGGTGTCGGCGTCGCCACGACCGCGATCAAGGCCGGCACGGCCCCGGATGCCCTGATCGCGGCCGCCGTCGCGTCGATGACGGGGAGCAACGCCGGCGCCGCACGGGCGGCCCTGGACGCGGGGGCGACGGGCTGCACCGACGTCACGGGGTTCGGGCTGCTCGGGCACCTGTCCAAGATGGCGGCGGCGTCGGGCGTCGACGCGGAGATCGACGTGGCCGCGGTACCGGTCCTGGCGGGCGCTCGGGCGCTCGCGGCGGGCGGAACCCTGCCCGGTGGCTCGCGGCGCAACCGCGACTGGGTGGGCCCGAGCCTGGACACCGGTGGTTTCTCCGAGCTGGACGTCCTGCTGCTCGCCGACGCCCAGACCTCCGGCGGCCTGCTGTTCGGCGCGGATCCGGCGCGGGCGGCGGCGGCGGTGTCTGCACTGGGTCCGCCGGCGGCGGTCGTCGGCCGGGTCCGGACGGGCACCGGCCGCATCACGCTCCGGTGAGGCGGCATCCCACAAGCGCAGGGCCAGTGCTAGAACCACTCCATGAGTGGGACGTGTCCGGTGGTGATGGGAGATCGCGGGCGGCTGATCGTTCCCGCGGAGCTCCGCCGATCGGCGGCGCCACGCCGAGGCCGAGGACACCGCGTGAACCTGTTCGACGCAGTCGTCTGGACGGCCGACACGACATGGGGCGACGAGCTGCCCGTCCGGCAGATCCGATGACCGGGGATTCGTCGGTCGACCGCTCCTGCGCCCGCACCCGGTCCTGGGTGCACGAGGCGATCCGGCTGGTGGAGGCCGACGCGAACCGTTCCGCCGACACGCACCTGCACGTGTTCCCACTGCCGCGGAAGTGGGACGTGCAGGTCTACTTCAAGGACGAGTCGGTCCACCCGACCGGCAGCCTCAAGCACCGGCTGGCGCGCTCGCTGTTCCTGTACGCGCTGGTCAACGGGTCCGTCAGCGAGGGGATGACGGTCGTGGAGGCCAGTTCGGGTTCCACGGCGGTGTCGGAGGCCTACTTCGCACGGCTGATCGGCGTGCCGTTCGTGGCCGTGATGCCGCGCGCGACGAGCCCGGAGAAGATCACGCTCATCGAGCGCTACGGCGGGCGCTGCCACTTCGTGGACCGCGGTCCGGACGTCTACAGCGAGGCGCAGCGGCTCGCCGAGGAGTGCGGTGGCCACTACATCGACCAGTTCACCCACGCGGAGCGCGCCACGGACTGGCGGGGCAACAACAACATCGCCGTGTCGATCTTCGACCAGATGGCGCTGGAGCCGCACCCGGTGCCGGAGTGGATCGTGGTCGGTGCGGGCACCGGCGGGACGTCCGCCACGATCGGCCGCTACCTGCGCTACCGGCGCCACCGGACCCGCCTGGCCGTCGTCGACCCCGAGAACTCCGCGTTCCTGACGGGCTGGGCCACCGGCACGTCCGACCACACGACCGGGATTCCGTCGCGGATCGAGGGCATCGGTCGTCCTCGGGTCGAGCCCAGTTTCGTCCCCGGCGTGGTCGACCGGATGGTGCGCGTGCCCGACGCCGCCAGCATCGCGGCCGCCCGGTTCCTGCGGGCGCACACCGGCACGTGGGCGGGCGGGTCCACCGGCTCCAACCTCTGGGGTGTGTGCGAGCTGGTCGCCCGCATGCTCGGTGACGGTGTGCGCGGCAGCATCGTCTCCCTCATCTGCGACGGCGGCGAGCGCTACCGGCACAGCTACTACGACGACGGTTGGGTGCTGGCGCAGGGCATGGACCTCGCGCCGTACACGGCCACGCTCGAGCGGTTCGTGACCGAGGGGACCTGGACGCCGCCGACGCCGTGACGACGGCTGCTCCACCGCAGGGCGCTCGGGGGAGCATGACGGAGGCGGACGGGAATCGAACCCGCCTGGCCGAGATGCTCGGCCACGTCGGTGTTGAAGACCGCGGGGGCCACCAGGCACCCTTACGCCTCCATGGGCCGTCAGCGAGCAGCCTCCAGTGCCTCCGGGACGCCGTCGGCGGTGGTGAACAGCTGCATCAGGCCGGTGGCCTCCAGCGCGCGTCTCACGATGCGCGAGCCGGGCACGAGCCACAGGCGGCAGCCGCGACTGTCTGCGTCGTCCTTCGCGCCGACCAGCACGGCCAGCCCCGCCGAGCCGAGGAACGTGACGTCGGACAGGTCCAGGACGACGTGCCCGACCTCGGCCTGCTGTTCGAGCAGGCGTGTCTGCAGCAACGGCGCAGTGAGCGTGTCGAGTTCGCCCACGACGTGGAGCACCCGGATGTCGGGCCCGTGGTCGATGACGTCGAAACGGATGATCTCACCGACGTCTGTGCCGTCGACACAGGGATCGTCGTTCATGCGCAGCCTCTCGATGGTCACGTCGAAGACCGGTGCGCGAACCGCCACCCCGATCGACCAGACCCTACGGCCGCCGTGTGGGGGGCACAACAAGGCCCCCGGGCCTCATCCGCCTCCTGTGGCGCGAACACAGCGTGCGGTGGTCCGGGCCCGGCGATCTCAGCCCGGGCGGGAGGGCCCGACCATGAGGGGCGGGACCTGCCCGCCGTCCCGACGGGCCTTGCGACGGGCCCGCACGTAGGCCCACGGGCCCGACGCCAGGCCGCGCAGCCGTTCGCGCCCGGCCCCGGACGGCATGCCGGCGCCCGCGTCGGCCTCGCGGCTGGAGATGCGGCGCAGTGCCCCGAGCGCCGCGGGCAACCGGCGAGCGGCCGCGACGCGCGCCCGCGGGTCGAGCGCGACCTTCGTGAGAAACCCGCCGAGGCCGATGGCGTAACCACGGAGCTGCGTGCGGAGCGCCTCGGCGGTGGGCCGGTGGTGGTGCCAGACGAAGGCACTCGGTTCGTACCGGAGAACATGTCCGGCCAGGACGAGGCGCACGAGGAACTCGCAGTCCTCGCCACCGTGGGTCGCCGACCCCGGGCCGAGCGCCTCGTCGAACCCGCCGGCCGCCCGGGCCACGTCGGCACGCACGGCGAGGTTGGCCCCGATGCCGAACAGGCCCGGGGAGAACGGGAAGATCGCGGAGTCCCCTGGGGGGTCGTCGAGCGAGAAGCGCCGGGCCGTGAACCCCTTGTCCCAGGCCAGAGCCGTGTCGGCGGCCAGCTCCTCGACGGTGCCCAGGCGCGCGGCGAGGACCGGCCCGCTCACGCAGGCCGTGTCGCGGTCGGCCGCGAACGCCCCGGCCAGGCGGGTGGCCCAACCGTGGTCGGGTTCGGTGTCGTCGTCGGTGAAGGCGACGATGACCGTCCGCGCCTCGCGCAGGCCACGGTTGCGCCCGACCGACGCGCCACGCCGTTCCTCGCGGACGTAACGCACCCGCGGGTCGCCGATGCGCTCGACCGCAGCCGCCGTGAGGTCGTCGTCGGGGTCGTTGTCGACCACCAGCACGATCACGTTCGGGTGGTCCCCGGCGAGCACCGCACGCAGGCAGCGCTCCAGGCTCGCCGGCCGGCCACGGGTGGCCACCACCACGGTCACCGGCTCGTCGGACGTCGGGGGGCGGGGCGGGTCGGGGAGTGCGCCGAGGGTGCCGTCGAGCGCCCGGCGGATGTCGGCCGCGGCGGCGCGGCCCCCGACGAGCGGGACGTCGATCATCCCGACCGGGGCGGCGCCGGCGGTGACCAGCAGCCGCGCGGCGGCGAACCGCGCGTCGAGGACGAGGCCGGTGACCGGCTCGTGGCGGTCCAGCTGACCGACCCAGGTCGGTGCGAGTGGTGCTGTCGAGGGGGACAACCTGAGCCTTTCGAGCGAGTTCGGGCACGTTCCGTCACCAAGGTAGGGGGACTGACTGCGCCGACCGTATGGTTCGTCCAGCTCGTCGGCGGTCGGCGTCGGCGGAGGGCCGAACGCCTGTGGTCACCCTGAGAAAGGCACAACAGGTGGGACACCTCCGCGCGGCCCGCTCGTACACGACCGGATAGCGTTCCTGCCATGGACGCAGGTGAGCGGCCCCGCGCGGCCGTGGTCGTCACCGGGAGCGAGCTGCTGACCGGGACGATCTCCGATCGCAACGGCCCGTGGCTGTCCCGGGAGCTCGTGGGGCTGGGCTTCGAGGTGGCGCACGTGCTGGTCGTCGGGGACCGGCCCGAGGACCTGGCCGACGCCCTGGCCTTCGGTGCCGACGCGGGTGCAACGCTCGTCGTCACCAGCGGCGGGCTCGGCCCCACCGCCGACGACCTGACCGCGGAGGTGGTGGCGTCATTCGCGGGCGCTCCGCTGGAGCTCGACGAGGGGATGCGCGCGCACATCGCCGACATCCTGGCCGGTTGGGCGTCCCGCACCGGGTTCGGCGGACCCGCGCTGGAGGAGGCCAACCGCAAGCAGGCGATGGTGCCCCGCGGTGCCGTCGCGCTCGCACCGGTCGGCACCGCACCCGGTCTGGTCGTGTCGCGGCCCGGTGGCCCGCTGGTCGTGGTGCTTCCCGGCCCGCCGCGTGAGCTGCAGGGCATGTGGCCCGCCGTGCTCGACACCGAGCCGGTGCGGGAGCTGCTGGCCGGGGTGCCGTCGCCCGGCGCACGGTCGCTGCGCTTCTTCGGGCTGCCCGAGTCCGAGATCGCCGCGACGCTGCGTGACATCGGAGCCGGCCGGGACCTCTCGGCGGTCGAGGTGACGACGTGCCTGCGCCGCTCGGAGCTCGAGGTCGACCTGCGGCCCCGCCCGGAAGCGTCCGGCATCGCCGACGAGCTGCACGCCCAGCTCGCGGCCCGGCACGCGAAGCACCTGGTCAGCGTGGACGGCACCAGCACCGACGAGCTGCTGGCCCGGGTCCTGACCGCCCGTGGCGTGACGGTCGCGACCGGTGAGTCGTGCACGGGCGGGATGCTCGCCGCGCGGCTCGTCGATCTGGCGGGGTCCTCCGCCTATGTGGCCGGCGGCGTGGTGGCGTACTCGAACGAGGCGAAGACCGCGCTGCTCGACGTGCCCACCGAGCTGGTCGTCGAGCACGGAGCCGTGTCTCCGGAGGTGGCGCGCGCACTGGCCGACGGCGCCCGCACCCGGTTCGGCGCCGACATCGGCATCGGCATCACCGGCGTCGCCGGCCCCGGCGGGGGTACCGAGGCCAAGCCGGTCGGCTACGTCTGCTTCTGCGTGACGACGTCGGACGGCACGCTGCTGGCGCGTGACCGGGTTCTTCCCGGCTCCCGGGCCGACATCCGGGAACGCGCCACCGACACCGGCATGCACCTGCTCCTGCGCGCGGCCGGCGGCCTCCCGCCCCGCTGATCACGGCCGCGACGTCGCCGTCGGTCGCACACGGTGGCCGTACCCGCACCGTCCTGCGACGATGGGGTGACGGCGCCGGGCGGTGCCGAATCGGCCTGATCGGCGCGGCGGAAGGCGAGGTTCGCGTGGACGGTGAGCAGCTCAGGAGAGTGACGGTCGGCGAGGCGCCTGCAGGCCGCCTGTTCGGCGACGGTCTGGCCGTCGGGCCCGACCTCGAGGGCGCCGCCGAGGTGGCCGTCGCGCAGGCGCTCGCCGGACTCGACGGCGCCACGCCCGACCTGTTCTGCGTCTTCGTCGCGCCCGGCATCGGCCACGATCCGGAGCGCTCCGCCGCGGCTGGGAGGCGCGCCATGCAGATGGCCGGGGCCCGGGTCGCCATCGGAGCCACCGCGGCTGGGGTGATCGGCGACGGACGGGGCCAGGAACGCGGTCCGGCGGTCGCGGCGTGGGCCGCGGTCCTGCCCGGCACGAGGGTTCGACCGTTCCGGCTCACCGCCGAACGCGGCGGCGAGGGGGCCGTCCAGGTCGGCGGGCTGCCACGCCTGTCGTCCGACGACCGCGTCGCAGCGATGCTCGTCGACCCGTACTCGTTCCCCGTGGGCGGGTTCCTCGATCACTGCAACACGACGGTGCCCGGGTTCCCGCTGGTCGGCGGGTTGGCCGGGGCCGCTGGAGGCCCTGGCGCGAACCGGTTGTTCGTCGATGGCGAGGTGCTGACGCGGGGCGGCGTCGGGGTGGTGCTCGGCGGCGAGGTGGTCGCCCGCACCATCGTCAGCCAGGGGTGTCGCCCGATCGGGCCGCCGATGGCCGTCACGCGGGTGGAGGGCAACCTGCTGTTGGAGCTGGCCGGATCACCGGCGTACACGCGACTTGTCGAGATCGTCACGGCACTCCCCCCTGCCGACCAGGCGCTGGCCAAGCGCGGACTGCACCTGGGCATCGCGATGGACGAGTACGCCGAGGACCACGGGCGGGGTGACTTCCTGATCCGCGGAGTCGTCGGTGCCGACGAGAGCACGGGCGCGGTGGCCGTCGGCGACGTCGTCCAGATCGGGCAGACGGTGCGCTTTCAGGTGCGTGACGCCGCCGGTGCGGGCGAGGACCTGACCGAGCTCCTGGGCGGTCATGACCACCCGGCTCGCGGGGCTCTGCTGTTCTCCTGCAACGGGCGCGGCACCGCCATGTTCCCCAGCGCCGACCACGACGTCCGGGTCGTCCGCGACACCCTCGGCGCCGACGGCGTCGCCGGCTTCTTCGCCGCCGGGGAGATCGGCCCGGTCGGCGGGCGCAACCACCTCCACGGATTCACGGCCTCCGTCCTGGCCTTCCGCTGACCCGCGAGTCGGGGTTTCCGTGCGCGTGAGTCGGGGTGTGCGTGCGAATCAGTCGCGGTGAGATCACCTTCCTGCGCGGCGAACGCCAGCGGCGCGCCCGGAGCAGCGGGTCACAGTTGCTGGAACTGCGACGCGGTGGCGTCCTCGGTGCGGCGGTAGTCGGTATCCATCTGCGTCAGGGCTTCGACGATGTGGAGGAGTTCCTGCTCGTATTGGCGCAGTGCCGCGTACGTGGAGTACTCACCGTCCATGACGACGTGGTTGTAGTGCTCGGTCATGGCGACGCTCACGGGGTCCTGGGTCCAGGGCACCTCGATGCGTCCGCGCCGGCTGACGTCCTCGAGCAGTGTCCCCATCTCCTCGGCGGCACGTCTGTAGGCGGCGATGAGTCCGGGGAGCATGTGTGGCTCGACGCGCAGGACGGCGGTGGGTCGGGCGGCGGGCACGGGTACCTCCAAGGGCCGGTCGGTGTGGACGGTATCCACTCGCTGGGGCCGCTCGGGCCGCTTTGTCG